>NZ_JAVIWQ010000002.1:1810898-2112714 GCF_034313965.1 Herbaspirillum sp. RTI4
TCGACAGGCCAATCAGAAATTGCTGCGCCATGATCAGCAAGCCCGCCATCGATCCCGGTTCTATTGCTGGAAAGCTGGCGATGGTAGGGGAAATGATGAGGGTCAGCGCCACGCCTAATAACAACTTTACTTGCATAGGCACGGTGCTGTTGCCGAACGGCGGTGCCAGTGCGAGCAGGCCGAGGATGCGTGTGAGCGGCCAGACGAATGCCGCAACCCATGCGTACAGTTGGGCGGTAGTGACGCTGATCACGAAGGGGGCCGGGCGGTAGGTGTCAAAGCCGGCTACTGCACCATGGCGGGGATGCCGCTAAACATCAGTCGCATGTAGTCGAGCAGTAGCGATAGCATCCACGGCCCGGCCACAATGAGCGCGATAAACACGCACACCAGCTTGGGAATGAACGACAGGGTCGATTCATTGATTTGCGTAGCCGCCTGGAAAATACTGACGGCCAGACCGACAACCAGTGAAGTCAGCAGCATGGGTGCCGCCACCATCAAGGTGACTTGCATGGCCTGACGGCCCAGTGTCATGACGCTCTCGGGGGTCATAAGAATCCTTGATCGTTAATAAGACTTACAGGACTACAGGATTTACGCAAAAGACCGCTGACGTTGTTGCCTCGCCTTGCCGCACCACTTGTACTGCCTGCGGCAATGCGCCTAGTCCGCAGCCTTTTGCGTAAGTCCTGGTTAATAAAAACTTTGCGCCAGCGAGCCGATCAGCAATTGCCAGCCGTCCACCAGCACGAACAGCATCAGTTTGAATGGCAGAGAAACAATGGCCGGCGACATCATCATCATCCCCATCGACATCAGAATACTGGCGACCACCATGTCGATAATCAGAAAGGGGATAAAGATGGAAAAGCTGATCTGGAATGCCGTTTTTAATTCGCTGGTGACAAACGCCGGGATCAATATTCGCAGCGATACATCTTCGGGGCCTTGCAGCGCCGGCGTGCGAGACAGCTTGGCATACAAGGCCAGATCTGCCTGACGCGTTTGCTTCATCATGAATTCCTTGAGCGGCGCAGAACCCTTATCCATCGCCTGGAGCATGGTGATTTTGTTGTCGGAAAACGGCAGGTAGGCGTCGGTATAAATCTTGTCGAATACCGGTCCCATCACGAACAGTGTGAGAAACAGCGACAGTCCGACGATCACCTGATTAGGCGGTGTGCCGCCGGTGCCCAGTGCCTGACGCAGCATCGAGAGGACGATCACGATGCGGGTAAAGCTGGTCATCATCAGGAAGGCTGCCGGGATGAATGACAGCGAGGTCATCAGCAGCAGTGTCTGAATGCTCAGGCTGTAGGTTTGTCCGCCGCCGGCAGTCGGGTTGCTGGTCAGTGCCGGCAGACCCTGTGCTGCCGCAGTCATGGGCAAACTAAGCAGCAGGGCAAGCCCTGCCATAGCGATCAGCTGGAGAAAAAGAGGTGCGGCAGAGCGGTGGGAAAACGGCGTGCTAACGGTTGGCATTGCGTTTTTCTATGGTCTGTTTCAGCCAGGCTGAAAAATTATTTGGTGCCGCTGTCGATGCTGCCTCGGCTGCCGGTGTGGCACTGCCGCGCGGCATGGTGCTGAGGAGATTGACCTGGCCCTGGGCGACGCCAATGACGATCCATTGATCCGCGACTTCGATGACCATCACGCGTTCGCGCGTGCCGACGCTGGCTCCGCCGACTACTTTGACGATGGCAGTGCCTTGCAGTCTGGTGATGCCGGAGCGTTTGAGCAGCCAGGCGATTCCGGCCATTAAGGCCAGCACAATCGCCAACCCCATCAACATCGTGAGCAGGCTGGTGGTCTCGCTGGGTGCGCTGGCATCGGCGGCGCAGGCACTGCCGGCGGCCAGTGTGAACAGCAGGGCACTATTGATACAAGACGTGCAGCGCAGTACAAACGGCTTCATCTGTTGATTTTCCTAATCCGTTCAGCAGGAGTGATGATGTCGGTCAGGCGGATACCGAACTTGTCATTGACGACGACGACTTCACCTTGTGCAATCAGGCAGCCATTGACCAGCACATCCATCGGTTCACCCGCCATGCCCTCGAGTTCCACGACAGAGCCCTGCGCCAGTTGCAGCAGATTTTTGATCGCAATTTTGGTGCGCCCCAATTCCACCGTCAGCTGTACCGGAATATCGAGGATGAAGTCGATATCGTTGGGCGCATTGGTTTTGTAATCCGAGGCGGCGAAATCCTTGAAAACAGTCGATTGGGCCGCCTGTGCCTTCATGACCTGAGAGTCCATTTCTTCGGCGTGCGTTTTCTTTTGCAGCTCTTCAGCCTGCGTCTGCTCGGCAATCGCGGCGCCCCATGGGTCGTCTTCGTCGATTTCTTCTTCTCCGACAATATTGTCAGCCATGCTTCTCTCCTAGAGATCTTCTTCCGGTGAATCGTTATGATTGACGGATAATAATTTTTCCACACGCAGGGCATATTGCCCGTTCAATTGCCCGTAGCCGCATTCCATGACGGGGACGCCATCCACTTTTGCGGTCACTAATTTTTCAGTGACGAGCGGGATGACATCGCCGACTTGCATGTTGAGCAGATCGGTAAAGGTAACGCGTGCGGTGCCAAAATTGGCGATCAGTTCTACTTCCGCGGTCTGAATCTGCTGTTTCATCAGGCGCAGCCAGCGTTTATCGACTTCCAGTGCCTCACCTTGCAAGCTGGTGGTGAGGCGGTCGCGCACCGGTTCGATCATGGAATACGGGGTGCAAATATGCACTTCGCCGCTGACCGGGCCGAGTTCCACCGAGAAGGTGGTTGCCACCACGACTTCATTGGGGGTAGCGATGTTGGCGAACTGGGTATTCATTTCCGAGCGGATGTATTCGAATTCAATCGGGTACACCGGCTCCCAGGACTTGGCATAGGTTTCACAGCAGATATCGAGCACGCGCATGATGATGCGTTGCTCGGTCGGCGTGAATTCACGCCCTTCGATCCGGGTGTGGAAGCGGCCATCGCCGCCAAACATATTGTCGACCAGCAAAAACACTAACTGGGGATCGAACACGATCAGACCGATGCCGCGAAAGGGTTTGATGTGGACCAGGTTCAGATTGGTGGGTACCACCAGATTACGGATGAATTCGCTGTACTTGATGACTTTGACCGGGCCGACTGAAATTTCCGATGTGCGGTGCAGGAAGTTGAACAAGCCGATGCGGAACAGTCGGGCAAACCGTTCGTTGATGATTTCCAGGGTCGGCATGCGACCACGGACAATACGTTCCTGCGTTGCCAGGTTGTAATTGCGGACCGCAGACGGATCTTCCTCGACGACAACGTCGTCGCTCTCGCCGCTGACTCCTTTGAGGAGTGCATCGACTTCTTCCTGTGAAAGAAAATGTTCTGCCATGATGCCGCTGCTGCCTACAAGTTAAAGTCCGAATCGGAACTGGCTAGCTCTCAATGATCGCTGCACAGCGCATATTGAGAGGTGGCTCAGGTTACAGCAGTTAATCCCCTTACTGTTGCTGGACTACAAAAGAGGTGTAGAACACGTCGTTAATGCCAGGGCCTTTGGTCGCGCCGGCAAAAGGCTTGTTGAGAACATCAAGGATATCTTCGGTCAGTTTTTCTTTGCCTTCGTTCGTCAGGATGTCGGACGCTTTTTTGCTGGACAGCACCATCAGTAAACGGCTGCGTACTTGCGGCATGAATGTTTTGAGCATTTCGCTACCTTCTGCTGTAGCGACCTGGAGGGTGATTGCCACTTGCAAAAACTGGTCTCCGTTTTCCTGCTGTAAATTGACGACGAAAGGTTCGATCACGGCAAACACCGGAGCCTGACTTTCCCCTTTCTTTTCTGAGGCGTGTTCTTCCGCGCCTTCTTTCTTGTCTTTCCCTGATCCCATCATCATGAAGGCAGCAGCGCCGCCGCCGGCGAGTACAACCACCAGGCCGATGATGATGAAAAGTAATTTTTTACTCGATTTTTTCGGGGCGGCATCATCGCCTTCGCCACCCTTGGATGCTGTTTTTGCTTTCGGGCTGGTGGCCATCTAACTATTTCCTTTCATGCGGGTTGGCGAATGCAATCACTCGTTTCGTTATTTGATAACGGCAAGGAATTGCAGATATTGAATAATCTTCAATAATATTCAATATCCCGCATGGCCATGATGTTTTTTTTCTTCGATTTTGACATGTCGATACAAGGCATCATCATACAAATGTATCTACCAATCCCAGCCGGCTATTAATCGGTTGTTGCGTCGTGATGATTGTGTCGTCATCACCGTCCGCATCCGAAGAGCCGCGGCCGGATGAAGATTGTCGCGCTTGCTGCTGATTGCCCGAACCTTGTTGTTGGTTCGGCATGCCGCTGCTGACGGTGGCTTGCCCGAGCTGAATACCAGCCTGGTCGAGCATTTCACGTAATTTGGGCATGGCGGCTTCCAGTGCCTGGCGTACTTCTGGCTGGGCGGCGGTAAAAGTGGCGTCGGCCTGAGAGTTGTTGACGTGAATCACGACTTGCAGCGGGCCCAGATCCGGTGGGTTGAGCGTCAGCGATGCGCTTTGCATTCCGCCACTGGTCATCCAGACTATTTTTTGGCCGAGCGCCTGATCCCATGCAGGACTGCCGACGGTGGGCGTGAGCTTTTCAGTCGGTTGATTGAGTGCCTGACTGAGTCCGCCTGAGGCTTGCTGGAATACCGGGATCATTGTGGCGTTGCCAGGTGTGGTGTCCGTTAGATTCGCTGTTGGCAGTGCGGCTTCGCTTGCGAGGCTGGCGGTGGCTTTGGCGCTGGCAGCGGCAAAGTCTTGCAATCCGCTGTTGGCGACGGCGGTCGCTGTCGCTAATGTTGCTGCTGGTAATGCGGCGCTGTTTTTGGCATTGGTGGCGCTCAGATCGGCGGTGCTTGGCATGAGGTTCTTGGCATCCGTGGGCGCGGCAAGCAGAGTCGGATCGGTTTTTCCTTTGCCCGCCTCTGCACTGGCGGCCGCGGCCGCAGCTGCGGCCAGACTCGCGCCGTTTAACGCTGCCGGATCCGGAAGGCCAGCTTGCGCAAGTGCATCACCGGTTTTTGGTGCGGGCGCGGTAACCGGGTTATTTGTCAGATTGGCCACCAGCGCAAGCATTTGCGCGGATGCTGCCTCGGCAGTTTGCGCATCCGTTGCAGTGCTGTTGGTTTTGTCTGCCGTCGAGGCGGATTTGTCAGACGCCGATTTTGCAGAAGTGCTGGCACTACCTGTCTTTTGATTGCTGCTCGTGTTTTGCGCTGTGCTGTTGTTGGTGGTCGCGTTATTGTTTTTGTTGGCATTCGCGGTGGCGCTGTTGTTTTGGTTGTTGTTGACGGCGGTGTTGTTGTTTTGGTTATTGTTGTTCGCGTCGTTATTGTTGTTGCTGTTGTTATTTGCGTTTGCGCTGGCGTCGCGTTGGGTGGATTGAGTCGATTGGTTTGACAGTATCTGTGAAAAGCTCGCCTCCGGCGCAATTGCCGGGCTGGATGGTGCCGTGCTCGTAGCAGAAAAATTAGCAACGATATTCAGGAGCGGTGTAGTGGTAGTCATGGTGGTCGCCGTGGCAAATCCTGCCGTTGAAATTGGTGTCGCGCTCAGGCCTTAGGCCTGACGGTTCTTGCTGCTGTAAAACGCCATTCTTGAAGCGTGCTCGTCGGTTTGTTTCTGGTCCAATTTGGATTCGCGCTGTTGCGCGCTCAATCGTGCTCGCGTTGCCAGAGTGTCATAGGACATGCGTTTTCGTTCGCATCCTTGCCAGACTGTGCGCGCCTCACTAATCCTTAGTTTTGCCGTTTCCACCAGGCTGTTTTGCCCGTTGATCGCCACTTCTATCTTTTCGATGAAGAGCTGGAAATTGCGGTATTGCATCGGCGTCAATCCCGCCTGCATGCTTTCCTGGAAGCGCAGGCCATAGTCATCCCGATATTGTTGCAGGACAGATAATTTTTGCTGCGCTTCATCCGCTGCGCGAATACATCTGCCGAGCCGTTTAGTGGCTTCGTCAGTGTCTTTGGTCGCTAGGTCTATCAGCGTATCGAGTGTGGAAAGGGCTGCCATGGTGCTGCAATTATAGGGGAGCGCTTCCGCCTCGATCACTGGAACAGAGAGGTAAGTTGCCCCAAGCTCTCGCTAACATCGGCACGCTCCGAGATCGCTTGTTGCAGGAATGCTTCAATTTTTGGATGCAGGGCAATAGCCTGATCCAGCAGCGGGTCGCTACCCGGGCTATAGGCGCCGACGCTGATGAGGTCGCGGTTGCGTTCGTAGCGGGAATACAGCTGCTTGAGCCGGCGGGTTGATGCCTGGTGTTCCGGTGAGGTAATGGTGTGCATGGCCCGGCTGATCGATTGTTCGATATCAATGGCGGGATAGTGCCCGCTTTCCGCCAGGGTACGGTTGAGAACGATGTGGCCGTCGAGAATGGCGCGGGCGGCATCGGCGATGGGATCTTGTTGATCGTCGCCTTCTGTCAGCACGGTATAGAACGCGGTGATGGAGCCGCCGCCGGTAATGCCGTTCCCGGCACGTTCGACCAGCACCGGTAATTTGGCAAACACCGAGGGTGGATAACCTTTGGTAGCGGGCGGTTCGCCGATGGCGAGGGCGATTTCACGTTGCGCCATGGCGTAGCGGGTCAGCGAATCCATGATCAGCAGCACGTTCTGTCCCTGATCGCGGAAATACTCGGCGATGGCGGTGGCGTAGGCCGCGCCTTGCAGACGCATCAGCGGCGGGGTATCGGCCGGGGCGGCGACTACGACAGAACGGGCCAGTCCTTCGTCGCCCAGAATCTGTTCGATGAATTCTTTGACTTCGCGACCGCGTTCGCCGATCAGGCCGACAACGATCACATCGGCGCTGGTATAGCGCGCCATCATGCCGAGCAGCACACTTTTGCCGACGCCGGAGCCGGCAAACAGGCCCATGCGCTGGCCACGGCCGACGGTGAGCATGCTGTTGATAGCGCGCACGCCGACGTCGAGAATGTCGGTGATGGGAGCGCGCAAGAGTGGATTGGCGGCACGCACGCCCAGCGGTGCGGAGACTTCGGTGTGCAGCGGGCCGAGTCGATCCAGAGGGCGGCCGGCACCGTCGAGCACGCGTCCTAGCAGTTCAGGGCCGACGGGCAAACGCCGGCTATGCTGATCAGCGCGCTGGGTGCTGTGGGTCATGGGTCCGGTACGCGGCGGCGGTTTTTGTGGTTCTACCGCATAGACCGGAGTACCCGGAACGATGCCTTCGACGTCGCTTTGCGGCATTAAAAACAGCCGGTCATTCTGGAAGCCGACCACTTCGGCTTCAATCAGCGAGCCGTTGGGCAGCGGTACGGTGCAAGGGCTGCCGACAGGCAGTTTGAGTCCTACTGCTTCCATCACCAGTCCGGCCACGCGCGTGACCCGACCGCAGATTTGCATGGTTTCAGTCATTTTGGCGAGGCTGCTGCAGTTGTGCAGATAAGCCTGCCAGCGGCTGCTGTGTGACAGTACCGGTGACTCCTGGCTCATGGGCCAAGCCAGTCGGATTCTTTGGAGAGGGAAGTGGCCAGTCTTTGCCAGCGGCTAGGCAAGCTCGCGTCGATGTGGTTGCTGGGCGTTTCGATGCGGCAACCGCCTCGTTCCATGTCGATGTCATCGGCAATGCGCCAGCCGGTTTGCAGCAATTCTGCACCCATGTGTTCGCGCACCAGTACCGCATCTTCGGGACTGAGATAAAGCAGGGCGGGTTGTTGCAGGATGGGAATGGTTTGCAGCGCGGCGCTGATCAGTGGCAAGACCAGTTCAGGTCGCACTTTGAGCGCTGTTTTCAGCATGGCTTTGGTGAAGTCGAGCGCCAGGTCGAGCATGTCGGGCGCGATCATTTCGCTGCAATGGGCGACTTCGCTGCTGAAGGTGTTGGCGATATGACGGAAGTGCTGGAGGATTTCGTCCATTTCCATGCGCCCTTGCGCCATGCCTGCTGCGTAGCCTTCTTCGTAGCCGTTGGCATTGCCTTGTTCCATGCCCTGAACATAGCCGAGCTGGCGCGCCTCATCGTGAATGGCGGCGATTTCTTCTGCGGTAGGAGCGGGCAGGGGTGGTTCAACGACTTGTTCTGCAAGCAGTTCGGCAGCGTCTTCCGGCGTGACTTCTTCCTGTGTTCCTGCTTCGGGTTTTCCACTCTCTTCCAGCGACGCCATTTCCCAGCGCTGATAGGGTGTCATCAGTTCTTTGGAGAGGATGTTGGGTCCACGCATTAGACGAAGGAGTCCTCACCTTTGCCACCCAGTACGATTTGTCCTTCATCGGAAAGGCGACGTACGATTTGCAGGATGGCTTTTTGCTGGATATCGACTTCGGACAGGCGTACCGGGCCTTTGGATTCCAGATCTTCACGCATCATTTCCGCTGCGCGTTGCGACATGTTGCTGAAGAATTTTTCGCGCAGTTCCTGGGAGGCGCCTTTGAGCGCGACGATCAGCGATTCGGATTGCACTTCGCGCAGCAGCAGTTGGATGCCGCGACCGTCGATGTCGATGATGTTGTCGAAGACGAACATCTCATCCATGATTCTTTGCGCCATTTCTTCGTCGTAGGCGCGCAGATTTTGGATGACCGAGGTTTCGTTTTCGCCGCTCAGGAAGTTGAGAATTTCGGCTGCGGCGCGCACTCCGCCCATTTGTTGTTTCTTCAGACTTTCATTGCCGGTCAGTAATTTCGTCAGCACGTCGTTGAGTTCGCGCAGGGCGACCGGTTGCACGCCGTCCAGCGTGGCAATGCGCAGCACAACGTCGTTGCGCAGGCGTTCGGTAAATTGGTTAATCACATCGCAGGCGTGATAGCGTTCCAGATGGACCAGGATGGTGGCGATGATTTGCGGGTGTTCGTTGCGAATCAGGTCGGCCACCGATTGCGCATCCATCCACTTCAGGCTTTCGATACCGCTGGCGTCACGGCCGCCGAGAATCCGGTTGAGCAGGGAGGAGGCCTTGTCGTCGCCCAGAGCCTTGGTCAGTACGCTGCGGACATATTCGTCCGAATCGAGTCCTATCGACGATGCCTGGCCGGTTTTTTCGACGAATTCGATCAGTACTTCATTGATTTCGTCGTAGCTGATGCTTTTGAGGGTCGCCATGGCGGCACCCAGTTTTTGCACCTCGCGCGGCCCGAGATGCTTCATGACTTCGGAGGCCTCATTTTCGCCTAAGGCGAGCATGAGGATGGCGCCTTTTTGAATACCGTCACTCATTATTCACCCATGCTTTAATGATGCTGGCCACCAGTTTTGGATCGGATTTCGCCAACTCTTTTACCTTCTCCATGTTGTCTGCATACGCATTGCGTTCATGGGCGGCTTCTACTTGCTCTTCACTCAGTTCGACGATGGCGTCAGGTTCCTCTTCTCCCCGTTCGCGTGCCAGTTGCGCGGCGACAGCGGCGGCTTCGGCGGCTGCCTTGGCCTTGATGTCTGCGGCTTCTTTGCCGCTGATTTTGTAGATCAGCGGTTTGAGCATACCAAAGTACAGATAAAGGAGTACGGCACCGATCAGGATGTAGCGGCCGATTTCCTTGGCCATCTGAATGTTGTCAGGTTGTTTCCATAGCGGCACGTTCGGTTCTATCGGGCCGGTGAACAAAGTATTGACGACGTTGAGGGAGTCGCCGCGTTCTTTGTTGAAGCCCATTGCTTCCTTGACCAGATCGGTGATCTGGGTTTTTTCAGTGGCGCTCAATGGCTTCATCGTCACTTTTCCGTTGGCGTCGACATCGCGTTTGAAATTGACGACGACGGCGACGGTCAGGCGTTTGACGCCGCCCATCGGTTGCTGGATGTAGCGGACGGTTTTGTTGACCTCGTAATTGACCGTGGCGTCCTTGCGCGTATTGATTGGTACGCCCGTAGCGCTTGAGGTGGCGATGGTGCCAGGGGCTGCAGTAGCAGGAGTAGCAGGGGTGCCATTGGGGTTGGGCGGTGTGGTGACTGGCGGGTTGACGATGGGTGCCGTTGCGTTGACCCCGGGCTGATTGGTCAGCGCGCCCGGTATGCCGGAACTGGATTGGTTGAGGCTTTGTGCTTCGGTATTTTGCTTGCTGCGAACGGCAGCGCTGTCCGGCGTCTGGTTCGGGCCGTAGGTTTCCGCTGCTTGTTCGCTGTGCGAAAAGTCGACATCGGCGGTGGCTTCGGCGCGGACGTTTTCATTGCCGACGATAGGGGCAATGATGGATTCCACGCGTTTGACGATGTCTTGCTGCAAGTCCTGCAAATATTTCAATTGCGTCGGATCGAGGCCGTTGACTGGTTTTTTGGAGGTGTCCGAGAGCAGATTGCCGTTTTGATCGACGATGGTGACGCTTTTCGGTGACAGCTCGGGCACGCTGCTGGCGACCAGATGGACGATGGCGCTGACTTGTTGCGCGTCCAGCATGCGGCCGGGGTAGAGGCTGAGAATGACGGAGCAGGTGGGGCTTTGCTGGTCGCGGACAAAGACCGATGCTTTGGGCAGGGCCAGATGAATGCGCGCGGATTGCACAGCGGCCAGCGATTCAACCGAGCGCGCCAGTTCGCCTTCAAGGGCGCGTTGAAAATTGACTTGCTCCAGAAACTGCGATACGCCCAGTTTCTGGTTTTCCATTAATTCAAATCCGACATTGCCGCCTTTGGGCAAACCTTGGGAGGCCAGTTTCAGACGAGCGTCATGCACCATGGTCTCGGGGACCAGAATGGCGCTGCCTCCCTCGGAATATTTGTAGGGGACGTTCATTTGTTGCAGTGAGGCGACAATGGCACCGCCGTCGCGATCCGTGTAGTTGGAGAACAGGACCCGGTATTCGACTTTCTGGCTCCAGAGCCAGACGGAAATCATGACGGCAATCACCGCGGCAGCGGCTACGACGAGCAGTATTTTGCGACCTTGTGGGGACTGAGCAAAACCGAGCAAGCCAGTGGCTTCGGCCGGCGCAGGGATAGCACCGCCAGTCTGTTCAGTTGTATTTTCGAGGGGGGCATTGCCGTCGCCGGTCAGGGTGCCGTCAGCGGTCACAGCCATACTTTATCCTCGTGACTTGCGCCTAGTTCCATTATTTGCTTCACTGCTGACCCTCATCCATCGTCGAATACCCTTTTTGGCTTAATACAGATTGTCCTGCAGCACGCTGGATTTGATAGCCTGAACAGACCCGCAATTCTATCTTTTATCAGTGTCAAAAGCGCGTCGGTGCGTGATATCTTGTCTGGGCAATAAGCGTTATTGCGATTTTTTGACAGTATTTTTAGAAATTCTCTGTTTTCTTCCGGTTCAAAGCTTGCTTTGATCCGCCAATAGCAAAGCGTATTGGTCAACAGCGAGGTGTATTGTGGTGCAAAGTGTAGGAAGCATAGGTGGCGTTACTGCCATCGATACCAGTCAGATCGAGGCGATGGTTGCCCAGCTCAAAGCGGCAGCTGCGCGCGCGCAAGGCAATGTGGCGCCGGTGGATGCGCAAAGTGCGCAGCAGGCAGCACCTAAAGTCGATTTTGCTGATGTCTTGAAATCGTCGATCGACCAGGTCAATGATTCACAGCAAAAAGCCGAGAAAATGTCCCAGAGTTTTGCGCTAGGAGATGACAACGTGAATTTGTCCGACGTCATGATTGCCATGCAAAAAGCGAGCCTTTCGTTTCAAACGACGATTCAGGTTCGCAATAAGCTTGTCAGTGCCTATCAGTCGATGATGACGATGTCGGTGTAAGCCGGGCTTTGCCGGATGCGTGTTCTGAGGTGGGTATCGTGGGGTAGGGACTTGTCCAGCCGTCATCGGAAATCTGATGCGGCCGGGCACGGAATTACAACATGCCGGAAGCTTTGGCGTTTTGCTCGCGTTCCATTTTGGTAATGAACCTCTGTATTGCTGCTTCTACCGCGCGAGACATATTTTTGAATTCGCAGCCCATGCGATTGACTGTTTTGCCGCTGGCCAGTTTGACTTCCTTGCAATCCCGAATCTGCAGCATGACCGGCACCATGGTGTTGTCGGTCAATTCCAGCTGGCAATGTTCAAAAACCTTCCCCAACGTGGTATCCAGCAATTTCTGATCGTCAGTGATACCTATGCCGCCGGCACTGATGTTGTTGAGTTGTGTGTGCACAAGCAAAACTGACTCATCATCTTGTGGGATGCTGAACGTGCAACGTAAAGGCTTGGATATAGGAGTGTTGACGCGAAAATATTCACGTCTTTGCAGTCGCACCAGGCTTTCGGGAATTTCTATGCGGAACGCAGGACGCCCCTGATAGGTGTACTCGGTGGCGCTATCGGCAGTAAAGTTAATGCGAATATTGTTGTAGAGCACTTCAAACAGGATGCGATTGCTTTCCAATATGCTCTTGTTGAGATCGGCGCTCGGTGCGGAATCGACGATGATGCAATTCTCATCCTCATCGAGTTCCAGTATGGAGGTGATGACGGATTCCGAGCCACCTTTAATGAGCAGACTGAGTAGTTGGTTGCGATCCATCATGCTGGTCAGCAATCCAACAATTTCCTTGCGTGAATGCACGCGGTATTGGCTGGTGTCCGGAGTCTTGTCGTTGAGCATCTTAAACTTCTTTTTTTAGGGCATCTGCTATTGGTCGTAACCAAGCGATTGCGAGTCAATAAAATATAGCGAATCATAACATCACTGCTTGAGCGATTGTGCTGTTTCCATTTGGTAAAGCCAAGCCAATAATTCCGCAACAGTGCGATATAGAGTAGGTGGAATTTGTTGATCCAATTCAACCTGCATCAGCAAGGACACCAACTCCTTGGATTCGTGTACAAACACACCATGTTCTTTCGCCCGGGCAATGATTGCCTGAGCGATTAGCCCACTACCTTTCGCCACGATTTTCGGCGCAGATTCATTCGAATTGTAGGCAAGGGCGACCGCATTTTGCAGCGGCATGACGGGCTTCTTATCCATCCTGTTTTACCAGAAAGGCGTCCAGAGAAGCACCGGCAGCTTCCAGTGAATTTTTCAATTGTTCGCCGTGGTCGCGCAGGGTAGTGGTGGCGTCATCATTCTGGGTGCGTAATTGCATGTGGATTTTATCGCCGGTAAGGCGGATGGCCGCCGACACTTTGCCTAAATTCGGGAAGTCGAAACGCACCACAGTCTGCCACGACGCGGGCTTGGCTTCGCCATCGGCTTGTCCGTTTTGCGAGCCATCTTCCTCTTGCTTTTCAACTTCCCATTCCATCTGCTGGCCTGGCCAGACTTCTCCGTTCCAGACAATCCTTTGCTGCTCCAGTGCATTGAGTTGCAGATTGACGATTTGTCCGAGCTGGGCATTGGCCACCCCGGCTTCCGGGCCTGGCAATAAGCTACTGCCGTTTTGCAATTGCGGGCCTAGTTGCGCTTGCGGCTCTCGCCGCAAATCGGTCAGGGTGACTTTTCCTTCCGTCCAGCCGGCAATGTGCGACTCATAAAATACGCCGCTGAGATTGACGGTTTCACGCAGCGCGGCAGTGAGTTTCGTAGTGTCAACCGGGCCTGCGTTGGCCGCAGCGATAAGCGGGGTCTTGGCCTGGATGGCATTGGAAATGTCACCCTGCTTGGCCGCTTGCAGCAGATTATCGATCATGCGGCCGGTCGTGCTGAGCTGGGTGGTTGCATTTTTTTGTGTGCCGTCGGCATTGCCCTTGGCGTCTGCCGCGATGGTCGGGTCTTCTCCGACGGAATAGGGCAGACGTTGTTGCACGCTGCGCAGAAGTTGCTGATTTTTATCGGTTTGCTGGGTAATGCCGGCGCTGTGTGCGCCTTCGCTGCTGATGTCGACACTGTCGGTCGTGGTGGTGTCACCGTTATGGTCGGTGACCGTAAAAGTAGGGCGCGGATCTCTGCTGGTGAGCGTCAGGATGACATCGCTGCCGACCTTGGTGCCGGCCGCAAGGCTCATGCGTGCGGCGGTATCTGCCAGACGGACCAGAAAAGTGCCGTCATTGAATTGGGATAAGACCTGGCCCTGCAATTGCTGACCGACAGCGATTTGATTGAGACGGGAAAGGCTTTCTTGCCGCAGATCGGCAACCGGAGCGACCGCAGCGACCGAGGCTATCGGGGAAACAGGTGTGACTGAGTTACCGATATCGGTCGGGGATACCACGTCAAGCTCTTGAGTTCGGGCTCATTCCATAAGTCTGGACAAGTTTGCGTTCATTGCCGGTACTTTTGGCCATCGATGCCAGATGGTTGAGCCAGGGTTCGGTGAGGGAGCGGATATCTTTGTCGTCGGCAAGTATTTTCTTGATGATCGTAATCTTGCGTTCGCGGGCAGCTTGTTCCAGCGGGACCGCGCTTTCATTGGCGCGCAAACGATCAACATACTGGGCGCACTGGGCTTCCAGCGACGATAGCAGTTGCCAGTCACTGGAGCGCGCAGCGGCCAGCATCTGGTCGGTGACAGTGGCAATCGATTCATACAAAGAAATGGCTTCTTCGCTATTCATTATGTGTGTGCTTTCTCAAAATGAGCGAGACGATCGCTTCAGGCTGCGGACTGGTTACGGGTGATGGCAGCGATGGCGACAGGATCGCCGATCGCTTCCCATGCTTCCTTGAGTCCACTGAGCAATTCATGGACTTCATTGAGGATAGCTGGATCATTATTCACATTGGCTTCAAACAGACGTCGGCTCATGTAGTCGTAAAGAGCGTCGAGGTTAAGGGCCATATCCCGCCCCGGGCTTTCGCTCAAATCCAGACTGGCACGCAAGCCGTTTTCGACGATCAGGATGGCTTTAGTAATAGCTTCGCCCTTATCCTTGATGTTCATCGAGCGCATATGCATTCCGGCCATGGCGATGGCCGTCATCGCCCCCTCAAACAGCATGATGATGAGTTTGTGCGGGCTGGCGGCGACTACGCCTGTTTCTATGCCTATTTTTGCATAGGTGCTTGCGCCACGTTGTGCAGAACCAAACATGATACGAACTCCCTGATAAATGATGGTTAGGCCGTAGTCAGCGATGCCAGCTGTGCGGTCAGATAGCTTTGGGTGCTTTGCAAGTTCGCCAGAGTCAAGTCCAGCGCATTAAATTGCGTCGTGTAGTTCGTCTGTATGACGGTTAACCTGGCCTGCAGCGCCGTTTGCTGAGCGCTATTGCTTTTCAGGCTGGAATTGAGTCCGTCAGTTTTGGTGGCGATGATGCCGCCGGTGCCGAGCATATTGGTTGTGAGCGCGCTGAGCAGGGGCACCATACCGCTGGTCGAGGTGAACAATTGGTTGATGCCAGAAAAATTGGCCGTCATTGCGGTAGTTAATTTTCCGGAATCCAGGGCAAGTGTGCCGTCTTTCTGGAACGCTACGCCGATATCCGAGAGCGTGGCGATAGAGCCTCCGCCGGTGACTGCCTGTGTCAGCGTATTGCGTAACTGGGTCATCATCGCTAACACATTGGAGTCGCCCTGCAAGGCGCCACCGGTCTTGCTGGTGGCATTGTAGGCAGTCATGGTGGCTAACGTCGATTGGAGCGAGTTGTAGCTGCTGACGAAGCTCGAAACGCTTGATTGTACGCTGGAGATGTTGTTCGTGATGGCCAGGGTCAGATTGTCAGTTGCTGTCGTGACGCTCGTGGCATTGAGGGTCACACCGGAAATAGCGGTAGTGATCGTATTGCTCGGACTGGTGACTTCGACGCCGTCAACGGTCACTTTCGCATCTTGGGCTGCCGTCATCAGGGTCATACGGTTGCCGGCGGTACTGCCGCTGGCCGGCGGATAAGCCAGCTTGGCGAAGTCGCCGGTAGCGGTGATGGTGGTACCGTTGGCTGCACCGCTCAACAAGGAGGTCAGCACGAGATGGTTTTGCGTGCCGTCGCTGACGATGGAGGCGGTCAGCCCTGTGTCTGTACTGGCATTGATCGCATCCCGAATACCGGCCAGGGTATTGGTGAGCGGCTTGATCAGTGTCGTTGAGTTGGTGCCGGTTTTGATCGCCATGACGCCGGTGCTGAAACTGGCGGTGGAGTCAAAGCCTGACGATTGCAGTTTTTGCGCTTGCGCCAGTTGCGTCACGGCAATGTTATATGAAGCCGATGCCGCAGTCGTTTGATCTTGCGGCGCCTGCGTCTGCTTCATGGTGCTGGCAGTTGGGTTGGCAGGATCGTAGGCAAATCCTGCCAGGCTGCCATTGGCGGTAATTTTGACAGTGTTTGCAGTGCCGGCGGTATTGGATTCGAATACCAGATGTTTGCCGGTGCTGTCGGTCTTAATGCTGGCGCTCACGCCGGTATTGCCCGCGTTGATTTTGTCGCGCAGCATTTCCATCGTCGAATTGGCGGTCAACGTCACGAAGGTGGTGGTATTGTCCCCCACTTTGAAGGCGATACTGTCGCCGCTAGCGTAGGGGGTGGCCGTTCCGGTCGCTGAACTGCCAGCGGACGTCAGAATCTGGCCCTTTGCCGCGACACTGGAACTGGAACTCACGGTAGCGGTGACTGCGCCGGTGGTGACGCCAGTACCCGTGCCTGAGTTGGTCACGACAGCTTGTTGCGCGCTGAAGGTGGCGCTGGTCATGGCCGTCAGGCTGCTGGCAAAGCTGGTGACGGCGCTTTTCAGCTGACCGT
Source organism: Herbaspirillum sp. RTI4 (assembly GCF_034313965.1). Taxonomy (NCBI): domain Bacteria; kingdom Pseudomonadati; phylum Pseudomonadota; class Betaproteobacteria; order Burkholderiales; family Oxalobacteraceae; genus Herbaspirillum; species Herbaspirillum sp. RTI4. The sequence continues at coordinate 1,827,451 of NZ_JAVIWQ010000002.1, forward strand.
AGGCGGAAATTTGGGAATTGAAGCTACTCGCCGCATTGGTCAGCGGAGTCATTGCCTGGTTTTCGGCGGCCATCAATTTTGAGACCGTACCTGCTACGTCGAAACCTGAACCTGCGCCGGAGCTGGTGATTGCGGCTGTAACCATTTAATTCTCCTTGATGCTCTGGACCTGTTGCGGAGAAAGTGAATCGCCAGGCAAAGGCTGCTTTCTCACCCGGTTTGGATAGTTACCAATAAGAGCGTGTTTGCATCGCACTGTTTGCGTTATGCACTGCCCTGCGGGACCTGCTATTCAAATTCATACCCGATTGTACGGGCGTAAAGAGACATGCATAAAGACGAATATGCAGATATTGCCGTTCTACTTCAAGCATTCGCTAGAAAACTTGCGAAACTTCAGGCGCTGTGATTGATGAGCAAGCCTTGCAATTTATCCATCGATTTGGCAATCGATACTGCCTCTTCGCTTGGAATCTGGCGGATGACTTTATTGGTTGCTGTGTCGACTACCTTCACGATCGTCAAGCCAGTGTCTTTGTCTGTCGAAAAATTCAGATCGGACGCAGCATTGGCAGCGAAATCGTTCAGTTTGCTGACGGCATCAGCGATTTGACTGGCTGTCGGCTTCGCGGCATTGGCATTGGTCGGAGCGCCAGTGGAAACGATTGGATCAGGTTTTGTTGCGCCGGCTGTAGCGGCAGTACCACTTGGAGTGGTCGTTGCTGGTGGGGGTGTCTGTGTTGCATATCCTGTCACATCATTCGATGTGGAGGCATTCAAGGCTGAAATAGACATGGTATTACCTCTTTTTTAAAGGAATGTGCGAAGAATATTCTATCTACTCTTCGCACATTATCCTAGTACATCAAGAATTACTTTGATTACTTTTGTTGATTATTGCAGCAGTGTCAACACAGATTGCGGTGCGGAGTTGGCTTGTTTCAACATCGCCGTACCAGCTTGTTGCAGAATCTGGGCTCGGGTCAGTTTAGCTGTTTCCGCCGCGAAGTCGGTATCCATGATTCGACTTTGCGCCGCAGTGATGTTTTCCGACGACGTTTGCATGTTGGTGATCACGGCGGTCAGACGGTTTTGAATCGCGCCGAATTCAGCCTGTTTCGAGGAGATCAGGCTAATCGCCTTATCCAGGTTCTTGATCGCCTTTTGTGCATCGCTTTGTGCTGCTGGTGCGGCAATTGCCTTATCCAGAGACAGTTTGGCGCTGTCGATCTTCGTTTGCAGCGTGACTGCCGATGCGGCCAGCGCAGTGGCTGTAAGCGAGGATGCGCTAGCGAACAAGGTATCCATTGCTGCTTTTGCCGATGTGTAAGCAGTCTGTTTGACCGTCACGGCAGAGGTGGAACCCAGGCCGATCAAACCCTTGGCGCTGGAACCGATGACGTTGGCAATCGTGGCGTTGTTCGACAGATCGTTCAGCGAGATGCTGATTTGATCGGAGTTTTTGTGATCGACGACGTTGGCGCCGACCTGGAAAGTCAGGGTCAGAGCAGCAGACACGTGTGTCGAGCTAGAAGCAACACCGGCGCTGGCGCCTGAGCCGACACCAGTGAACAGGTTTTGGCCGTTGAAGTTGGTGCTATTCAGAACGCGGAAAACTTCCGACGACAACTGTGTGTATTCATCGTTCAGCGTCTTGCGATCTTGTGCGCTGTTCGAACCGTTGGTTGCTTGCACGGCCAGTTCCCGCATACGTTGCAAGTTGTTTGTCACGGTGCTGAGCGAGCCCTGAGCCGTTTGCGCCAGCGAAATACCATCGTTCGCGTTACGTTGCGCAACAGTCAGACCCTTGATCTGGGAATCCATCCGTTGGGAAATCGACAAACCCGCTGCATCATCCGCTGCGCTATTGACGCGCAAACCGGAAGACAGACGTTGAATCGAAGTGTTCAACGAGGCTTGTGACATTGTCAAATTGCGTTGTGTGTTGATCGACGCAATATTGGTGTTAATTACTGATGCCATGATTAATTCTCCTAAGATTTTTGACCGATAAATCGAGTTTCAGTGCTTAACTTTGGTCTTTTACCTATGCGCCTCAGGCGTTTTAACCGCTGTTATGTATGCTATATCGGACGGTATCGGGAAAAGTTTAGTACTTGTCGAAAATACTTTGCCGCTACTGCCAGAACTAAAACTGCATGACGTGAATACCTCTTGCCAGTCTTATTTCGACGGCTTCCACAAAAACTTTAATTTTTGTGGGTGAAATATCATTTTTGGACAGGGTGGGTGCTCGCTATGCCTTGGGTTTGCATCCATTCCCGAATGATCCCCCCCTTCAGAAAGCACTTTTTAGCGCACTTTCTGGAGGAAACGCATCGCACAATTGGAATGCCGGCAGCCCCGAAGGGCTTGGTAGTGCCAAGATGGGATTTCGACGGAAAGGAGTGCCGGAGGTGGCCGGGCGGGAGGGGGAACTGCGCAACAGGCCTCAGCTTGCCTGTTGATGATTTTAAAAACAAGAGAGTGTGACCCGACCTGTTTATCCGCACTTCGCTTATATATATAAGCGAAGTGTCATCTGGAGTCTTTATTGCCAGGTTTAGGGTGAATTTGCCTAATTTGTAGTTATTAAGCGGGGCGCTGGTCCCGCAAAGCTTTCAGATCGGTTTCCATGCGGGCAATGACCGCCGCCCAGTCACCTGCGATGGGCTGACGATAGAGCTGCATGCTGGGATACCAAGGGGAATCCTCACGTTCCTGCAACCAGCGCCAGTCCGGCATGTACGCCAGCAGTGCCCAGGTGCGTTTGCCGAGCGCGCCGGCCAGATGCAATACCGAGGTGTCGACGCTGATGACCAGGTCGAGATTGTCGATGGCGGCGGCGGTATCGGCAAAATCGTTGAAATCGTCCCCCAGATTGATGACCGGATTCTGGCTGTTGAGCGCGGTCATTGCGGCAACCGGCGCTCCTTTTTGCAAGGAAAAGAACTGAACTCCCGGGATATCGAACAAGGGTGCTGCGTTTTCCAGCGGCATGGAGCGGCGTCTGTCGTTGCCGTGTTCCGGATTGCCGGCCCAGACGATGCCTACCCGCAAAGTGCCCTTCGGCAGGTTCATCGTCCTGATTTTTTCGCCCCAGTGCAGGCTGTCGTTGAGACTGGCCGACAGGTACGAGGGGAAGGTCGGAATTTCTTCCGGCGTCGTTGTGCCCAGTCCATACGGCAAACTCATGATCGGATAGGCAAAATCGGCAGCCGGAAGTTTGTCATTTTCGCGGACCAGCGTGATTTTTCCTGGGAACGAGGCAAACAGACGCGCCAGAGGATCCTTGACGTGCAGCGCCACGCGCGCGCCACGCTCAAGCAGCATAGGGACATAACGCAAAAACTGAATACTGTCGCCGTAGCCTTGTTCATGCATCAACAGGATTTGTTTGTCTTTCAGGGAGGCTTTGCCGTCCCACTTGGGAATGACTTTGAACAATTCGAGCGCCAGTTCATAAATGTAACGTCGCTCCGGGAGTTCCAGCCGTACTTCATGATTGGCCCAGCCATTGACGAAATCGCCTGCCAGCAGTTGCACCAGGCACATATTGTGGCGCGCCATCATGTAATTGGACTTGAGTTTGAGGGCGGTTTCGAAATGACCTAGCGCTTCTTCGCACTCACCATGGTCATGCATGATGACGCCGATATTGTTATAAGTGATCGCGTGTGATGGATCGATAGTTAATGCTTTTTTCAGCATCGCTATAGACTCATCATATCGGTCCTCGTTATCGTAATAGCTGGAACCCAGACGGGCGTAGCTATTCGGATCGTTCGGTGCCAGTGCGATGACTTTCTTGTAAAGGTCGTAGGCGTTCTCGTAATCATGCAGTTTGGTGTGGGTATCGGCCTTCTGATTGATGGCGTAGATATTGTCCGGCTCCAGCAGCAAGGCGGTGATATGGCATTCGAGCGCTTCCTCAAGCATGCCCATTTCCTGGAAGGCGTGTCCCAGATTGGTATGCGCGGGAGCAAAATTGATCTGAAGCTGTAATGCCTGCATCAATTTTTCTACGGCTTCCTTGTAGCGTTTGGCGTCGATCAGCGCTTTGCCTAAATGGGAGAGGGGGCCGGCGGCAGTCGGTGCGCGCCGCACAGCTTCCTCGAAATAGGCAATGGAGGCATTCGGATCTTTTTTCTCATGCAGGGCGTCGGCCAGTCCGATTCGACCGGGCAAATGTTCTTCGTCAATGGCAATCGATTGCTCGAACAGGCGTATGGCATCGTCGATACGGTCTTGCTTGAGGACGGCCATGCCCAGATTGGACAGGTATTCGGCATTGCCGGGTTCGAGTTCAACCGCCTTACGGAACCAGTGTTCTGAGCGGAGATAGTCCTTGGCCTGCAATTCCACCAGACCCAGAGCATGAAGAGCGAAGACCAGATCGGGCGCTTTGGCGATCACGCTTTCGCCCAGCGTTCTTGCTTCCGCAGTCTTGTGTTCGCTGACCAGATCCAGCACTTTCCTTACGGTAAGTAAAGTTTGAATTTCTGGTGTGGTTTTGCTGGCTGGGTTGACGACAGGCTTCTTATTGCGCTTTGACATCTAAATTCCCTTTAAGGGCCTGTTCCGAAAAATGGAGCCGGAGTGGCATGCCGCCTGCATGATATGCCGCTACGGCGTATTCCCATCGGAAAAACAAATGGAAGAAGTCCTTGTAATAAAGGGTTTTGATCTGGGGCCGGGCTGAGTAAGTATCCCATCCCTGCTGTCTTGAGCGTCGCTATGAAAGTTGACTGGCCTTATCAGAATCTAATGCCAGCTACGCAGCAGGCCGACGACCAGGCCTTCGAGCGCGAAGCCGGTTTCTCCTGTGGTCACGTGTAGCGTCTGGAAATCAGGATTTTCGGGAATGAGTTCAATGGCGCTGCCGGTTTTTCGATAGCGCTTGACGGTGACATCGTCGCCCAGCCTTGCCACGACGATTTGTCCGTTGCGTGCCGTGGCGCTTTTTTTGACTGCGAGCAAATCGCCCTCAAGAATGCCGGCATCACGCATCGACATGCCGCGAACTTTCAGCAAATAGTCTGGTTTCGCGGAAAACAAGGCGGGATCGACCTGATAGCTGGCTTCAATATGTTCCTGCGCCAGGATGGGCGAACCTGCGGCGACGCGTCCGACCAGCGGCAAATTCAGTTGCATCAATGCCGGATGCGGCAATACCAGTTGCCTGCCGCTTTGCGAGGAGGCAAGGGTGTCGCTACTTCGTAAGCGTATCCCGCGTGACATGCCGGGCGACAGTTCAATGGCCCCCTTGCGTGCCAGTGCTTGTAGATGCTCTTCGGCGGCATTGGCGGAGCGGAACCCTAGTTCCGTGGCGATTTCCGCTCGGGTGGGCGGGAATCCGGTGTTTTCTATGGCCTCTTTAATCAGGTCGAGGATTTGCTGCTGGCGGGCGGTCAGTTTGATCATGGCAGTGCGCCGGGTCGGCGGGTGATGGATTGGTGTGGAAGTTATGCGTTATGCCGCATATAGTGTATGCGTGAAATTAACTGTATTTTTATACAGTTGTATGGGGAATGCAAGCAAATGCTGGCGATGCCGACTAAATCCCTGAATTCATTGAATTTTTTCGATTTCCGCTGTATGATGCTGGGTTTTCCTCTTCCCACACTCGTCTTGACGCCGGGGTGGGCAATTTTTTAAACAAGTCCATAAAGGAGTTTGCATGCGTCATTATGAAATCGTATTTATCGTCCATCCGGATCAGAGCGAGCAAGTGCCTGCGATGATCGAGCGTTACAAGGGCATCGTCACTACCCGTGGCGGCCAGGTACATCGCGTTGAGGATTGGGGCCGTCGGCAACTGGCGTATCAAATCCAGAAGCTGGCAAAAGCACATTATGTCTGTCTGAACATCGAAGTCGACGCCGAAACGCTGACTGAAATCGAAACAGGCTTCAAATTTAACGATGCTGTCTTGCGTCATCTGACCGTCAAGTTGAAGAAGGCTGAAACAACGCCGTCTCCAATCATGAAGGCGACTCAGAAAGAAGATGCAGGCAAGAGCTCGCGTAGCGAAGCACCCGCAGCGTAAATGCTGCGTTGAGCGCGTCGCAGAGATTGAGCCAAGAACCGACTCAAGGATTAAACCGGTTTGAACTGATTGCCACCATCGTAGAGCGCGACGTACTGCGTTATACACCCGCCGGCATCCCCATCGTGGCAGCGAAACTGCTCCACAGTTCGGAGCAGCGCGAGGCAGGGGTGGTTCGATTGATCGAATTTGAAATGCCGGCGCAGGCTGCGGGCGAAATTTCAGGTCGAGTCAATCAGGCCGAACTAGGTAAATCTTTTCACTTCAGTGGCTTTCTGGCGCGCAAGCATCGCAATAGCAAGAGCCTCGTGTTTCACATCGTTGAGTTCGAGGACTGTTCGTTACCAAATTTATAAATTCAGGAGCCAAAAATGGCATTCGGCAAAAAATTCGACAAAAGTAAATTGAAGCAAAAGCGTCAACAGCAAAATCCATTGTTCAAGCGGAAGAAATTCTGCCGCTTCACCGCTGCCGGTGTGGAACAGGTCGATTACAAAGACGTGGATACGCTCAAGGACTTCGTTCAGGAAAACGGCAAGATCATGCCAGCACGCCTGACCGGTACTAAAGCCCATTATCAACGTCAGGTTGACACTGCAATCAAGCGCGCACGCTTCTTGGCTTTGCTGCCGTACACAGATCTGCACCACGCTTAATTGACGACTGAAAAGTCCTCAAAATTCGGAGAAAAACATGCAAGTTATTTTGTTAGAAAAAGTTATTAACCTGGGTGCCCTGGGTGAAGTCGTGCGCGTCAAAGACGGTTATGCACGCAATTTCCTGATCCCGCAGCGCAAAGCGCGCCGTGCCACTACTACTGCTGTTGCCGAGTTCGAAGCCAAGCGCGCCGATCTGGAAAAAGCAGCCGCAGTGAAGCTGGTTGCCGCGCAGGAACAGGGCGAGAAGCTCAACGGCGTGGTCGTACTGATCGCGCAAAAGTCGGGTGTGGATGGCCGTCTGTTTGGTTCCGTGACCAATGCTGACATCGCCGCTGCGCTGACCAAGCAAGGTTTCCCTGTGGACAAGATGCAAGTGCGTCTGGCACAAGGTCCACTGAAGATCGTTGGCGACCATACTGTCTCGGTGTCTTTGCACACTGACGTCATTCTGGACGTGACGGTGACAGTTTCTGGCCAGCACGCCTAAAACTGACTGCATCGGGCAATCGATGCGGTAGTGGTCAACGTAGTCATGCTGAAAAAGCCGGGTTCGCCCGGCTTTTTCACGCCTGTTGTTGCATTCCTGCATAGTATTGGAGGTTTATTTTTTGACCCCGGCAGAAGCCGAAACGCCCGGCGTTGAGCTGATGCCGATTTGTCTAATTTGCTAGTAACGGGGGAAGTACTAGTTCTTAGACGGTATAATGCGCGCCATGAACGTATCCCCCGACCCGCAGTTTGAATCACTCAAAGTTCCCCCGCATTCCATAGAGTCAGAGCAATCCGTTCTGGGTGGCCTGCTGCTCGACAATGCCGCCTGGGACCGCATCGCCGACTTCGTCAATGCCGACGATTTTTATCGCTACGATCACCGCATCATCTTTCAGCATATCGTCAAACTGATTAATGCCACCAAGCCGGCCGACGTCATTACCGTGTTTGAAGCGCTGACCAGTACGGGCAAGGCGGAAGAAGTCGGTGGCATTTCCTACCTGAATGCGCTGGCTCAAAATACCCCTTCGGCCGCCAATATCCGGCGCTATGCAGAAATCGTCCGCGATCGCGGCGTGCTGCGCAAGCTGATTACGGTTGCCGATGAAATTTCCGGTAATGCGTTCAATCCGCAAGGCAAGGAAGTCAAGCAGATGCTGGACGAAGCCGAGTCCAAGATTTTTGCGATTGCCGAAGAGGGATCGCGCGGGACGCAGGGGTTTCAGGAAATTCAGCCCTTGCTCACGCAGGTGGTGGAGCGTATCGACGAGTTATATAACCGCGACAGCACCAGCGATATCACCGGCGTACCGACCGGATTTGCCGATCTTGATCGCATGACTTCCGGCTTGCAGCCGGGCGATCTGATTATTGTCGCGGGTCGGCCATCGATGGGGAAAACAGCGTTTTCACTCAATATCGGTGAAACCGTCGCGATTGAAAGCGGCTTACCGGTCGCCGTGTTTTCGATGGAAATGGGCGGCACACAACTGGCCATGCGTATGCTCGGCTCAGTCGGTCGCCTCGATCAGCATCGTTTGCGTACGGGCCGTCTGGTGGATGAGGATTGGCCGCGCCTCACGCATGCCATACAAAAAATGAACGACGCCCAGTTATTCATTGACGAAACCCCCGCCCTGAACTCCATAGAATTGCGCGCCCGCTCGCGCCGCCTGGCGCGCCAATGCGGCAAGCTGGGTTTGATCATCATCGATTACCTGCAACTGATGTCCGCCAATTCCTCGGGCGAAAACCGCGCCACTGAAATTTCGGAAATTTCACGTAGCCTCAAGGGTTTGGCCAAGGAATTGAATTGCCCGGTGATCGCCTTGTCGCAGCTCAATCGCTCGCTGGAACAGCGTCCCAATAAACGGCCGGTCATGTCCGATTTGCGCGAATCAGGCGCGATCGAGCAGGATGCCGACGTCATTTTGTTTATTTACCGCGATGAAGTTTACAATCCCGATTCGCAGGATAAAGGCACGGCTGAAATCATCATCGGTAAGCAGCGGAATGGCCCGATTGGCAGCGTACGGCTGACTTTCCACGGTCAGTTCACCAAGTTCGACAACTATTCCGGCGGTCTGGCCTCGCCGTATGGTGGTGATTAATGCAGAAGAATGCAGAAGTCGCGGTGTCGGTCTGAACAAGACGAAACCGTAGTTTCATGCCGTAACCAGGTTCCTCGCAGCATCCCGGATACAGGCCAGCAGATTGTTCCGGTCTGCGAAAACGATAGACAAAATGCCGCGCTAATTGAAAAGTGAGTGAAATATGTTTGGACGTTTGATGCCGACAGAAGGTAAATTTTTTGATCTTTTCAATCAGCACGCCGAACTTGGCGTGAAATGCGCCAAGGAAATGGTCGCGTTGATGACCAATTTCGACGATCTGGAAATTCGGGTGCATGCCATTGAATCGCTGGAAAAGCAAGCTGACAAGATTACCCACACCGCCATCGACCTGCTGCACAAAACCTTCATTACCCCGATTGACCGCGATGACATTCACCAGCTGATCACCCGCATGGACGATATCCTCGATTTGCTGGAGGACGGCGCACAAACCATTTCCCTGTACGACATCAAGGCCATCACGCCGGAAGCAAAGCGTCTTGCAGAACTGTGCCTGGCGTGCGCTGAAAAAGTTCAGGCGGCCGTGATGCTATTGCACAACATGGACAACGCCCCCAAAATCCTCGCGTTTTGTCTGGAAATCGACCGACTCGAATCCGATGCCGATCATGTCATGCGCGCCGCCATGTCGAAGCTGTTCCGCGACGAACCGGATGTCCGTACGCTGATCAAGCTCAAGGCCATTTACGAGATACTGGAAACCGTGACCGATCGTTGCGAAGATGTTGCCAATATCATCGAAGGCATCATTGTCGAAAATGCCTGAAGCTGAGAGGCCGAGCAGCTAGCCACAAGCAAGGCAAGCCCCGCTGTAACAGTTTCCTCCTGATTGCAGCCCGGCACAGCATCCGATTTCGTTTCTCCAAATAGCCAGATTCCTCCATGCACACTGTTCAGATCAGTATCTATATCCTCGGCTTTTTGATTGTGTTGGCCTTGCTGTTCGATTTTATGAACGGCTTTCACGATGCTGCCAATGCGATTGCCACCGTCGTATCGACCGGAGTATTGAAGCCGCAGACGGCGGTTGCGATGGCTGCTTTTTTCAACTTCGTTGCTGTCCTCGTATTCCATCAACTCAATGTTGCGGCCTCGGTGGGCAAGGACACGATTGACCCTATGGTGGTCGATCAGTACGTGATCTTCGGCGCGCTGGTCGGTGCCATTTTCTGGAATCTGGTGACCTGGTATTACGGCATTCCCTCCTCCTCTTCGCACGCGTTGATTGGCGGGCTGGTCGGCGCTGCCGTGGCAAAAGCCGGTACCGGTGCCTTGATTGGATCCGGTCTGATTAAGGTGGTCCTTTTTATTGTGCTGTCGCCGCTCCTGGGATTTTTACTCGGCTCGCTCATGATGCTGCTGGTGTCCTGGGTCTTCGTGCGTGCCACGCCGCGCAAGATCGATAGCTGGTTCCGGCGCGCGCAACTGGTTTCGGCATCCATGTACAGTCTGGGACATGGCGGTAACGATGCGCAAAAAACCATCGGCATTATCTGGATGTTACTGATTGCGACAGGCCATTCGGGAGCTGATACACCGCCGCTGTGGGTCATCATCGCCTGCTACTGCGCGATCAGTTGCGGCACGCTGTTCGGCGGCTGGCGCATTGTCAAGACCATGGGGCAGCGGATTACCAAGCTCAAGCCGGTCGGTGGCTTTTGCGCTGAAACCGGGGGCGCGATTACTTTGTTCATCGCCACCTGGCTGGGTGTCCCGGTATCGACCACGCATACCATTACCGGCGCTATCGTGGGCGTAGGAGCGGCACGCAAGATGTCGGCGGTACGCTGGGGTGTGGCCGGCACGATCGTCTGGGCCTGGATTTTCACCATTCCGGCGGCGGCGTTTGTTGCTGCGCTGGCCTGGTGGATTGGTACCAAAATATTGTAGGTCGTCTCTGATTGAGTGAGACTGCGAGTCGCTTGTTATTGCAGGCCTTGCCCAAGGTATAAATCACCAATTTCAGTAAAAAGGCCCGGATCACGTTAATGATCCGGGCCTTTACTTTTGCGCGGCATCCCTTTTGTTGTCAGGGACCGCCGCCTTAGTGCAATTGCGTACAGCGCTTACAGAACCTCGCTTGCATGATCTGCCAGACGCGAGCGTTCGCCGCGCGCCAGAGTCACATGGCCGCTATGCGACCACCCCTTGAAGCGATCGACCACATACGTCAGTCCGCTCGATCCTTCGGTCAGATAAGGCGTATCGATTTGCGCGATATTGCCCAGGCAAATGATCTTGGTTCCCGGACCGGCGCGGGTGACCAGAGTTTTCATTTGTTTCGGCGTCAGATTTTGCGCTTCGTCGATGATCAGGAATTTATTGACGAAGGTGCGACCGCGCATGAAGTTCAGGGATTTGATCTTGATGCGTGAGCGGATCAGGTCTTGCGTTGCGGCACGACCCCATTCGCCGGCTTCGTTGTCGGATTTGTTCAAGACTTCCAGATTGTCGTCAAAGGCACCCATCCACGGGCCCATTTTTTCTTCCTCGGTGCCGGGCAGGAAGCCGATGTCTTCGCCCACGGGGACGGTGACACGGGTGACGATGATTTCATTGTAGGTCTTGGTTTCCAGAACCTGCGCCAGTCCGGCGGCCAAGGCCAGCAGTGTCTTGCCGGTACCGGCCTGACCCAGCAGGGTCACGAAATCGCATTCCGGGTTCATCAACAGATTGAGCGCGAAATTCTGTTCGCGATTACGCGAAGTGATGCCCCAGACACTGTTTTTGGCATGGCCGTAGTCGCGCAGCGTTTGAAGTACCGCTGTTTTACCGTTGATCTGGCTGACCTGGCCATAAAACGCCGGTTCGCCATTTTTAGGTTCGATGAAGACGAACTGATTGACCAGCAGCGAGGGGACATACGGCCCGGTCACCCGATAGTAGGTATAGCTGGTGCCGAGTTTGCTTTCCTGCCAGGACTCCAGGCCCTTGCCGTGTTTGTTCCAGAAATCATCCGGTAGCTGTTGGATGCCGGAATACAGCAGGTCGGTATCTTCCAGCACATGGTCGTTAAAGTAATCTTCGGCCGGCAAGCCGATGGCACGCGCCTTGAGGCGCATGTTGATGTCTTTGGATACCAGCACTACCGGCTGCTCGGGATGCAGCTTGGCGAGGGCCAGAACGACGCCCAGAATCTGATTGTCGGCCTTGCCTTCAGGCAAGCCCTCGGGCAGGCTGGCATTTTGCAGACGCGTCTGGAAGAACAGACGGCCACCGGCATCCTTGTTGCCCAGTTTTGCCAGCGGGATACCCTGGTCGATCGCGTTTTCGGCGATATCGTGGACCAGTGCATCGAGTGAGCGAGAAACCTGACGGGCGTTGCGCGCAACTTCCGTCATGCCCTTTTTGTGATTATCCAGCTCTTCCAGCGTGATCATCGGCAGGTAGATGTCATGCTCTTCAAAGCGGAACAAGGAACTTGGATCATGCATCAGCACATTGGTATCGAGCACGAACAGCTTGGTGACGCCCAGTTTGTCGGCGTTACGGCTGGTGCGGGACTTGGCTTGCGAGGCGCGCGAAGCACCGGTTGCCAGCGCCTGGCGCGGTTTTGCCGGCGCGGCGGGCTTGTCGGCGATTTTGCTGCGGGACGCGGGAGCGGCTTTGATGGGGGCGACCTTGGCCGGGGCAACAGGACGCGGCTCGACTAAAGCGATATGCGGTTTCGGTTTGCCGTTGTCGGCTTTCGGATAATCGCTGGGAGACAGGAGTGCCGCGGGTTTGCTAGGCAGTTTGGGCAGGGGCATAGGACCTCAATGATAAAGAGAAATACATCCTTGGAAATGCCGCTTTGTCAGAGCGAACGAGTACTTGTGCAGCAACAACAATAATGCAACTGGCGCAACAGCATGGTGATTACGGAATTAACTACGGGATTACCTGGGCCTGGATGCATAGGCCTGTTCAAAAAATAGTGACGTCAGAGAGCCAAAAGTAAAAAAGCCGTTTCGGTAGGTCCAGGACCTTAACCAAAACGGCTTTCGAAATACAGATTTTTATTTGAATTCAATGGCTTAATTAAATTAGTCGCATGACAAAGAAAAAACCCGGGATTGCATGGCTTCCATTCTGCCACAGCTTGGCAAGGGCAGGGACAGGCTATGCAAAGAATACCTGTGGAAGCGACGCGTCTACTGATTTATACGGCCACCAGTTGTGATGCCGGTGTGAGCGCTTGGATGAAGCCCAAGACGTCCTGAGCATGATTCGGTACCTTGAGGCCGCGCCATTCTTTGCGCACTGTACCGCTGGCATCGATGACAAAGGTGCTGCGCTCAATGCCGCGCACTTTTTTGCCATACATATTTTTTTGCTTCATGACATTGAACATCAGACACAGCGTTTCTTCGGGGTCAGAAATCAACTCGAACGGTAATCCCAGTTTGCTCTTGAAGCCTTCATGCGAACGCAGGCTGTCACGGCTGATACCGACAATTTCAGTATTGTGTTGCTTGAATTGCGGGTGCAGATCCCGGAATTCCATGCTTTCAGCGGTGCAACCCGGTGTGTTGTCTTTGGGATAAAAATACAGGACAAGATTTTTACCCAAAAAATCGGCCAGATGAAATTCGGTCGTGCCGGTCATTGCCGCAGAAAAATCCGGCACGTTCATGTTCAGTATGGATGCGTCGTTGCTCAACATATTGTGCCCCAAAGGTAGTTTTAGACTGCTTGCTGTACGATCATTTCGCCGGAGCGTCCTGGTAATTCGCCCCAAGTAACCGGACAATCAGGGAGTACGTCGTCCTTGATGGTCTGGTAGTAATCCCCCATTCCGATTAACTCATACCCTTGCTGTTTCCAGCCATTTAGAAGTTGTTCGAAAATGGGGGCAAGTTTCTGCCCTTCAAGCTCTGCATGCAAGGTAAATACATGATCGCGTGGATTTTGTGTCAGATCCAGCAGAAATGACGCCACATTCCCGGTATCGAGGGTGATGCCGTTCATGGTTCGACCCAGCAGTTCATCGAGCGTCGGCAGGGTGGTGGGCATCTGAATACATTTAAGTGTACGGCCTGCTACCTTGAGCCGATGCGCTCCCGCAGACGCATCAAGCAGCGAACCGTCTTCCTTGAGCAAGGCGCGGCCGTCCGACGAATAGGCAATACCGAAGTTATCAAGTTGCGCAAAAGCATCGTCATTCATCTGCCAGCCAGCCGCACCGTGGGTGAGCGGTGCGTGGCCGAAAATTTCCTGAAAGCGCTGGTAGGCGCGTTGCATGACGGCTTGCGTCCATGCTTTATCACGGATACGCACGCTGTCCTGCCAGACTCTATGGTCCCAGGTATGGATGCCGCATTCGAAACCGGCGGCTTCAGTGGCGCGCATGGTGTCCGCAGCGGCCTTGCCGATGTCGGGTGCGGGCAGCAGCACGCCATACATCAGGGTTTTCAGACCGTAATGCTCCACTACTGAGGTGCGCGACACTTTGCTAAAGAATCCGGGGCGGAAAATTTGTCGCAAGGCCCAGCCGGTGTGGTCGTATCCCAGCGAAAACAGGAAAGTCGCACGGGCGTGATGCCGCTGCAACTGCTTGATCAGGTTGGGAACGCCCACACGCGTACCGCGTAAGGTATCGGCATCGATTTTGAGGATTAATTTAGGCAAGGTAGGCTGGGGAGAGGGCGAGGAAAGGAGGTAGTGCGGGCAGTATCGTCAGTATCGTTAGTATTCGAAGCAGCGCGGCCCGGTTTGCCGGACGCGCTGCTTCTATCCATCTCAATCCATCAATGCGCGCGCTTCTGCAACCTGGCCGCGATAGGCGTCGAAAATATTACGCAGCGTTTCTGGCATCAAAATGCTGGGCTGCCAGTTCAGTTCTTCGCAAGTATTGGTGATCTTGGGCACCCGGTTTTGCACATCCTGATAGCCTTTGCCGTAGTACTCGGCCGAGGTGGTTTCCACCAGCTTGACCTGCGCTGCCGACTCTGCGTACTCGGGATATTCTGTGGCGAGCGTGAGCATCATGTGCGCAAGTTCGCGGATCGAGAAATTATTCACCGGATTACCGATGTTATAAATTTTTCCGCTGGCGATACCGTTTTCATTGGCGATAATTTTCATCAGCGCATCAATGCCATCGTCGATATAGGTGAAAGCACGTTTTTGCTCACCGCCATCGACCAGAGAAATATTTTCTCCGCGCACGATGTGGCCGAAGAATTGTGTGACGACGCGCGAACTGCCTTCTTTCGGCGTGTGGATCGAATCCAGACCGGCACCGATCCAGTTGAAAGGGCGAAATAGCGTGAAATTCAGGCCCGATTCCATGCCGTAGCCCCAGATGACACGATCCATCAATTGCTTGGCGCAGGAGTAGATCCAGCGCGGCTTGTTGATCGGGCCGCAGATCAGTTCGGATTGTTCCGGATCGAATTCATCGTCGTGGCACATGCCATAGACTTCCGACGTCGATGGAAACACCAGATGTTTATTGTATTTCGCTGCCGACCGCACGATAGGCAGGTTGGCTTCGAAATCGAGCTCGAACACGCGCAATGGCTGTTTGACGTAGGTGGACGGTGTCGCGATCGCCACCAGGGGCAAGATCACGTCGCATTTTTTGACGTGGTACTCGACCCATTCCTTATTGATGGTGATGTCGCCTTCGAAGAAGTGCATGCGCGCCTTGTAGGCGGGATCGTCGAGCAGATCGCGGATGCGGTCAGTCATCATATCCATGCCATAGACGTGCCAGTCGGTGGTTTCGAGTATCCGCTTCGATAAATGATGACCGATGAAGCCGTTGACGCCAAGGATGAGGACTTTTTTCATAATGTTGTGCTTGTTCAGAGTAGGAGCCGGAGCTCTTGTTTGTAATAGTGAATCTTGCCGCCGTTGAGTATCTCGGCGTATCAGGAAATCAGGCGGTTTTATAGTTCAGATAATGTTCCAGCGGGACTTCCTTATCGTTGATCAGAATGTGCCCGATCTGTAAATAATTGCCATCGCCGCAGCGGGCATACAGGCGGCCCTCGTCTAATAATGCCGCTAGCCCTGCGTACTGCTGCGTCAGCTTCTGACTCAGTGCAGCGGGAACCCGCCGGGTTTTTGTTAGCGTGATTTTATCACCTGCGATTTGTTCGAAGGCTCCCGGGTAGGGCGGAGCCACTGCGCGGACCAGATTATGGACGTCCTGCGCCGACTTGTTCCAGTCCAGACGGCCGTCTTCCGGCTTGCGTCCGCCGAAGTAGCTACCCTTGCTCAAGTCGTTCGGCAAGTGCGGTGTTTGTCCCGCCAGCATCGCCGGCAAGGCTTGCCAGAGCGTTTGTTCTGCGGCGACGACGACCTTGCCGAATACTTCATGCGCAGTATCGTCGGGCAAAATCGGCACAGCGGTTTGGGCGACGATGAAGCCGGCATCGGGCTTGGCGGTCATCGCATGCAGGGTGGCGCCGGTTTCGGTCGCGCCTTGCAGCACCGCCCAATTGATAGGCACACGTCCCCGATAGGCCGGCAGCAGCGAACCGTGCATGTTGTAAGCACCCGACTTGGCGAGTTCCAGCAATTCGACCGGCAGCATGTGGCGATAATAAAAACTGAAGATGAAATCGGGCTGCGCTGCGCGGATCTGCGCAATTACTTCCGGAGTGGAAGGATCTTCCGGCGCGATATAGGGAATCCCCTCTTCACGGCAGAGCGCGGCAACCGAGCCGAACCAGATATTTTCTGTCGGATTGTCCTCGTGCGTTATCACCAGACTGATTTGCACACCGCGCGCGAGCAAGACCTTCAGGCAGCGCACACCGACATCGTGATAAGCGAAAACGACGCAGTTCATGGCAACTCGCTGGTTTTTTGTTCCAGTACCGCCTGGATCACGTAGCGCGGCCGTGCGCGCACTTGCAGGTAGATGCGGCCGATGTATTCACCGAGCAGGCCGATGCTGAACAAAATGACGCCCATCAGGAAGAAGGTAATAGCGAACAGGGTAAACACACCTTCCACTTCGGAGCCCAGCACGAAGCGACGAATCATCAGAAGGACGACCAGCGCCGCCGAGGCGAAGGCAAGCAGGATGCCGAGCAATGAGAAAAATTGCAGCGGCACCAGCGAAAAGCCGGTAATCAGGTCGAAATTAAGGCGAATCAGGCTGTACAGAGAATATTTGGATTCTCCCGCTGCGCGCTCTTCATGTTCGACAATGATTTCGGTCGGATTGCGCGCAAACGTGTAGGCCAGCGCCGGGACAAAGGTATTGATTTCCTGGCACTGATTGACCAGATCAATCACATTACGGCTATAGGCGCGCAGCATGTTGCCCTGATCGGTCATCTTGATATGCGTGATTTTTTCGCGCAGACGGTTCATTGCTTTCGAAGCGATACCGCGCCATGCCGCATCCTGGCGTGCGCGACGGATGGAACCGACGTAGTCATAGCCTTCACGGATCTTGGCGACCAGATTGCCGATTTCTTCCGGCGGATTTTGCAAATCCGCATCCAGCGTAATGACCGTATCGCCGCGCGTTGCTTCAAAGCCCGCCAGTATCGCCATGTGCTGGCCGTAATTGCCGTTGAATAAGACCACGCGTGTGACGTCAGGCCGCAGGCGGAACTGCTCGCCCAGAATGGCGGCGGAGCCGTCGCGGCTACCGTCATTGACGTAAATGATTTCATAGGGGATGCCCAAGGCATCCAGCGCAGGGTAGAGCCGGGCGAACAGCTTGGCCAGGCCGGATTCCTCGTTATAAACAGGAATAACGACAGAAATTTCTGGTTTCATCAAATTACCGTAATCAAGGGGGAGAGTGCATTTGTGTGTCCCGGACGATGGTAGCTGCCCGGGACAAGTCAGGCGTAGATTGTTATTGCAGCACGGATTTTACCGCGCTCACTGCCCGCTCAACGTCATCCTTGTTCATGGCGTTGAACATGGGCAGCGAAACGATCTGTCTGCCGACCTGTTCCGCGATGGGGAACATGCCTTCTGTAAAGCCGCGTTCGCGGTACAGGCTCAGCAAATGAATTGCAGGATAGTGATAGCCGATGCCAATCTGCAAGGCCTTCATTTGTTCCATGAAGCTGGCGCGGGTAATCCGGTCCGGCAAGACCAGTTGAAACATGTGCCAGTTTGAATTTTCAAAATCGGCCACCGGCAGTTGCGCTCCGTATTGCGCTTCAAAGGTCTTGCCCAGCGAGACGAAGTAATGCTTGGCCAGCATCCGGCGTTTTTCCGTCACGGCTTCGATATGCGCGAACTGGCCGAGGCCAATAGCGGCGGCTACATCGGTCATATTGAATTTACCGCCGAGTACATCGACATCCAGACCGTCGAAGCCGCTGCGGGTGACGCCTTGCAGCCGGTATTTCTCGGCCAGCCGGGCTTCCTCTTCATTATTGAACACCATGCAGCCGCCTTCGCTGCTGGTGATGTTCTTGTTGGCCTGGAAGCTGAACGAGACCAGATCGCCGAAGGCGCCTATGCGTTTGCCATGCCAGCTCGATCCCAGCGCCTGCGCCGCATCTTCGATTACCCGCAATCCGTGTCGGCGGGCGATATCGTACAGGCGGTCCATATCTACCGGCAGACCAGCCAGATAGACCGGGATGATGGCCCGGGTGCGGGGGGTAATGGCGGCTTCCAGCTTGTCCAGGTCGATATTGCGTGTCACCGGGTCGATATCGGCGAAAACGGGCGTAGCGCCGGTTTCGAGAATCACATTCGCTGTCGCCACCCAGGAAATCGGCGTGGTGATGACTTCGTCACCCGCACCGATACCCGCCACGCGCAAGCCGATTTCCATGGTGCAGGTGCCGGAATTGAAGGTGCGAACCGGACGACCGCCGAAATAATCGCTCAGGGCTTTTTCAAACGCCTGCACTTTGGGGCCGCTGGTGATCCAGCCTGAGCGCAAGACGTCGCCCACAGCGGCGATGGTTGCTTCGTCTATCGTTGGTCGGGAAAAGGGGAGGAATGTTTGCGTCATCGCTGGTTCGCTATAAAAAAGAGAAATACGGAGTCGGCCAGTTGGGGAGCAGGGCGTTTCAGCTACGGGTCAGCAATACGACGCCGACAATGATCACGGCGATGGCCAGCAGGCGTTGCACACTGACTGCTTCACCCAGAAAATACCACGCGCCGATGGCATTGATGACATAACCGATCGAGAGCAGAGGGTAGGCAATAGTAACGTCTACCCTCGATAAGCCGATAATCCAGACCCCGACGGAGAGTACATAGCAGGTCAGTCCGCCGAGAATCGGTACTTGCGTCGCCAGTTTGACGCCGGTGGCAAACCAGTTTTCCGCAGTCAGGTGGATGGCTCCGACGGCA
The DNA here is from genome assembly GCF_034313965.1 of Herbaspirillum sp. RTI4. Taxonomy (NCBI): domain Bacteria; kingdom Pseudomonadati; phylum Pseudomonadota; class Betaproteobacteria; order Burkholderiales; family Oxalobacteraceae; genus Herbaspirillum; species Herbaspirillum sp. RTI4. The sequence continues at coordinate 1,846,563 of NZ_JAVIWQ010000002.1, forward strand.
TTCGTGCCTGCTTTTAGCAGCAACTGGGCGAGGGCATTGAGGCAAATGCCGACGAAAATGAAACCAAAAGTAGTGATATTCAATGCGTTTCCTGTTTTTCTGGTGTGGGCAAAAGTGCCGGCAGCATATCGTTGGCGACGATGACGCGCCGCGGGTCTTGTCCCAGCACGCGCATTGGCAGGCCTTTTTTCTGGAGCCGGAGATAAATGTCAGGCTCGATGAAGGCGATATCTTTTTTGCCGGCAGCCTGGTCGGCGCGCCACAGAACGGCAAATGCGTCGACTTTGGGAATCCATAGCTGCGGTTCCTGCCCTAGTCCGAATTCCATCTCATCCGCATGTTCAACCAATGTCATGGTTCTGCGCAGATAAAACGGTAAGGACTGTTCATAAAGACCGACCATGAACAGTGCGGTATCGGGCTTTATTTCTTGTTGCAGCATCGGTACATAAGCAACACCAGCAGAGTATGCACCCTGTTTTTCGTGTCCGAGAATCAGCAATTGTCCAGCCAGGAATGCCGTCAGCGCGAGGACGGCAATGGACACTTCTTTGTAGCGACGCGCAAAACGCATGGCGAACAGGCCGCCCAGCAAGCCGATGATGGCGGCGGCGTAAATCCAGGGTACATGGGCTTCAATCAGCGGTTGCGAAAAACCATCTTTCGCCATTTCAGGGATACGTGCGATGAACGGCAGGCTGACTGCGCAGGGGATGGCCAGTAAGGCCGCGCAACCTATGACGGCGCGGTAGCTTGCCTTGTCCAGGTAGCAGGCGATCAGCAGCGCTACGGCGGGAAAGATCGGCAGGATGTAGGACGGTAGCTTGGAGCCGGAAATACTGAAGAAAATAAAAATGAATGCTGCCCATACCAGTAGCATTTTGCGCGGCTGGAATCCATTCCGACTGTATCCCTGATCCTGATCCCGACGACCGTGCCAGAGACTCTGCACCAGCACACCCAGCCAGGGAATGATGCCTAGCAGCAGGATGGGAAAAAAGTAATACCAGGGACCTGCGCGGTGATGGATCTTCGAGGTGAAGCGTTGCAGATGCTCATGGATGAAAAAGAAATGCAGAAATTCGGGATTTTTTAGCGACACCAAGACAAACCAGGGCGTAGTGATGAGGAAAAAAAGGCATAGCCCCTTGCCCAGATGAAGACGCTTCCAGATCGCCCAGTCGCTTGACACCAGCGTGTACAGCACGAGCACCGCGCCGGGGAGCACGATGCCGATCAGTCCTTTGGACAGCACCGCCAGCGCCATGCCGGCCCAGCAGATGAGCATCCAGTTGCGATTTTCCGCAGTGCCAGCGTCGCTGCGTTGCGATAGCAACAGGCCGCACAGCGTCAGCGTCATCATGCCGGCCAGTCCCATGTCCAGCGTATTGATGTGGCCCAGTCCGGCCCAGAAGAAGCTGGAGCCGAGGACCAGTGCGGCGTACAAGCCGATGCGGCGGTTGAATACGCGGCGACCGGTGTGGGCAACCAGTCCGATGCCGAGCAGGCCGCAGAGGCCGGTCCAGAGCCGTGCCTGCCATTCTCCCAGACCGAACAGTTCGAACGTGATCGCGTTCATCCAGGTTTGCAGCGGCGGTTTTTCAAAGTACTTGATGCCGTTCAACCGAGTGGTGACCCAGTCGTGACTGAACACCATTTCCCGCGCCATTTCAGCGTAGCGTCCTTCATCGGTCGGAACCAGAACCCGGGCACCAAGCATGTAAAACCATACTGTCAGGAAGAGGATAAACAGTATCCAGCCCAGTTTCCGTGATTGATGCCATTCGCGCCCGTGGCCGGTCGTCATAGACTTTTTCCTGATTCTTGGGGTTCGAAAATCAATGCCAGGGCGACTTTGCGTCCTTCTGCCATCAAAATATTGTAGGTGCGGCAGGCGGCTTGATTGTCCATGCATTCGACGCCGATGCGCCTTTCAGTCAAGGCTGTCATTAGTTTGGGATGGGCGAAACGCTGGCGTTGCCCGGTGCCGAGGATGACAACATCCGGTTGGGTGGCATCGATTTGTGCGAAATGCTCCGCCGTGAGCGAGTCAAAGGCGCTGACCGGCCACTCTGCCGGGGCTATTTCGGGGAGTACCAGGAGACTGTATCGATAGCGTTGGGCATTAAACTCTACGCCGTCGTCGTCGTAGGCGGTCACGGTCTGGTATTGCTGTGTGGCATTAGGATGCAGCTTCATCAGTAATTGGCCCTGCGTATGTGATTAACGCACCGCCTCTGCTGGCGATCGTATAAAGTGGAGCATTGTAGCGTTTTCCGTTGAGAATCGACGCGTAGAGATTTATAATTTAAGTTCCATCCGGCACAATACACGACCACCTCTCTGCGCCAGAACAAGCTTGCTCAAAAGAAAATGGCGCTGGTTAATGCATTTAAAACTGGGAATTCCGTCGTGCGACCTATTCAAAAATCAAAGAAACTGGCGGATGTCTGCTATGACATCCGTGGCCCTGTGCTGGAAAAGGCACGTCAAATGGAAGAGGATGGTCATAAGATCATCAAGCTCAATATCGGTAATCTGGCCGCCTTCGGTTTCGATGCGCCTGACGAAATCGTGCAGGACATGATTCGCAATATGGGCAATGCCTCCGGCTATACCGATTCCAAAGGGATGTTCGCGCCGCGTAAGTCGATCATGCATTACTCTCAGCAAAAGCAGATAGAAGGCGTCGGGATTGAAGATATCTACCTTGGCAATGGCGCCTCGGAACTGATTGTCATGAGCGTCAATGCCTTGCTTAACAGCGGTGATGAGGTGCTGGTGCCGTCGCCCGATTATCCCTTGTGGACCGCTGCGGTCAGCCTTTCGGGCGGTAAACCGGTGCATTATGTGTGCGACGAACAAGCCGGTTGGCAGCCAGATATAGCGGATATTCGCAGCAAAATCACGAGCAATACCAAGGGCATCGTCGTGATTAATCCGAACAATCCGACCGGGGCTCTATATACAGTCGATGTACTGAAAGAAATCGTCGAACTGGCGCGGCAGCATCAATTGATTATTTTTGCCGACGAAATTTACGACAAAGTCTTGTACGACGGCAATACGCATACTTCCCTGGCGTCGTTGGCGAATGATGTCTTGTTCATCACCTTCAACGGTTTGTCGAAAAATTACCGGTCTTGCGGTTATCGCGCCGGCTGGATGGTGGTGTCCGGTGAGAAAAAACATGCCGGCGACTATATTGAAGGCCTGAACATGCTGGCTTCGATGCGGCTGTGCGCCAATGCGCCCGGACAATTCGCGATTCAGACCGCGCTAGGGGGGTATCAGAGCATCAACGATCTGGTTGCTCCTGGGGGGCGTCTTGCCAAGCAGCGCGATCTGGCGCACAAATTACTGATCGATATTCCCGGCGTGACCTGTGTGAAACCAAAATCGGCGCTGTACATGTTTCCTCGGCTGGATCCGGAAATTTATCCGATTGTCGACGATCAGCAATTCGCCTACGATTTGCTGGCAGAGGAAAAAGTATTGATTGTGCAGGGAACGGGCTTTAATTGTCCTACTCCGGACCATTTCCGTGTCGTTTTCCTGCCCAATACCGATGACTTGACCGAGTCCATGGGGCGCATTGCCCGTTTTCTGGATAATTACCGGCGCCGTCACGGTACGGCCTGATACGGCGACTGGTCCTAATTCACCCGCTCCCTGTTTATAACGTAGCAACGACGCCGCATCCGCGCGGCGTCATCATTTTTAGTGACGATTACATGAAACCCATCAAAGTAGGCTTGCTCGGCATCGGCACCGTCGGTACCGGTACATTCAACGTACTCAAACGCAATCAGGAAGAAATTTCCCGTCGTGCCGGTCGCGGCATAGAAATTACGATGGTGGCGGATCTGGATACCGCACGCGCTACTGAGCTTACGCAGGGGCTATGCAAGGTGGTTTCTGACGCCAATCTGGTGGTTTCGGACCCCGAAATCGATATCGTCATCGAGTTGATTGGCGGTTATGGGATTGCGAAAGATCTGGTGCTCAAAGCGATCAGTAACGGCAAGCATGTCGTTACGGCCAATAAGGCGCTCATTGCCACGCATGGCAATGAGATTTTCAAGGCGGCGCAAGAAAAAGGCGTGATGGTCGCGTTCGAGGCGGCAGTCGCCGGCGGTATTCCTATCATCAAGGCCTTGCGTGAAGGTTTGACGGCTAACCGGATTCAATGGCTGGCGGGAATTATTAACGGCACGACCAATTTCATCCTGTCCGAAATGCGCGACAAGGGTCTTGATTTCGGTACCGTATTGAAAGAAGCGCAGCGTTTAGGCTACGCGGAAGCCGATCCGACTTTCGATATTGAAGGTGTCGATGCAGCGCACAAACTGACCATCATGGCTTCCATTGCTTTCGGTATTCCGGTGCAATTCGACAAGGCTCATGTGGAAGGGATAACCAAGTTGCAGGCCATCGATATTCGTTATGCCGAACAACTGGGTTACCGGATCAAGTTGCTCGGCATTACGCGACTCACACCAAAGGGTATCGAGTTGCGGGTACATCCGACGTTGATTCCGGCCAGCCGCCTGATCGCTAATGTGGAAGGCGCAATGAATGCCGTGGTCGTGCATGGGGATGCGATCGGTGAGACGCTGTATTACGGCAAGGGAGCGGGCGCTGAGCCGACGGCTTCCGCAGTGATTGCCGACCTGGTCGATATCACTCGTCTGGCAACCGCTGATCCCGGTCAGCGGGTGCCGCATCTTGCATTCCAACCGGATTCGATGGCGACCACGCCCGTGTTGCCGATGTCCGAAGTTACCACCAGCTACTATTTGCGTATGCATGTGGCTGACCAGCCCGGCGTATTAGCCGATGTCACGCGGATACTTGCCGATTCATCGATATCGATAGATGCGATGCTGCAAAAAGAACCTGCGTCGGGTGAGACGCATACCGACATCATTATTCTGACCCATCAAACGCAGGAAAAAAATATTGATGCGGCGCTGCTTCGGATAGAAGCCTTGTCGACACTGGTCGGGAAGGTGATCAAAATCAGGCTGGAGCAATTAGATTAATTAGCGAAAATTCCGGTCGAAAAAAAGCCAGGCTAATCCAAGTTAGCCTGGCTTTTTTTTTTTCACAAGGGACTCATCGAGTGTGGCAGGCCTTGGAAGGGATACGCACTGCGTAAATTGCTCAACGTCTTGCTCTGTATTTTAGCCGCTGGCCCCAACTATTTTTTCCAACCGGAGCAGTTTCCTCGGGCGCGCACACAGGATTTCAGTTTATTTACTGTTTTTCGAGGCAAGCTTATAACCGCAAACCAATTGCAACATTATATCCCCCACTGAATTAGCGGCTGGCTTAGCGTAGGTCATGCCTTTCAGTGCATCTGAGTGGTCACGTTTGTCGCCTTTTGCATCATTTTCTGAGTAAATGACTTCTTGCGTCAGACGCATCGTTTTTTCATTGCAGTTATAGGTGTGCAGATCTTGATACGATTTCAGGAACGGAAACGTCGAATCGTTGCTGTTTGCGCGTGGTTCGGTGAAATTCCACATTGACAAAGCCTGACGCATCGAACCGGCATCTTTGATGGATTGCACATCGATTGTGAGTTGGGACTTGTCAGTTCCCCCGACCACTTGCCAGTCCGCAGCGTAAGCGGACAAGGAAAGTAGGGGCAACAGGGTAAGCAGGAGGAATTTTTTCATGGGGCATGTGTCCGCGTCGGAGGTGAATATGACTAAAGATACCAGCCGACAATTGTACACAAGCTGAGATTGCTTAACGGGGTGTGTTTTTTGTATGAGGCACGCCGTCAATGGAAGTGGGTATGGGTGAGCTTGCCAATATGCATTACTGAGAGAGGTAAATGTAAAAAAACTGTTCTGTTCACGATGACGCTGATGATTTAATTTCGCTCAGGTTTGGATTCTCATAAGAAAACACAAAATTTGAAAATGCAGAAATCGCCATTTTTTGCGCAAATATCCGTTGAAATGCCGTTTCTGAATAAGAAATAAGAGCTTCCGTTTTTTTTAGTTCCGCCATATCGCCAAGTGGCTGCGTGATATTTTCAGCGAGTAATTTTTCGCGGCGTGTTTGTAAATTCAGGATCACCATTTGAAGTGCATCCGAACGCTGCCGAAGGTTGGAAAAGACCGGAGTACCGTCCGCGCCTTTGAAGTCGTTCAGTTTGTTGAGAACGCGACGGCTGGAGTCAACCGAATCTGTTAACAAGGAATCAACGAAGGCAGCAATATTTTGTATGGTGCTATTCGTTGTAGGTAAGCGGGATCGAGTTGCTGATGCCGTAGAGGACGGTATAGACGTCGTGGTTCGGATATTGGATGCTCTTGTTTCAACCGGAAGTTCAATTCTGGATAATGCCGCAGCATTCTGCACACGAGAATGTAATGTCACGACAGCGTCTGCTGCCGTGGTGGTGGCGTATGGGGAGGAGTGCAATACCTGTTTAATAGAACTCATTTCAATTCTCTATAAAGGTTCCTGATTACGTTACAGAACGGTGAGAACTCTCAGGCCTGCCGTTTCGATATTGACTTTAAGCCGGCAGCGGCTGTTACTCAAAGGTTCTCATATATTTTTTGGGAAATAGACTTCGCTGAGGTCGGACGAGTGTCCTGACTGATCAGAAAATTCATCCTCAGCCTCACTCATTGCAGCCTGATCAGCATTGTTTTTGTCAGTAGTAGGATATTCATGGGGGGTGCTGGAGCGGTCAAGATGGCGCAGAAACATATCTACTGATTGCCGAGATAACTCTTCCACTGAGCCACGCAAATTAAGTTGCTTGAATGCTCCCACTACTTCTGGATACATCTCACCCATAAATTTTTCGGTATCGAATTCATGGACAAATTCTCCATATTCAATGGTAATTCTTGGCTCATCTGTAATCACCACGGAAGGCATAAAACCCATCCAGTGTTGTATGCATTCGATAAAATCATCACGTCGTTTTATCAGTGCGGTAGGAAGAAAAACAGTCATTTTTTTTTCTTCCAAGCAAGGCTGCTCCGATGCCCACTTGCTGAGTAATAAATTGATAAATTCAGATTGGCCAAGCAAATTAGTCAGTTCGTGTTGAATTATGTGCAGCAAGCGCTTTTGAATATCATGATGCAATTTTTCCGCATTGTTTAAACGGGCCAGAAAATCACCAAGACATTGCAAGAGAGTATTTGAATAGGCATCAACATAAGCTTGTCGTTGAATTTCTGAGGCTGATTTTTCAGCAATTGCCACAATTTTTTTAGCGCGAGCTTGTGCGTATCGTAAGAGTCGATATGCATATTGACCCTCTTGAAGCGCACTGCGCGGTATCAGTACCCCTTCAATCCTTGGAGCTGGATACGCTAATTGAATAAGTTTTGGCATGAGAAATTGCGAAGGTAATCAGAGACTTGTCAGGTTGAGGAATATGTATTGGCGTGGAGCCGTAATCTGGAGGGGCATCAAGGACTAGCGCTAACCGAGATCCAAAAGATTTTGGTACGAAATCGCGTAACTGGAGCAGGTAGTGGCACCCTGTCTGAAATAGAAAGTCAGCATCAATCGAGTCGTTTGAAATGGCAATTCGCTTACTCGGGAAGGGTAAACATAAAAATCGGCGAGTGTGTTTATTCAGGGAGCAATAAAATCCTTGCCTGACAATATTGTCCCGATATAACCAGCAACCAATTAGATGAGCTGCTTCAGGCAAGTAATACCAGCCATCAACTAATAGTCGGGCGTAGGGAGTGTCTAGAAAGCCGATATCTCCCATTTCTGGCAGAGAATGACGGCTTATTAAAAAGCGATTCACTGCACTTCGGCGCCGCAACTCTCGTAAGTCCTCAGCTGGCACAGCATGGAAAGAGGGATATGACAATATGTCATAAAAGATGCATCGTAACGTATCAGAGTGCACGGTCGACAACGCTTAGCGCGCGCTCATTGGGTGCCGAAGGAAATGAAGACAGGGACTTATTCCGTGAACGAAAAAAAACAAACAGCAGAAATCCGATGGAGATGCTGAACAAAATGAATACGCCAAAAGCGATAAAAACTTGACTGTCGCGCCAACCGGATTTGGCACTTACATTAGTCGTGTGTTGCAAGACGGCTCGCCTTGTAGGAACAATTGAAATATTGTCGTAATCGATTTGAGTAAATGAGTTTTTTAAGAAGCGTTTGCTCGTATTGATTAATTGCTGTTCATCAAGGTCTTTATTGTAGGTAATCAAGGCTGAAACATGAATCGGCCCCGACTTTTTGCCACCATCACCATCAATGTCATAACTAACATGGACGCGAGCCGAACTAACGCCGTCCATGGTTGCCAGCGATTGTTCAAGGCGTTGCTCGATCGCCGAGTAAAGCCGGGCTTTTTCTCCGCGCGGAGATGTTACTAAGGTGTCCTTGGGAAACATATCCGCGATTTGAGTGCGAGGAGGTGACGGTAATTCGTTGATTTTCAGCAAATCGACTGCAGTCGCCATGTCCTCTCCATTTACTTTGACTGAGTATCCCTTCTTACCGTTATTTTTTTTATCAGCACTAATATTGCTGCGTTGTAGTGCAGCCAAAACTTCATTAGCTTGCCGCTGATCAAGTCCTTCCAGCAATTCTTTATCACAACCAGTCAAAATAATTGCGAAGAGGGCTATCGATAGCGAGGAATAAATACGCATGGTTAGGACTTGACGACAGTTTCAACCAAGGCAACGGCCTTGTGAGTCAGAGAGGAGATTAGTGCCACATGATTTGAATAACTTTCAACACGCACTTGCAGATTAGCAAGCGTTTTCGGATTGAATAAATCAGTCTGTGATGTATGAAGAATCGCGTTTTTAGTTACAGCTGAATCAACTGCTATATCAGCGATAGCAGCGGCTGCACGTGATTCAAGTGATATCGGTTCCGATCTTTGCAGGGTAGTTGTTGCACTAAATGAAATATCAGGACGAAGAGAGGTGATTTGCATGAGAAATAAAAATAATTTGTGGTGCTAATGACTATGTTTGTGGGTTGATATAGTCAAATTAGATATTAAATTTTCCGAATAATTTCGGCATCAACATCGCCAATTTTTTTTACTAAACTAGATTGCAGGCCGGCCACTGTTCCAAAGGTAGTGGTTGCTGTTTGAAGCTCTGACAATAATTTTGGATTCGTAGCATCACCTTCAACCGCTTTAATAGCGAGACTCATATTGGCCATTGCTTTCGTAACACTCGCGTCCATACTACGAGCTAATGTGGAGATATAATCATTTGTGCCGAGTCCACTTGTGCTTGATGTAATTGCTTCGCTCATTTGATATTCTTTCAAATATTCATACAGTTAAAAATATTAAAAACACATATTATTACAATTAATAATACTTTATTGGCATATTAATGATTTATTTTTTTAATTAATTAATTTCGGTATTTTTGAAAAATCCCAATGATTTTTGTTCATAACAATGTAGCTGTCGGATCCATATTTAAATGAATTATTTTTAATAAAATCATCTTTTAATAATATATTTATATTTATAAATTGAGAGCCAAATTTAGAGTAAAAATCTTTTATGAATTGATAAACTTCTATGAGCATTACATCATCAATTGGCCCAGTATTTGTAAGGCTAACTCCAGAAGAGCTATCACGATAATGATAATCTAGTCCAATTTTATCAAGTCCATCTTTTGCAGCTTTAATCACATCGGAATCTTCAATTAAGACAATGTTAATTTTATTTGCATAAGGCGTTATTTCTAGTATTTGTTTTTTTAATGAATTAATAAATTCAGTTGTTATAACATTTCTATTTGAGCTTATTAAAATTTCTGGTTCTTTAATATTGTTGAGATGGATAACAAAGAATGCGACATTTATATTTTTTAATAATTCGCTAATACGGTCTGATTCAAAATTACGTGAAGTTATTATAACTTTTCTACTGACGTTAGTTTTAATAACGGCCTGTCTGGCCCACTCTAGATCACCTTCACTATTAGCAATAATGTAATGAATATTATCTCGACCAGTTTCAATTTCATAAGAAATGGAAGCATCTTTAAATAATTTATTTAAAGATGTAACCTCATTATCTTGATATAAAAAAAGTAAGGCGTAAATGGCAATTAATGCGGATATTAAACATATTATTGAAATAAAAAAAAGTCGATAACCACGGCTTGCAATATTAAATTTATTTTTTATATTGGTGATTTCTTCAGTCAATTCTATTTTTTGTGGTGAAATAAAATTTTCAATTGCTTCCTCCCAAGCTGTCCCAGCTAACTTAACGGAAAAATAAATATTTTCAATTGCAATAACTTCATTAAATGAAAATTTAATAGTTTTAGTGTTATTTTTATTGTGAACTAAAGCGGTAATTTGATCTTTTATTTTTTTTTTATCCGCCACAAAAATCGTAAAATTTACACCATCGGTTTCGGTTGGCAAATAAATTACTCGTTCATCTAATTTAAGTGTATCAGCTACGTTATTTATATCTAAAAATCTTTCTGGTTTTGCACAAAATAAATACTCACCAGGACCAATTGAAAATTCAAAACCATTTAATGGCCCAGAAAGTAGTCTCATAACATATTCATTACCGCAGTCATACTTTTTCATTTGAAACTCATATTTATTTATCTATGCTAAAAGTTGACTAATATTATAAAATATGTTTTTTAATAAAATTAAATATTTACTGTAAATAAAAATTTTTACAGTATTATTTCATTGAAAATAAAAAATTAATTAGAGCTGGTCGAAAATGCTAATAATCCTGTTTCCATTGCATATTTATATAAATCTGCATCACGTTGAATGCCTAATTTTTTCATTGCGCTTGCCTTTTGCGAGCTAACAGTTTGTTTACTTCGCAATAAACTAGCCGCAATTTCATTAACAGTTAGCCCAGATACAAACAGTCTAATTACTTCAACTTCACGCTTTGTTAATTGAGGCTCACGGCTTTTTCCGTCGGAATCAAGATTTAATAATTTTGATATTTGATTCGCAGCGGGCGAGAGATATTCTTTTCCCAAAAACGCAGCAAATACCGCGCATATTACATGGCTCGGATCGTCAGATTTACTCAATACACACTTAATATTTAGCTTTAATATTGATCTCAATACACTAGGATTGTCGATCATTGTCATGATGACAGTTTTAAGCTTGGGATAGCGGCGACGTATAAACGTCAGTAACGCGACACCATCCCCATAAATACCCCCTGGCATTGCGTAGTCAGATAATAAAACATCACATTGACGAGTCTCAAGAAGCTTAGTTAACTCAGTAGAATTTGAGGCTGTGCCTACTATGTCAATTTCTTGAGCTTCGGCAAGAAGATGACTGATACCAAGAATCACCGTCGGGTGATCATCAGCAATTATTACCCGTATCATTTTTTGCATATATATTTTGATGCCGAATTAGTCGTTATTTGTTTGATAAAAAAGAAATTAAAAGATCACATATCCGGATTTTTTATTTCGATTTCTTTTTCAAATTTTTCAATCATCAATCGTTTTTGAGCAGGAGATAAAAATATATATTTATTTAAATAACCAATAAATTTCTTGATTTCCCGATCAGGTAAATATGCCAGTGTTATCAATACAATTTCAGCTTTTTCTGAATTTTTTTTTCCAATATTAGTAGTCATTATTTCGAAGGCGATTAGCGTAAAATTTACACCTCTCGTTTTTAATGTTATCGAATGTAATTACTATAAATAAAATAGTCCCGGTAGAACATCGTACGAGTATGAAATATAAATTAATTAAATAAATTATCCGGGAGTAATTTTTAAAAGAATATTTTGCGCGAAATTGCTTAAGTGCCATATTTAGTACTGGTCCTATGGACACCAAAAACATCATCACATATTGTTTGCCTGGATTCTATTTTATAAAAATATATATTTAAAAATAATTTTTATATCTTAAGGAAATCTCAATAGAACATCAATTTTTATCGTAATTTTGCGATTAATTTGATGTTAAGTCGGAGCGAACCAATCGACCTATGAAGACTGCAAATGGAATCAATATGGAGCATTGTCCGCACCTGCTTCTTTTAAAACCTGGAATGAAATACTCTAAGTGTGAGGTGCGAATCGGAAGCGAAATACTTCATTTGGAAATATTGTCATTGGATACGGCTTTATGTTTAATTACTGCAACAAAAATTCACGGACAGTTAAATATTGGTGATGCCAAAATAAAAATTATTTCTTGTAGTCGCTTAATAAAATTACTGGCATTTATAGACCATAATAATTTGGCCCCTCAATCTTCATTTGGAATTAAAGAGTCGATTATTCAAGTGAGTATCCACGATGATCGATCAATTACTCCTTCCGGTTTGGAAAAATGGTTCTTATTGGGCATAATTTCTGGTGACTCGGCAGTCATGAGGGTGGCGCAGATGCTACGGAGATATGAGGATTACAGCTTAGTAAAGTTTTTATTGCTCAATCGCGACTGCAGCAGTATCGAAGTTCTAGGTAGCCGTTATGGCCTGTCAATTTCGCATTTTCGACGAAAATGCAAACGTGCCTTGGGGACATCTATAAAGCGTGAATTCAGGATATGGCGAGCAGCGGGAGCGTTGCTGGCAACAGCAGGTCACCAGTTTGGGTTGACTAATATTGCCTTGGATCATGGTTATGCATCGTCTTCTCACTTCTCAAGAGATATAAGGGATTTATTTGGGTTTTCTCCAACAGAACTTTATATGGAAAAAATTTTAAAGCGAATTAATAAATGAAAAAAATAATTATGGTCGCCATACTACTATTCGTGGCGGGAATAAGTAATGGATGGGCGCAGAGTAGTGATGGTGAGAACGGGAAAAAAAATACAGAAAATGCAGAGATATTCGCTGGTGGGTTTGTTGCGAGGGGAGAGAGTGTACAGCAATTGTTTCAAGGGTTATCGTCAAAGATACACAAGCCAATTATATTAAGTTTGCGTGCACAAAAAAAAATTGTTACAGGTAATTTTGATTTTTCACGCCCTCGAATATTGTTAGAAAAATTGAGTGAGCAGATTGGCCTTATCTGGTTTGATGATGGTCAGGCAATTTATATTTATGACTCTGCAGAAATGAAAAATGCAGTCATTTCATTAAAAAATTCATCATTACCAACATTAATTGAATTCTTGAGAAAGTCAAAAATATTAGATTCCCGTTTTCCAATCCGAAGTGATTTTTCAACAAACACTTTTTATTTAGTCGCTCCACCAATATATATAGATTTAGTAACGGAAATTTCGGCTCAGATCGATGCCGCACATAACAACACAGAATATGCTGGGGAAATTAAAGAAAAAATTGAAATAATAAAATTGCATAATACTTTTGTGGATTCCCGGACATTTGAATTGCGAGAGAAGACCATAATAATCCCTGGCATTGGTTCTGTTTTGACTAATATTTTAACGAGGGATCCTGGTTTGGCGGCCGCCACTAAGGTGACTATGACGACAGATGATGGCGGTCCCTCTGTTCAACGGGAAACGCCATCAGGTGGAATTGTTGTGGGAAAAGATATACCAGTAATGCAGAAAATAAGTGCGGGCAGCGATGGCGAAAACTCGCAGGTCAAAATTATTGCTTATCCTGAAACTAACAGTCTTTTGATCAAGGGATCGGATAAGCAGGTTCGATTGATACAAAATCTGGTATCAAAGCTGGATGTTCCTCGCCGACAAATTGAGTTGTCATTATGGATGATTGATATTTCAAAAAACGATCTGGATCAGCTCGGGGTTAACTGGCAGGCTGGAGTGAGTATCGGTAATGTTGGGAAAATAAATTTTAACAATGATCCGATTCGCGTTACATCGCTGGATGGTAATCGGTTCCTGGCGGCGGTAACCGCTTTAAGTCAGAAAGGTAATGCGCAAGTCGTATCACGTCCCATTGTATTAACTCAGGAAAATATCCCAGCTATTTTTGACAGTAACCATACCTTCTACAGCAAGCTGGTTGGGGAGAGGAATGCTGTTCTTGAAAAAGTAACATTCGGGACCTTGATTAGTGTTTTGCCGCGCATATCAGGACAGTCTGGTGATATTGAAATGATTTTGAATATCGAGGATGGTATGCCATCGAAATCCTTAGGTGATACCGGTTTAGTTGATGGCTTACCAGTCGTAAGCCGAACCAAGATCAATACCGTGGCTCGTGTACCGCAAAATCTGAGTCTATTGATTGGGGGTTATTCGCGTGATCAGACAAATGCTGAGGTTTCTAAAATTCCTTTATTGGGTGACATCCCTTTTATTGGTAGTTTTTTTAGATTCAGTAATAAGAATATCCAGAAGCTGACTCGCGTATTTCTGATCCAACCGCGAGTGATTGATGCTTCGGATGGATGGGACGCCATCCAGTTTGACAGAGAAAATTCTACCGGGCGCGATATTTCCTTGCCGAATACATTGGAAATCATGAGTAAGCGTTTGGAGGATAACGTTGGCTATCGATAATTCACTGCGCCTACAATCTGCGCGTTCAATTTTCAGGAATGAGGCAAGGAATAGCAAGTTGGCCACTCAGGCGGATATCAAGCTTACTTCACTCCCATCGACTACCCATTCAAAGCACATTGCACAACCAGATGTGAATATGCTGGACGACATGTCGATGTTGATGGCATCAATGAGTCGACGCGTAAATCGAGAGGATAGAAAATTAACTGCGATTAACGACAGGTTTTCAAAATTACTAGAAGAAAATAGTGAGACCGGTCTGCAAGAGATAGGCGAGATAGTCTTGTTAAGAGAGATTTCCGCTAGGGATTTACTACAATTTTCCATGCAGCGATTCCCTGATATCAGCGATCTTATTTTGGCATTGGAACACTTGCTTGAGCAGTATGGGCAAGAAGAGTTAGAGAGGTCGAAAGAACTCGAGCGTCGGAATATCGCCGATGCTCTGGCATTGGCACGATTGGATGGAGACAAAAAAAAATAAATAGCGGGATCAATGTTGCAGTCAATGCAAAATTATTTAGCGCAAAGCTACATTTAAATCCAAAAGTTTTACGGCGCTTGTATCGAAACTTCCTTGAAAATAGCGAAGATGCGTTGTTTATCTACCGGCAGTGGATCGAGGAATATGGCTTAGAAAGACGTCATGCATTAGTCGACTTTGTTAGTGCTGCACTTGTCAGCGATATTTACTCACTCGATCCTAGTTGCTCCAACATAGAATTTAATTCTCTACTTTTTTGCAATGTTCGCTTGAGATTAATCCGATCATCGGGTAATCCCCCCATTTTTAAGCTTGGCGGATTCAAGCGGTCACTGCAACACCTGATTTTCATCATAAATTAAAATCGATGAGGTGTGCGATGCCAAGTATTTACGGAGCAATGACCGATGATCGCAAAGCCATCATCTGGCGAATGTGGCAACAAGGATATCCGATGAGCGAAATAGCCAGGGACATTGAGAAGCCAGCGGCAACCATATACTCCTACCTGCTCTATCACGGTGGCATCACGCCACGAAAGAGGCAGCGTCGAGCGACTTACCTTACTCTTGAAGAGCGCGAAGACATTTCTAGTGCACTAGCCAAAGAGTGCAGTATTCGCAGTATTGCCAGAGAACTTAATCGTTCACCATCGACAATTTCCAGGGAAATATCCCGGAACGGTGGCGTCGTTAAATATCGTGCCAGTATTGCTGAACAAGCTTTTCTTAAACGAGCGAAGCGACCAAAATCATTCTTACTTGCAGAACGTCCCGCCCTAAGATGTCTTGTAGAGGAAAGGCTCGCCTCAAACTGGTCTCCAGAGCAAATCGCTGGATGGCTAAAGACCAGGCAGACCGACACGAGCAAGGAGATGTATGTGTCCCATGAAACGATATACAAATCTTTGTTTATTCAGACACGGGCCTTATTTCGGGAAGAGCTGAAAAAACATTTAAGAACGAAACGGATGTTTCGCCATGCCAAAAATCATAAGGCCGGTAGTAGAGGGCAAATTTTGGATGCTATCTCGATCAGAGATCGTCCCGCTGAAATCGAAGACCGAGCAATCCCTGGGCACTGGGAGGGCGATCTGATTATCGGTGCCAATAACAGCGCCATAGCCACCGTAGTTGAGCGTCAGTCTAGATTTACCGTCTTGTGTAAGTGTGAAGGCCGCACAGCACCAAGTGTGGTGCACTCACTGACGGAGCAGATGAAAAAACTTCCCTATCAGATCTGCAAAAGTTTAACTTGGGATCGCGGACAAGAGCTTTCAGCACATAAACAATTTACTATCGCAACAGATATGGAAGTTTATTTTTGCGATCCTCGTAGTCCATGGCAACGGGGCACTAATGAAAATACCAATGGTCTGTTGAGGCAATATTTCCCAAAAGGAAGCGGACTGGCCAAATATTCCCAACACGAATTAGATGACATAGCAGCAGAGCTCAATGCCCGACCACGAAAAACTCTCGGGTTTAGAACGCCGGCGGAAATTTTTAATAACGCGTTGCAGTGACCGCTTGAATCCGCCTTAGCTAAAAGTAGAGGTTATGCTGCAAGTGCTAATTTTTGTTTTGGGGTGATGCCGCCGAGCGCCATGTTCGGTCGCTCGTGATTGTAGGTCCATAGCCATTTGGTCGCAAACTCCTGCACTTCGTCGATCGATTCAAACAGATAATGGGCCAGCCAGTCATAACGTACCGTGCGGTTGTAGCGCTCGACATACGCATTTTGCTGCGGCTGTCCTGGCTGGATGTATTCGATCCGGATGCCACGCGTTTGTGCCCAAGTCGCCAGCGTCGCGCTGATGTATTCCGGACCATTGTCGCAGCGAATGGTCAGCGGCTTACCGCGCCATTCAATGATCTGATCCAGGCAACGGACGACTCGGGCTGCCGGCAGCGAGAAATCGA
This sequence comes from Herbaspirillum sp. RTI4, assembly GCF_034313965.1. Lineage (NCBI taxonomy): Bacteria > Pseudomonadati > Pseudomonadota > Betaproteobacteria > Burkholderiales > Oxalobacteraceae > Herbaspirillum > Herbaspirillum sp. RTI4. The sequence continues at coordinate 1,863,455 of NZ_JAVIWQ010000002.1, forward strand.
TATCAATGGCAAGGCCTTCGCGATTGAAGTCATCGATCACGTTGAACAAACGGATACTGCGTCCATCCGACAATTGATCATGCATGAAATCCATCGACCACACCGCGTTGATCGACTCAGGCACGTTTAACGCTTCGGGCTTTTCCCTGACCAATCGCTTCTTCGGCTTGATCCGCAAATTGAGTTTCAGCTGGCGATAAATGCGATAGACGCGCTTATGGTTCCAGCCGAACCCCTTGACGTTGCGCAGATACAGAAAGCACATGCCGAATCCCCAGTTACGCTGATTGTTGGTCAGTCTTACCAGCCAGTCCGCAATCACCGCGTTCTCGTCCGACAACTTGGCATGATAACGGTAGCAAACCACGCTGATCGCAAAGGCCGCGCACGCCACCCGGATACTGCAGCCATATTGCTGAACCGCTTTTTTGGCCATCTCTCGCCTCAGAGATGGCCTCACCACTTTTTTTGCATCGCCTCCGTCACCATCTCCGCCTTCAATCGTTCTTCGGCGTACATCTTCTTGAGCCGGCGGTTCTCTTCCTCAAGTTCCTTCATCCGGGACATCATTGATGCATCCATGCCGCCATATTTGCTGCGCCACTTATAAAACGATGCCGAACTCATCCCATGCTCCCGGCAAAGCTCCGGTACTGGCGTACCGGCCTCGGCCTGCTTCAAGATGTTGATGATCTGACTTTCCGTAAAGCGTGATGTCTTCATGTAAAACTTCCTCAAAATCTCATTTAAGAAAATTCTACTTTTAAACGTGGCGGATTCAAGCGGTCACTGCAACACCTGATTTTCATCATAAATTAAAATCGATGAGGTGTGCGATGCCAAGTATTTACGGAGCAATGACCGATGATCGCAAAGCCATCATCTGGCGAATGTGGCAACAAGGATATCCGATGAGCGAAATAGCCAGGGACATTGAGAAGCCAGCGGCAACCATATACTCCTACCTGCTCTATCACGGTGGCATCACGCCACGAAAGAGGCAGCGTCGAGCGACTTGCCTTACTCTTGAAGAGCGCGAAGACATTTCTAGGGCACTAGCCAAAGAGTGCAGTATTCGCAGTATTGCCAGAGAACTTAATCGTTCACCATCGACAATTTCCAGGGAAATATCCCGGAACGGTGGCGTCGTTAAATATCGTGCCAGTATTGCTGAACAAGCTTTTCTTAAACGAGCGAAGCGACCAAAATCATTCTTACTGGCAGAACGTCCCGCCCTAAGATGTCTTGTAGAGGAAAGGCTCGCCTCAAACTGGTCTCCAGAGCAAATCGCTGGATGGCTAAAGACCAGGCAGACCGACACGAGCAAGGAGATGTATGTGTCCCATGAAACGATATACAAATCTTTGTTTATTCAGACACGGGCCTTATTTCGGGAAGAGCTGAAAAAACATTTAAGAACGAAACGGATGTTTCGCCATGCCAAAAATCATAAGGCCGGTAGTAGAGGGCAAATTTTGGATGCTATCTCGATCAGAGATCGTCCCGTTGAAATCGAAGACCGAGCAATCCCTGGGCACTGGGAGGGCGATCTGATTATCGGTGCCAATAACAGCGCCATAGCCACCGTAGTTGAGCGTCAGTCTAGATTTACCGTCTTGTGTAAGTGTGAAGGCCGCACAGCACCAAGTGTGGTGCACTCACTGACGGAGCAGATGAAAAAACTTCCCTATCAGATCTGCAAAAGTTTAACTTGGGATCGCGGACAAGAGCTTTCAGCACATAAACAATTTACTATCGCAACAGATATGGAAGTTTATTTTTGCGATCCTCGTAGTCCATGGCAACGGGGCACTAATGAAAATACCAATGGTCTGTTGAGGCAATATTTCCCAAAAGGAAGCGGACTGGCCAAATATTCCCAACACGAATTAGATGACATAGCAGCAGAGCTCAATGCCCGACCACGAAAAACTCTCGGGTTTAGAACGCCGGCGGAAATTTTTAATAACGCGTTGCAGTGACCGCTTGAATCCGCCGTTACTTTTTTGTGGGGGGATTACCAAGGGATCTGAACGGGTTGCTGAAGTTGCTGCTCGATTTTCCTTGGACGGGATGCCAGGCAAGCAGATGAGCATAGATGCTGATCAACGGGCTGGTGTTCTTGACACTGAAGGAGCGCGGGAGCGTCGTCATAGTTTGGAGCGTGAAAGTCAACTATATGGATCCTATGACGGGGCAATGAAATTTATAAAGGGCGATGCAATAGCCGGCATTGTGATTATTTTTGTCAATTTTATTGGAGGTATTTCAGTAGGAGTTCTTCAGCAAGGAATGTCTTTTTCTGATGCGTTGCAGATTTATACCTTACTCACTATCGGTGACGGTTTGGTTGCGCAAATACCTGCATTACTGATTTCAATTAGTGCTGGGTTTATCGTTACCAGGGTTAGCGGTTCCGGGAAAAATCTCGGGCAAAGTATTGTGCATGAAATGTTTGCGAATACTTTTGTTCTTGGCACTACCGCACTAGTCGTTCTTGCAATGGGATTATTACCCGGGTTTCCAATAGGAGTGTTCACTGTACTGGGAATCAGTCTTGGATCTTTTTGTTATTACAAAGAAAAAAAATCAAGAAAAATACCTGAATCCGGCAATGCTGATCATGGTGTTGTCGGCTCATACGATGAGCATCGAGAAGTCGGTTTTAATACTGACTCCATGATGGCTGAAACCGTGCCATTGATTTGCATATTGCCTAGCTGCCACCAAGCTCTTTGGAATACGCAGCAAGTAGAAGAGAAATACAGGCAACGTTTTTTTATGGAGTTTGGTTTCCGCATGCCGCAACTAGTGACTCGGTTCAGCGATACCTTAGATCCTGAGATTGTGCGCATCATGATTAACGAAGTTCCTGCCGGAGATTGCTCAATTTTGTTTGGTTCTAGTCAACTCGTTAATCCAAGTGATGAATTGTTGAGTATGGATCTACAGATAAAACAAATTACAGATAACACTGGTAAAACTTCATGCTGGGTTGTTGCTGATGACATTACACGTATCGAACAGCTTGGTTATCAGCTGCGCTCAGACATTGACGAGTTGTTTTGTAATATTTCCAGTTTGATATTGCGTAATGTGACTGAATTTTTTGGGATTCAAGAAACAAAAAATTTACTGGATGAATTAGAAAAAAAATATCCGGAATTATTAAAAGAAACTTACCGGTATGCGCCTGTACAGAGGATATCTGAAGTTTTTCAACGGTTGCTGCATGAGCAAATTTCAATCCGAAATATGAAACTTATTTTGGAGGCTTTGGCGCAGTGGGGCGGTCGGGAGAAAGATGTAATCGCACTGGTCGAACATGCCAGAAATGCTCTAGCTCGATATATATCAAATAAATTTTCTGTGGATGGAACGCTTCGCGTAGCAGTCATTTCTCCTCGAATAGAAGAAGTAGTGCGAGGCGGCATACGGCAATCACAAGGGGCTTCGTATCTCAATCTTGAGCCGGAACAAAAAGATGAAATTATCGATTTGTTGAGCGTTAGCCTGGAAGGATTACATATCTCATTGAAGGATATGGTTCTCCTCACATCAGTTGACGTCAGACGATTTTTTAAAAAATTGATTGAAGATCGATTTCCTGATTTGCAAGTCTTGTCGTTTGGTGAGGTTTCGGATTCGATTTCAGTTGATATCTTGAAAACAATTTAATAGGGAAAAGGCAAAAGGTGAATGATGAATCCGAGTTTAAATACCTTAGTTCGAGACGCATTGATAAGTCTTGATTGTGATAGTAGTTTGATCGGTGATTTTGATTCGCATTCCACGATTAATCTCGATTTTGACAACATGAGTAGCATCTCCATTAGTGAAATCGGTGGTTTTGTGTGGATGTGGAGTGAGCTATGTGATGACGACGATCATTTGTTGAAACAAGTGTCGTTTGATTTACTCGCACTGACTTGTGAGCCATGCGCCTTCATGCTGGCAGAGCATCCTGTTTTATACCGGCATGACGGAAAGTTAAAAGTTAAGGCCGTCGTGCATCCCGATTACCTAGAAGATTCTGAGATGTTTGCTGAGGCGTTAGATGGTTTTTTCGGGAAACTAACCATGCTTTATGAAACAGTACATCGATGAGAATTCCCCCTTTTTTTTGTCAACTCGCACATCCATTGTCTATCAATGGGGTCACTATCCATGCTCCGCTTTTGAATGTATTTATTGGAGAGCTATGTTTACTACGGCGCTCAGTCAATGACAGAACTGTGGTTGGGCGAGCGCAGGTTACGGGACTCAATCCGAAAGGGACGGTTCTTACTTTACTCGGCCACAACAAAGGTTTGGGAAGAGATATTGTTTTGCATCCGACTGGTGCTGCGTTAAGTATTACGGGATCAGATGCCTGGATGGGAAAGGTGATCGACTCAAGCGGACGCATAGTTGACCGGTTGTCGAATCATGAACTGCCGGAAGCGCCTATGTGCCATCTGAACATAAATCGTGCGCCCGTACCTTACCAGCTTCGCCAGCCACTTAATCGACCACTGACAACAGGGATCCGCGCTATCGACGGAATGCTTACATGCGCTTCTGGTCAGCGGATTGGAATTTTTGCATCGGCTGGCTGTGGGAAAACTGCATTATTACAAATGATCATTGCTCATGCCGACGCAGACGTATTCGTCATTGGCTTGATTGGTGAGCGGGGCCGGGAAGTTGCTGAGTTTGTCAATATCTTGCGCGAGTCAGAAAAGGCTGATCGGACCGTTTTGGTATTTGCCACCTCTGATTACGCCTCTGTTGACCGCTGTAATGCCGCGCTCATTGCAACAACCATAGCTGAATATTTTCGTGACAGAGGACAGCAAGTCGTTTTGTTGCTGGATTCGGTTACCCGTTATGCACGTGCTTTGCGTGATGTGGCGTTTTCAACCGGAGAGTTACCCTCGCGTCGAGGTTATCCAGCCTCGGTATTTGAGGCGCTACCTTTGTTGCTGGAACGGCCTGGATGCACGGTGACCGGGAGTATTACTGCCTTTTACACCATTCTTTTGGAAGATGAAGACGAATCTGATGCGATTGGCGAGGAAGTTAAGTCGATCCTTGATGGGCACATTTATCTGAGTCGGAAATTGGCAGGCCAGGGACATTTCCCGGCTATCGACATACTTAATAGCACTAGTCGTGTATTTACTCATGTGGCTGATGAAGCGCATCAGCACACTGCTACCGGGCTCAGGCGCTTGCTGGCCCGATTGGCTGATCTCAAACTATATAGAGATATTGGTGAGTATAAACCGGGGCTGGATAGGGACAATGACATGGCTCTTGAACGAGAACCCGCTCTTGAGAATTTTCTTTGCCAGCCGACAGACGAATGCAGTCGCTACGACGAAACATTGGAGAGCATGAATGAAGTTTAATAAAAAAAATATTACGATCCGCCAGTTTTTTGGAATGCGTACCGATCTTGCTCGGCAATTAGCGACAGCTGCTATGCAGGAACATGAAAAGACAATGGGTGAAGTTGAAAAAGAAACTGCCCGTAGAAAAAATTTAGACAGTGTGCTTGATGAATTACATGAGGCGCAGTCAGGTTTAAGCCGTTCCCAACTTTACGAACGAAGTAGGAAGGTCGCTATTGTTCTTGCTCAAATTAATGACACCTCAATAATTAAATTTGATTTGATGGAGAAAGCAGACGAATCAATGAAAGTCGTTAATTTCCAAAAAAATATCGCAGTAGAAAATCATAAAAAAAAATTGAAAATGGAACGGTGGATAGCAGTTCAGTCGCAATTAATGCGGACACAGAAGGAACGTATATCTGAACGTGAAACTCATGAAAGCTCAATATGTCGTCGAAAATCCAATTAACGAACAGTGCATCTTTAGGGCGTCCTGTAACTGATACTTATATTGGATCAGAGACGGTTGACTTATTTTCCCGCGCTATCTTACGGCTCAATACCTATTCAGATAAACGTCTGACACGTGAATGCAACTTCAAATGGAAGTCCGCTGAAACACAAAAAGAAACAGACAAACCAGATCCTATCCGCGTTTTGCAGGGCATGTTGCCCTTTCGTGTTAGGCCGGAGTTGCCTGAGAATGGTACGACGTCTGTGACTGATGGTTCTCATATTTCCGAATCGCTTAATTCTTCATCCTCTTTATCTGGCATCACAGAAAAGGTAGATTTGATATCGGAAACCGCATCTACAGCAGATCTGGGGCGGCATTGGGCATATTCTAAAAAGCATGGAGCACCCAACTCATCGGATAAGTTAGGTACGGAATCTGCATCTTCACAGTCCATTATTGCTAGTCCTGGAGGTCGGTTTCTTGATCGAGACTCCTTGCTCGGTATGTTGACGACGCTTAAAAAAACGGATCGAATTTCGGAATTTTCACGAAAAAAAGATGAGTCCGTTGGCGTTGAATCAGCAGTGTTTCCGGTCGTTTCGGGAACACGGCAAACTGTTAATGTCGATACTTCGGCCTTGCTTGCTGAAAAACAGCGGCAGGGTGAGCCTACATTTACTCATCCACAGTGGGTGCCAGAGCCAGTCGAACTTCAGAATAGCTCGAGCGCTCCACACAGCGGTTCGCAGTATGTATTTTCTTCATGGGGGAAATCGCACACAGTAAATCTGATGGTGTCTACCGATGGCCCTGCAATACGACTAAAACCATCTAATGTGGAGGTGGAAAGCGCACTCAAGAGCAGCGAGAAAAAAGATGCAGCATGGATTATCGAAGCCGCAGCGGAACCGGATGACCGCAGCGGGCTCCGTCGCCGTTACAAGCCAGAGCAAGAAGAACCCGCAGAATGATGAATCAGTTCCCACTTTTGCGCTGCGTAACTCAACGTGATGCCGGCATTGAGCGCGCACTACCCTTTTTTCAATCCATGAATATCGATGCATGGATTACGTCTGTTTTGCCGTGGGGGCGTTACTTTCGGTTTCGTCTTACTTATGAAAATTCTATTGCGAGCTGTCTTGTTGATGTTGATCAATGGGCGAATGTGCAATTTCCTGAATTAGGAGGGATCGCCTGGAGCGCAATGCCCGAGTGTGAACTACGACCTCTCGTCACTGCACTAGAAAAACCATTGATATTTGCACATCAATATTTCGATTATCGGAGTGCTGTTCTAATGGATATCGTTGATGTCACCGCCAATAATCTGGCTACAGAATCGGCATTAGTTTGTTATTCGCATGAGGCAACTGTTTATTTTGAAGAGTTGCCGAAAATAAATCAGGACTTTCAAGCAAGTACCGTCCTTCCTTATTGTCTTACCGTCCCGGTCGAATTTTTAATTGGGAAAAGTGTTATATCGACTCAGCTATTTAAACGTATAGCTATAGGCGACGCGCTGTTGATCGAAGAAAAAATACAAGTTGCTCGAACATCGAATCAACATTTATTTACGTTTTCTCTTACTGGAAACGATATCACTATCAAGGAAATTATTATGCGTCAATACAATGCGCCGAGCGCCGTTTTGGAAGGGGAATCCGATTTAAATACAATTCATTTGGATCAACTTAAATTGGTAGTTGAAATTGTACTGGCACGCAAAGAATATACTGCGGCTGAACTGGTCACATTACAGAAAGGTGAGTTGATCACATTACCAGCAGATTCTCATCAAAAGGTCGATCTTGTCGTTAATAACAAAATAATTGCCTCAGGGGAGCTCGTACAAATCGATAATATTCTTGCTGTCCAGGTGCAGAGTTTGCAAAGAAATTAATCCGATATGAATGATATGTCTTTGATTGCAATTCTTGCGATTGCATCACTATTACCCTTTTTGGTAGCAGCCGGAACCTGTTATATCAAATTTTCGATCGTATTCGTTTTGTTACGTAATGCGTTGGGCTTGCAGCAGGTCCCTTCAAACATGGTGCTTAATAGCATTGCGTTAATGCTGTCGATGTTTGTGATGCAGCCGGTGATGCAGGATACTTATAACCATTATGTCAGTAGCCATGCAACACTTAATAGTGTTTCATCAGTAAAAAATTTCATAGAGACTGGCTTAAATAGTTACAAGGATTATCTTCGTAAATACAGTGATTCAGATCTGACCCAATTTTTTGAAAAAGCACAGAAGTCTCGAATTGAAGACCTTGGCCCTGCCAATAAAAATAGTTATTTTTCAGCGAAAGACGATCAAGACGATGCATCACTTTTCTCTCTTTTGCCTGCTTATGCGTTGAGTGAGATAAAGGATGCTTTCAAAATTGGGTTTTATTTGTATTTACCATTCGTTGTTATTGATCTTGTCGTCTCGAGCATCTTGTTAGCACTGGGGATGATGATGATGAGTCCTGTGACGATATCTGTTCCGATCAAGCTGATTTTGTTTGTGGCGATGGATGGCTGGACCATGCTCTCAAAAGGACTGGTTATGCAGTACCTCGATCTGGCGCACTGATGGCGGGTAAATTATGGACAACTTACTTTTCGCAGGAAACAAAACCTTGCAATTGGCACTGCTGTTATCCGCACTCCCTGTCGTGGTCGCAACGGTGATCGGATTGCTGGTCGGCTTGCTTCAAACAGTAACGCAGCTGCAAGAGCAAACTTTGCCATTCGGTGTCAAGTTGCTGGCAGTAGTGATTTGCCTCTTGTTGACTACAGGATGGTATGGCGAGCATCTACTTAATTTTGCGGAACAAACCATGAGGTTTGCACTGAGTCGTTAAGCTCAGGCATATCGTTGATGTCAATGATGGCGTTTTTAAATGAAATTTCACAGGCATGGGGCGGAGTCATGCTTGCTTTCGCGCGCATCAGCGTCTGTTTTTATATCTTGCCATTCTTAAATAAAAGCGTCTTGATCGGAGCTGCCGCTCGTAATTCAGTGATCGTGATCGTGATTGTTGGAATATGGCCAATGATTGCGGCACCGTTGCCGGCGTTGGATGCAATAGATCTTTTGTTTCTCGGATTGAAAGAAGCCCTCGTCGGACTAGGAATGGGCATGGTACTCGCGATGCCGTTTTGGGTGTTTCACGCTATGGGTGCCTGGATCGATAATCAACGTGGGGCAACAATAAGCAGCAGTATTGATCCGTTGAATGGCATTGATTCAACAGAGATGTCAAATTTTCTTCACTTGTTTTGCATTGTTATATTTCTTGAAAATGGAGGCATGCTGAACGTGATAGAGGCAATTTCAGACAGTTATCGGCTTGTCGGTTTGTTAGAGTGGAATGGCATTGATTTTAATAAATGTGTGCAAGTCATTCCTAGACTGATATCAAAATCGCTCTCGTTATCAGCGCCTATCTTATTGGTCTTATTTCTTAGTGAAATTCTTTTGGGGATACTGTCACGATTTACACCTCAGTTGAACGCATTTTCGATTTCACTTGGAATCAAGTCAGTCATTGCATTGACAGTTTTGTTAATGTACTTCGTCCCCCTTTTGTCGGTCCAGATTGTTGAATTAGGAAGAGCAGGTGTGGCAGTTGAACTTTTTAACGGGGTTCAATAACATGTCATCAATGAAAACAGAGCTACCAACACAAAAAAAATTACGCGATGAGGCCAAAAAAGGGAAAACATTCAAAGCTCATGATCAGATTGTAGCTGCAGTACTGATAATTGGCGGGGCCTATTTATATTGGGTGTTCAGTTTATCGACTATCAGCAATTTATTACAAGCAACGATTGCTAGTGGTTTTAGAATATATCCAGAAGAGTATTTCTCTGAATTGGTCTGGATATTTTTGAAGCTAGTCATGCCATTTATCGTTATTTGTACAATTCCCATTATTGTGTTTTCAGTTTGGCAAAGTGGATTTACTTTGGCTTTTGAAGCACTACATCCAAATATATCAAACCTTAATCCAGTAAATGGTTTTAAAAAATTATTCAAAATTAAAACAATAAAAGATACTTTCAAGGCCTTACTATATTTGCCCGTTGTGTTTGTATCAGGATATGTTTTTTGGAAAATATATCAAGAATGGATTTTTTCTCAAATTTACATGAATGGGGCAAATATAGGCCTCACCTGGGTCAAGTTAGCTTTTTTTTTATTAGTATTTTATTTGATAATCGGACTTCCAATTTTGCTTGTAGATGCATTTGTTGAATATCTCTTATTTATTAAAGATATGCGAATGGAAAAGCGAGAAATAAAGCAAGAACACAAGCAAAGTGAAGGGGATCCAGAGGTTAAAGAAAAGCGACGTTCTTTGCATACCGAATTGCTTTCAACTCAGGTCAAGTCTGATATCAGTAATTCCCAATTTATATTGGCGAATCCAACTCACATTGCAATGGGTGTTTTTTATCAGGAAAAATACATGCCTATGCCGTTTGTTTCAGTTCGTGAAATAGATCACCGTGCGCGTGCCGTCATTGCATACGCTAAAGAGATCGGTATCCCCGTCGTCAGAGATGTTCCTTTGGCTCGTAAATTATATAAACAGTGTGGCATTTATACGTTCATTCCAAGTGACGCGATAGATTCTATATGTCGCATCCTTGCCTGGTTGAAAGAGGTGGAATCTGCAGGATTGCCATATTTTGCTTCAGAAATATCAGATGGTTCTTAATTTATTTTTTAAAAAAATAAGTAATTAATATTCTATAGAAATAGTAAATATACGATAAATTTTCAATCGAATAATATTTTTTTTAAAAATAAAAACTATAAAGTGATCGAAATATTAGTTGGTTATTGAAAGTCAAATTTACCGATCAATGATTAAATATCAATAAATGAGTGTCTTATTTGCATGAGGAATAAATGAAAAAAAAACATGGATATGATAGCCCCAAGGTAGAAAAACAATCTGATACTAAAAGTAGTGGAACACCCAGTATGGGTACGCTTGATGCTGAAAACACAATTTCTAAAATGCTATTTGATGCCGTAATGGGTGGGGCTACACTAAAAGACGTTCGAGGTGTTTCTGATGATTTAATGAGTGGCTTATATGCATATGCCTATAAATTTTATGAGCAAGGTCGCTTAGATGAGGCGGAGACTTTTTTTCGTTTTCTATGTTTGTACGATTTTTACAATCCTGAATATGCAATGGGGTTGGCCGCCGTACATCAATTAAAAAAAGAGTATCAAAAAGCTGTCGATGTTTACGCATTGGCATTCGCTCTTGGCAATAATGATTACAGAGCAATGTTTTATGTAGGTCAGTGTAATTTATCTTTAAGAAAACCCGCCAAGGCCAAGCAGTGTTTTGATCTTGTTATTCAAAATTGCAGCGATGATGATCTTAAAAAGCGCGCGTTTATTTACAGAGATGGAATAACAGACACGACAGTTTCTGATGAAATAGAAGAATGCAAAGACTAATTTTTTATTCACTGCCATCTGATAAGGAATAAATATATGACGATTACTGTGCAGGGTATGTCCCATGTAAATTTAAATTTTCCTCGGGCCGATGCCGTAATTCCATTGCCTGGAGGAGTAGGAATTAAATTAGAAACTACTGTGGACGAAGCACTGGTAAGGCTTGTACAAGTTAAAGACAATATTAAGAATTCTTTTGCTATTGCTAACGAAGGTAGGCCTAGATTAGTTGCCCCTGACGCTAATGCGTTGCCCCAGGCATTAGGTGATGAATCAAAAATATCAGATCCTTCTGCCATGCTGGTATTACTGATATCAAGGATTGAAAAAATATTATCGACGGACAGTTTTCAAACGCAATTTGAGCGGTTGACACACATTCTTGATCGTCAGGGGATACGTGATGCAGAGCTACAGCTGACCGTTGATCGTTATGAAAAATTGATTGATGAAAAATTAAAACAGACTGCCGCCTTACGATCTGCCTCTCAAGAAGTATCGGATGTTTTGAATGAATTAAAAAAAGCTAATTTTGAACTTACTTTATCGAGGGAAAGATTAAAGCAAGTTGTTTCTATGGAAATAGAATTGGCAAACTTGCCCCTAAACTCGCTTGAGTATTTCGATGCTCTCAAGAGACTTGATGATGTTAAGCGGTCCAATCCTGATGCTCAACAGTCAGCCTTGATTGCGGAGCGCCAAGTTGCTCAGTTAAAAGCACGCCTGGAAAATGGGTCACATGTTGTTGTAAATTTAGGTGAGGTATTGCTCACGAAAAATAACCAGCTAGCCGAACTAGATAAAAAAACAAACTTGAGTATTTTATTGCCACCGGAGGGAATAGTACGTAATCGCTCAGTTGAAGAAAAAATAGATGAATTGATGGCACTTTTATCGGAAGTAATGGCAAATGTAAGTGAAAACGATTTAAAAGAAAAATTACATATTTTCAATAAACAGCTTGAAGCACAACAATTAGCTGCGCGGAAAAAATCTGATGAGTATGAGGCCCGTGTTGCGGAAGAGAAGAAGAAACGTGATGCCCTTGGTATTTTCGGGAAAATAATGGGATGGTTATTAGCTATCGCATCATTGGTCGCAGGGGTCTTTACTGGCGGCGCTACTTTGATTGTAGCTGTAGCCATGGTTGCAGTATTGGTTGCTGAAGAAGCTGGTTTTTCGCTGATGAAAAAAATCATGGACCCGCTTATGGAAAACGTGATTAAGCCATTGATTAAATTAATTAGTAAGGCAATTGAAGAGTTTAACTTAAGCATGGGTGTTGACTCTGAAACCGCTCGCCTGCGTGGAACAGTTGCTGCCAGTATTCTTTCCGTACTGCTTGTGGTTGCCGTTATTGTTGCCGCAGTATTGGTTACAAAAGGAGCTGCTGGAAAAAGTTTAAAAAACTTCACTGAACAAATATCGGAAGCGATTACAAAAATGTTACCGAAAGTGATTGGGACGGGAATGAAAAATATGAATTCAGCACTCACAAATTTACCTACTTTATTACGCTCCCCTCTTATCAAGTCTGGTTTGATTACTGATGCCAATATTTCTCGTTTAGTTAGTGGCGTGCATATTGGGGCTCATTCTACTCAGGCTGGCGTTGCGGTAGGCACCTCTATTTTAGATATCGACCTTGCTAAAGGCGGAGTTGATGCTGCAAAAATAATGGCTGAAATTGAGTTATCAGGTACTTTGCGACAGATTTTTCAAAGCATGGTGCCGCAGGCATTGGAAGAATTTGCTTCTACAAGTCAGCAGATTAAAGCGATGCAAGAAAAACTTCTTGAAGTAAAAAATATTGAAGATAGTGTGATGAAGTTTATTTTTCAAAAAATAAATTCTAATAGCATTAATCGAGCTTGACTTTATAAATTTGATGCTTATTAAGTAAAATTTTTATAACACTTATGGATGGAATATTTAACATGTCTATATTAACGAATACAAATTTTCCTATTTTTAGAAATTCTAAAATTTTAAGCGACATAACAGGGACTGAATCGGTTGTCGGAAGCAACGATAATTTAAATCCGAATGAAAAAGTGGCTACTCGTAGTAATAAATTTTCTGGGATTGAAAAAAGTCCCCATTTAAATAATCTTTATTTTAATGAATCGGGATTATCAGGACGGAAAAATGACGCTTTTCCTCTTTTACTTACTCCGTCAAAGGGAGTTTTGCCATCTGCAAATATGATAGTCGACGGTTTGAATCTTACAGATCAATCTGGGACTATTTCAGTGCCAATTAATAAGTCTATTATTGATGATGATATATTACAGCCTGAATTTTTCATTTCTTTAGAGTCGAAATTAAATGGTCTGATTAACTTAGATAATAAATCCGATCCGACTATATTGCACATGAGTAAAAATGAACTTAATTCAAATCAAATTGATTTTAAAACGGATTTATTGTTTGATTTGCTTCTTTTAGTTTTTAATTTGCAATTAAAAATGTCAGCAGCATCCCGTGACGTTAGTTCTATTTTAACAAAAATGGCTTGGTTCTCGGCCGTAGCACAGGGCGGAAAAATGGTTTCAGAAGCACAAGCCCGTCTCTTTGGTTCTATAGGTAACTTAGCTGGTACTTTAGTACTTTCTGGCGCTGGATATTCTAGGTCATTAATGGCACAAAAGAAAGTATTAAATCACTCAATTCCAACCAAAGATGGTATGAATTTACGTAGCGAAAAAATCAAAATATTAAAAAAACGAGAAGCCAATCCTTCAGAATTAAAAAATAATGAAGGAAAAATAATTGGTGAAAAATCTTTGAACGGCGAGCAAACTGAAATCAAATTCGCTGATCCTCGAATGGATAAATTAAGTAATGACAAAGATGTCTTACGCAAGGAAATTAACACCTCTAGTATTAAGTACGATGAGATTCAATCAAAAGTCGTAGTAATGCAATCACAGGGACAACTTCTTTCTGCAACGGCAATGCCGCTCGGAAATATGTCTAATTCTATAAGTGAAATTAGTGCTGCGAGTCACCGGCAGGATCAACGACTATTTGAGATGAGTGGTCAAATTAATAATCAACTCGCACAGGATCAGATTTCCGGAGCGGTTAAAGAAGTTGAGTCCCGCGAAAAAATATTACAAATAATGAATCAAATTGCTGAATCTCAAAGGTCATTAATGGATTCATTCTCGAATAGAAGATCATAATTAATAGCAATAAATACTTATATGATGTTTTATGTTTCATGAATTTCTAAGTAACTAATGAAATTTATTATTAATTAATATCGAAAGCTAGTTTTGCAAATATTATCTATTTCGCATATTCCTACTTCAGTCTCCGTCCCTGATCAATTGATTTCTTCTTCCTTAGCGGCAGAGGCAATAAATCCGGTTAATGACAATTCTATACTTACGAACGCCAGAGCAGCGCAAGCTATTTTTGATGCCCGTGCCTCAGATTTTCTTGCGCTCGCTAAATCCCCCAAAAATTTAGACACATTAAATAATAATTTTAATGAAATAGAATGCACTAAAAATAGTTTAAATATTGCTAAAAAAAATGTTGATGTTACAACTCGTGCTTGTCTCTCGGATTTAGATAAAAATTTAAGACGGGACTCGTTTCTTGGTGATAAGTTAGTTCCCGCTATTGAGGAGAAATACCCTGGATCTATGGATATTATCCGGAAACTAGGTGTGCAAAGTGGTGACGATAAATCAGAAAACTCCGCTTCAATTGCCATGTTATTTGAGACATTTGGCGATACCATGGCCAGATTAAAATCTGATTATCTAGGTGCTTTTGAATCAGCCGCCAGCACATATACAGAGTTCCATAAAAAATTTACCGATGTAACTATAGATATAATGAAAGACTCCAAAGAAGGAGACGATAATAAAACTATATTTTCAACTACATTAATAGAGAGAAAATTAAAAAAATTAATACTGGAATATATGGATTATATTCCAGTATTTAAATACAGTTATCCATTAAATGTAGATAGTTTTAAACCAAATATATCAAAATCACTATATGTTGCAAATAACAAAGATGATGCCGAAAAGTGGGCTAAAAATATTGGCATTGATAAAGACTTAATTAATAAGCAGGTTAAATTTATTGACGGAAAATATCACGTTGTAATTGATATGAGCCCAGTATTCGATATTTATAATTCAATTCCTGGAATTGAAAATTTATTGAGGAGTATGGATAATAAATTACAATTTCAAATGTTTTATAACTTGATTGCCAATTATTTACGTGAATATTATAAAGTTACCCAAATACCAAATGATATTACCCCAGGATTTGTGTATGAACTAGTTTTAAATAATGGTGGTAAATTCCCTGACGAAAAAACTTTCACAGAATATATCAATAATCGATATGATATTTCCCCACTTTGGGTGTCGACTTTGTATTTAATGCTTTTTCCACCGGATATTTTTAATTATTCATTCGAACAATCCCCTGCCAAATACCAGGAGTGGATTAGGACATTAGATTCAAAAAAAGAAAAAACTAATGGTCAGTCACAACTTATGGTGGAAAAAACAAGCCGTGCTCTCAATACATACTCAAGTCTTTCAAAAATAATTAGTAATGCTTATGAGGCAATGTCTGGAGTTCTGAAGGGTTATATTGCATATTAAATGCAAATAATTAAATAAATATTTATTATTAATATTTCATAATATTCAATTTAATTTTAAAAAATAATTAATACTTTACAAAATTTTGAATTTTATTCGTTTCTGACTTTATTTTTAACGAGAGTTAAATGCCAAAAATTTCCCCAGTTAATAGTTCTTCTGTTGCCCCCACTTCTATACCTCCTGCTGGCAGGTTTCCGTCCCTGACTCGATTCATCTCTCGAATCAGCCCCAATTTCAGGGGGGCCAGTCAATCATCCAGTTCGGTTACGGTTTCAGGCATAAATGAATCGAACTCTAATCAAGTGGCTAGTGTGGAGAACGATGCCGCGCAAAGTCAAAGTACTGAACCTTTTATTGCGCAAGCGGAAATATCCTCCCTGCCTCTTTGCAAAATGACACCGCAAGAACATGTGATAGCGCAGCTTAATTTAAGCCCGCGTGCGATTCAGTGGCACTCCAACATGGAGGATGATCTTGGCGATCTGCGGAGGATTATGTTGATGCTTGAATCTGGGTGGCAGTTGTATGGTCCTGATTCTAGTGCCACCGCTGCTGAGAAAGATCAATATAAGAACCTGCTTGCTGATTTTTCAAGAAGGTTTGAAAAATTTGCCATATGTAAAACAAAATTCAGTCTTACATATCCTGATACGCATAGGACATCAAAAAAATCTCTTGAGGATAGGCAGTTCAAGAAATTCAAATTAGCGAGAGATAGTTTGACAAAAATGTTTGTCGCGACAATGTTGAATAGGAATGAAAATCGACTAGAAAAAGTACTTGTTGAGCAACAAGTTCGTGAGGCGATGAATAAGAAATTAGCTTCAGCCGGAATCGCAGGGGGAGTTCAAGAGGGTGATAATTACGTAGATATGGTGATTCCACGCGACTATCAAAATACAAAAAATCTTGTGGATTTACTATCCAAGCAACCAGCTCGGACGATTGATTATATGGACATAGGCATGGTGCTGAACGAATATAACTTGATGCCTGAGTGTCTTGTAAATGTCGGACCTGTCAAAGAAGTTCCTCAGCCAGAAGACGCTGCAGGTCCTTCTTCTGGAAAGGATAATTCCATTAGTGATGGTATCAATACAAAAAAAACTACTACCGACACATCCGTCCAGACAACCGGAGAAAAAGAGCTCTTTGGTACCGTTGATACGCCGGATTTACAACCCACTACGTCTGATGCTTCTTCACAAGTGGATGATGATCTGATCCCCAAGACGCGTTCTCGTGCTCGCAGGAAAAAGGCCGGCGTTAACCACAGAAAATCACCTAGTCGAATCTATAATTTCACGCACCACCACCACATTCATATACATTTTGGTTCGAATCATATTAGTACAGACGGGCCTCCTAAACGTCCTACTGCAGATTTCACCCAGCAAGCAGATATTGATGCGAACAACAATCCGCTTTTAATGACTGCCGATCGAGCATTGACAGTGTCTGCTTCCGGCAATAGTTCGACGGTTGCGACGCAATTTCCCGATATGAATGCGATTTCATCCTTGGGTGTTGCAACATCCGGTATTCGTACGAGCCTGGATGTGCATTCTCAGGCGATCGATTCACCCGTTCTGCAAACTAACATCGTTAGCCGATTCCGCAACGACCCCTTGAATAGCTCATATGACACTGCAGTTTTTGATTCAAATTCCGAAATAAGACAACAAGCCCGCGCGGTCAATATTGTTCGTCAGGCGGGAACGGGCGATAGTTTTGCCAACATGCTCGTTAAGAATTCAAGAAAAAACGAGGATGCATATCGCTCCAATGCAGAATTTGAGAATGTTTACAGGATTTTGGAACGGAGTGATATATCTCTGAAATCAATGGATATTCTTCTTCGTAACGCTAGCCAGAGGACATCCCTTGCTGGTCATGAGCTCGGATTTCAGGCTAACACTACTGTTGATTCCCATGACTGGTGGGATGGCGATCTTGACTCACTGTCAGATTCATCCCTTTCCCAATCGGATAGTGTTTATGATCGTTCAGGCCCCGAAAGTATCGTAGGCAGTGACGATGATCGTTATCTTTTTCCTGCGAGGCTTCGTACGTCTTCTATGGGGTCGTCTGTTTCGTCGACAAGTCAATTATCAAGCGTCTCTACTTTTGCCGTTCCTGAGTCAGCGGTACTTTCTCGTTTTCAATCTCAGGCACATCCTCCTTCCATAGTGAGGAGGATGGATACATTTGACGGCGGTTACGAAACTCAATCCGTAGACATGATTTTGAGTGAGGAAGATGCGGATGAAACAACTGTTTCAGCGTCTGCGTTAGAGCAGGTGCAAGCTAATGTGCATAAAGACTCGATTGAGTTCTCATCGCCTCAATCTTTTTCAATGCGAGGTAATGCGCTAGTTAAGTCGAATAAAGGCCAAGTTCTTGGATCAACTCATACCGATTTACACTCAGAGATGGACGTTTTGAGCGGTAAAAAAAATCGTCTGCCTGTATCTTGGGTCAGCGAGGTAACAGAGGCCCGCAATGCTTCAGCTGAAGAATATGGAATCGCAGACGCCAATGTTGGAAACCGGGGCTTGGTGCAGATTTCGGCCGCTTCTCTTGCCGTATCCAATATGGCATCAACGTTCGTCAAGCGCGGGAATGACAAGTCAGCGGTTTTATTTTCTTCACCAATGAACCAGGCCAATGCGATTGAGCCGCTTGTTCACGTCAATAAGCTTGTTGTCGACGACAATCAGTTCCGGTTCCATTCTTCTTTTCCAAGTGCCGAGGCGCTGCTTCAGATGAAGTTTGATCCTCAAGGTGCGTGGGGCGAGTCTATTGGTAATGATCCAATTAACGCTGATTTGGATAGGCGTGCATCCATCTTTTCGGACTTCGTATCAACGTCGACTATTCAAACTCCGCCCGAATCAGAAAGCATAAATCGCGGCATGAGCTTTTTCTCTCCCACCCGATCCCAGCCATTTTCTTCTTCCCGTTTTATGGAGCTCTATGCTGCGGAAGCCCAGGAACAACGTGACTCTGAGATAGAGGTAACTACGAAACGTAATTTGGCGT
Source organism: Herbaspirillum sp. RTI4 (assembly GCF_034313965.1). Lineage (NCBI taxonomy): Bacteria > Pseudomonadati > Pseudomonadota > Betaproteobacteria > Burkholderiales > Oxalobacteraceae > Herbaspirillum > Herbaspirillum sp. RTI4. The sequence goes on from NZ_JAVIWQ010000002.1 coordinate 1,882,460, forward strand.
CGAGGTTGCCGCCCGCAGATTTTCATCAAGATAGTATTTTTAGCGATGTGAATGTGGCTGATGCTGCGTTGTCTGTGCGTTCATACGCACTTCAGGAGATCGATGAGTTGCTTTCTCCCGAAATTGATCGCAAAAATACAATGACACCATGGACTTTTTGGTCGGAGCTGGATAAAAAGGCAAGTCAATCTTCGACTCTTGCTAAGTCCTCCTTATTAAATGCACCGGCTGCGACTCCAAAAAAATGGGAAGTACGCTCTTCGCCTCAAGTATTTCTTACTCAAGGCAGATCGGTGTCTGAGGGAAATCTGAATCACGTTGTCGGTACATATCGCCCAGACCTGCCGCAAAAAACGAAAGTCAACCCATCGCATTGGATGAATGGTGTTCGTGTTGCTTAGAAAAACATTGACCGGCATGATGCCCATGCGACACTTTGCCGGTATTTTTTGTGGTCCGATACGAATGAATGTTCATATCCCTCATACAAATTTTGAATACATGTTGTGAGCGAAACAAGCCCAGGACATGAAACGCATCGTCTTTCGGCACTGCGAACATCACTGTCCTGGGATGCGTTTAGCGGCATAGCTTAGTCAGCGTTTCCTTGATTTTTAATTGTGAAGCTGTGATGGTCATCGATGTTTTTTTATTACATTCGTTGGCCTTTGCAGCGATACGAAGGAAGCAATTACTCATTGAAGTCCTGATCCGACATACTTGATGAGCGGCTAAGTACCTGATTCTCATACGCACTTCTCTTTAAGTCGACCATTGATTTTCGACGAAGGGCTACTTTCTTTTCGTGCGCATCCCTGAAATGACGTTTTTCATCATCGTTTCTACTGGCGGTTTTATTGAAGGCGTCGAGATTCGTTTCCATCATTTCATCTTCTGCATACAGCTGAAATTCATTCAGTGAAAGACTGCCCAGTGTATCTAATTGCACAATCGATGGACTGGTACTGAGTCCAGGGTTGCTCATTTCTATCTCTCGCGTTGCAGGGTTGTTCGGATCAAAGCGCAGGCTATGATCGAACATGTGATATTGCGCAACGAGCGCAGTTGCTCCTGCGAGATTACTTAAAAAATCGGCAGTAGTCTGATTAAAGTAGCCTTCATTACTTGCTTCCTGAATAGCGGTACCCATCAGCACCGATGCCAACACGACATTGACAAAGATAGAGGTTCGGGTTGCCAGTCTGGAACCTGTATCGTTGATCATACTGTCGAGGCTAGGCAAGCCGGCGCGTATGGTCATGTGCAATTGGTGTAATGGCGGGAGTGGCATAGTGACCAGCTGCTGTTCGATATCGGTACCGTAGTGCGATTTCCAGCGCGCCATCATGGTGGGTAGCATCGGCACCATGGCGTAAGTAGCGGCATCGGCCGCTTCGCCCAAAGTATTGATTGCGCTGCGCCACAAACCATTTTCCCACGGCATATCGGGCAATGTTCCGGCGGATTGTCCCGACGGACTGGCCTCTCCCATGACTGCGTTGACCGTGAGTTGATTGAACAGGTAGGCCGTAGCGATCATCGTCAGTGATTTTAACGAAACGCACGACAGTGGACGTCGTGCATGGGCCGGGCCGTAAAAGACATTGAGCTTGAACACCGATTGCAAAATATCGCGCAGCCCGCAATAAAAAAATACATTGGCCGTCAATGCGGTGGCGTTGGGCAATAGCAGCCGATAGTTAAGCGCAACGGATGCCATTGATGCATTAAGAAGGGTCAGTATTCCGCGCGAAATATTGGTTGAACCGAGATTGTCCATTAGGAATTTGATGGGCTCGGCGTGAGCTTCACTGGCTCTCCCGCATTGGCCCACAAGCCCTCAAACCACGGTCTTCGTTTGCGCGCCACTGCCAGACGGAACGTCTGCTTGGTGTTCTTCGTGTTGTCATCCCACAGTGCCCCCACAGCCAGCACCTGGTGGTGCAGCGTTGCCAGCGTGTGATGCACCTTTTGGCGCATCACCGCATGGCGAAATACACTCATCAAGTTGTAGGCCAGCATCGTCACCCCCAGTGCCGCCTCGGTAGCCCAGAAGTCGCGCAACACAAAGCTGCCCAAGCCAAAGTCCGCCTTGAGCTCCTTGATCCGGTTCTCGCAATCTGCACGCCCGCGGTACAGGCGCCACACCTCCAGCGCCGGAATGCTCAAGTCGGTGAGCATGGCACCATAGCGCCAGCCCTGCAGATCCGGGTCATCGGCAAACAACGATAGCGTCTTGCCCGCCACCGCACCATTCTTGCGTTTGATATGCTGGCGCACCACCACCAGGCGCTGTGGTGTCCCCCAGCCCTGCGGCTGGTAGCTCAACTCGGAGACTTCCAGACCCACCTCGACTTGCTGCCACTTGCACTGATCTACGATAGATTGCTGTAGTGCATGCGTCAGTCGGGCGCTGATGATGTGGCTGATCTTCTTGGCTTTGAGCAGGGTCACTATGGTCTTGTCATAAAAACCACTGTCGGCGCGAAACAGGCCCACCTTGGTGGCCCCCAGGTTCTCCAGTGTGGACTCAATAAAACTCTCGATGTTGTTGCTCGATGCGGTGTTGCCCGGGCGCAGCCAGAAGTTGGCCACCAGGCGCCAGTCTGCTACGAACGCCAACAACGGGTGGTGGCTGGCGCGACCCTTGTTCTTGGGGTTGTAGCCCTTGGCGCCGCCTTCGATCTGGCTGCCCCAGCGGGTCAATACGGTGGAGTCCACATCCAGGGTGATGGGGTTGAGTTGGAGTTTGTCGAAGAGCCAACGGTAACTGCTGCTTTGCACTCGACTGGCGCTGGGTTGGTCAAAGCGCTGGAATAACCTGACGATGGCTTTGTGGCCTGCGGCTTTGCCCCAGCCGAACAGGCGCACCAGGGTGCTGTCCAGGCGGGTGATGTCGGCATGGGCAAAGCGCGCCGCGCCGCACCAGATACTGACGATCATTTGTTCAATGAGTTGTTCTGGCGCATAGCCCCGGTTGGAGCCGGGCTGGGGTAGATCCCAGCTTTTCAGAGCTTCTTTGAAACCCATGCCGTCAAGCATGCGCTTCAAAAGGGCCAGGCCACCCCAGGCGGTGACTTCGCGGGATGTGAATTTGAGATCGAACGGCGTTTCTGGGGGCATGGTCACTCCAAATTGCACTGAGCTCGTTGATTTCATTGGGGATTTCTAATGGTATCCATTAGAAATCCGGGCGTATCCGGGACACACCGGACTGGTGCACGATAGCAGTCCGGGGTCTAATGGACAATCTCGGTTGAATAGGTAGCGCTGCCGTTTCTGTTGGATCGCAGTAAAACCGCGAGCTGCATCAGGATAGGGGTCGTGACGGCGCAGGTGGCAAAAATGATCCGCTTCGTCGTTTCACCTTCTTTGTTTTTATCATCACGAATGTTTTTTTCAATGAGATAGCCGATTGCTTCCCTAATGAAGGTACTCATTCCGACGCAAATAATGGTGCGCAACATTAAATGGAGCGCATTCGATGCGTGCCTCGCATAATGATTGCAGGAGGCATTCGTCAGCAGATTTCTGAACGATTGCATGACCATTTCCAGGCGCGACAAGGGCGTGTCCGAGCTGGGCGACGATGGCAATGGCGACGGGGAACCGGAACTATCGGCTTCCTTTTGAAATGCCCCGCAACTATCGATTAATTTGCGCAACTCTTCCGCTAATCCGGGTGGGTCGCCCAAGCCGTCGAGCGAATGCCCCTGTTTATTGGGATTGATTAATCGGTGATCGCTGATATAGGCGCCCAGCTTTTTGATTGCATCCAGTCCCGAAGCCGTCAGCTGCGTCCTTTCCACCGTCATCATTTTCTCTACCTGATCCAGCATTTTTATCAAGTCCTTGAGCGGCTCACTACGCACCTGTTCTTTGCTGATGGTACGAATACTACGAATGGCGCGAACGATCTCTTTTAGTTGCGGTAGCGAGGAAGTCGTCGGGTGCGCGCAGCACATTGACGCCGGATGGATTTCATCGTTCTGTGAGCTGGCACTCGAGGTGCCGGAAGATTGTGACTCTTGTTGCGAAGGTACCGGCATGGACAACATTTCAGCACGGGGACGATAATAGACAGCGGTGATCGGCATGGCGGGGTTCCTGAAAAAGCGTCCTGGCACCAAGGAAAATCGCATTGACACAGCAAGGGCGTGCCAAAGCAATCCTTGCCTTGAATAAGTCTGGGAAGCGATTTGTTTCATAGTGAGTGGAGGAGTGCAGGTGACTGCGCTTGAAATGAAAGTGAGGAGAAGGAGGGGCCACGAGTGAATGAAAGTTGTTTGCGTGGGTTTCTCTCTCTGTTATTTCAAGCAAGAAGGTATCAACGAAGACCTTAATGCGGCAATGGCGATTGTTCTAAAAGTAGTCTTGAATAACGCGATAATGAAAAATCAGCGACGATAGCAGCATAATGACACCGATACAGCGAAGTTTGCCTGGAATTGGGAGTACAGCGACCTGCTTTATAATGTCACTCTCTCGCAAACTACGCGCCCGTGCGCCACGAAGCCAACGCCATGCAATACGTTTCCACTCGCGGCCATGCCGCCACCCCTTCTTTTTCCGAAATTCTGCTGGGTGGCTTAGCCCCTGATGGGGGTCTTTATTTGCCCGCCATCTATCCCCAAGTCACTCCGGCTGAACTGGATCAATGGCGCACACTGTCGTATGCCGATCTGGCTTTTCAGGTACTCAGAAAATTTGCTACGGATATCCCCGAAGCCGACCTGCTGGCAATGACCCACGCCACCTATCGCGCTGACGTGTATGGCAATGTCCGTTCCGGCGCGGATGCGGCACAAATTACACCGATGCATGTACTGGAAGACAGCGACGACAAGAAGCTGATTCTGCAAGGGCTCTCGAACGGCCCGACGCTGGCGTTCAAGGACATGGCCATGCAATTGCTCGGCAATTTGTTTGAATACGCACTCGATCAGCGGCATGCCGAACTCAATATTCTCGGCGCAACGTCAGGCGATACCGGCAGCGCCGCCGAATATGCCATGCGCGGCAAACACGGCATTCGCGTTTTCATGCTGTCGCCGCATCTGAAAATGAGCGCCTTCCAAACCGCGCAAATGTTCAGTCTGCAAGACCCGAACATTTTCAATCTGGCGGTGGAAGGCGTGTTCGACGATTGTCAGGATATCGTCAAGGCCGTCTCCAACGATCTGGAATACAAAGCGCAGCAAAAAATCGGCACCGTCAATTCGATCAACTGGGCCCGCATCGTCGCCCAGGTGGTGTATTACTTCCGCGGTTATCTGGCCAATACTAGCCATAACGACCAGCAAGTCTCGTTTACCGTCCCGTCCGGCAACTTCGGCAATATCTGCGCCGGCCACATCGCCCGGATGATGGGTTTGCCGATCGCCAAGCTGGTCGTCGCGACCAATGAAAATAATGTGCTCGACGAATTTTTCCGCACCGGCATCTACCGCGTGCGCAAATCAGCGGAAACCTTCCACACCAGCAGCCCGAGCATGGATATCAGCAAAGCCTCCAACTTCGAGCGCTTTATCAGCGACTTGCTGGGACGTGACAGCGCCCGGGTCAAACAATTATTCGCGCAGGTTGAAACCCAGGGCAGCTTTGATCTTTCCGGCGCGCCAGGCAGCGACGGTGATGAGTTCTCCGAGGTCGCGCGTTACGGCTTCGCTTCCGGCCGATCGACGCACTTCGATCGTCTGGCAACCATCCGCGACGCCGAACAGCGCTACGGCATCATGATCGACACGCACACCGCCGACGGCCTCATGATTGCGCGTGATCATCTGGAACCCGGCATCCCCATGATCGTGCTGGAAACGGCGCAGCCCGCCAAGTTCAATGAAGCGATCCGCGAAGCGCTGGGCCGCGACGCCGAACGGCCTGCCGGATTTGCCGATCTGGAAACGCTGCCGCAGCGTTTCGAAGTCGTCGCCGCCGATGCCACACTGATCAAGAACTTCATTGCTGCGCACACCCAGCTGCCAATCGCGTCGGCAACTTCAATCACGTCAACCACGCCAAGCTCACGTTGAACAAAGGGTAATCCATGCAAGAAAAGGCCCCCCTGCTGAGTGTTGCCGATGCGCTGGATTTCCTCCTGAACGCGGTGAAACCGCTGACGGCGCAGTCCCTGATCGCGACTGAACACGCCAATGGCCGCGTGCTGGCAACTGCGCAAGTAGCCGACATCGATGTGCCCGGCATGGACAATTCCCAGATGGATGGCTACGCCGTGCGCGCTGCCGATTGCCTCCGCGGTAGCGCCCGGCTGCCGGTATCGCAACGCATTCTGGCCGGTCAGCAAGCCTTGCCGCTGGCAGCGGGCAGTGCCGCTCGCATTTTTACCGGAGCGCCCATGCCTCTGGGTGCCGACGCTGTCGTCATGCAGGAAGCCTGCGTTGCCGACGAAACGCATGTCTCGATTCAGCAAATTCCCCAAGCCGGAGAGTGGGTGCGCCGCCGCGGTGAAGATATCGGCACCGGTGATGTGCTGTTAGCCGCCGGTACCCGCTTGCGGGCGCAGGAGCTGGGACTGGCCGCCTCGGTCGGACTGGCGCAGCTGCCGGTCGTGTCCCGCCCGCGTGTGGCGGTATTTTTCACCGGCGATGAACTAGTCATGCCGGGCGAGGCTTTGCGGCCCGGCACGATTTACAACTCCAATCGCTTCTTATTGCGCGGCTTGCTGGAAAACCTCGGCTGCGAGATCACTGACTACGGCATCGTCGAAGACAATCTGGAATCCACACGCGCCACCCTGCGTAGGGCCGCACAAGAACATGATGTGATTATTACTTCCGGCGGGGTTTCCGTCGGCGATGCCGATCATGTCAAGCCAGCGGTACAGGCGGAAGGCCGCCTCAATCTGTGGCAAATCGCCATGAAGCCCGGCAAACCGCTGGCCTTCGGCGAGGTGGATCGGGCAACGGGCGGCTTCGCCTGGTTTTTCGGCTTACCGGGCAATCCGGTCTCCAGTTTCGTCACTTTCCTGATACTGGTGCGGCCCTTCTTGCTGCGCCTGCAAGGCGTTACTGACGTGGCTCCTCACCGCTACCCATTGCGCGCCGATTTCACCTGGGCCAAGCCCGACCGCCGTCAGGAATTTCTGCGCGCCCGGCTCAATGCCGATGGTGGGCTGGACTTGTTCCCGCAGCAAGGTTCGGCCGTACTCACCTCGACCGTCTGGGGCGACGGTCTGATCGATAACCCTCCCGGCCACGCCATTGCACAGGGCGACACCGTAGGTTTCATTCCCTTTTCGGAGCTGCGTTGATGAAGATAGAACTCCGTTTTTTTGCCGCCGTGCGCGAAGCCTTGCAGGTCACGCAGGAAAGCGTTGAATTGCCGGCCGACATCTACACCGTCGGTGCCGTACGCGACTGGCTGCGCGCACGCGGTGGTATCTGGTCTGAAGTACTAGGCCAGCCCTCAGTGCGCATGGCCTACGACCATGTGATGACCGAGCCGGAAACCGCAATCGCCGAGGGTGGCGAAGTCGCCTTTTTCCCTCCGGTGACCGGCGGCTGAGCCGCCTCCGCCATGCCGGTACGTATCCAACACGCCGATTTCGATCTGTCCACGGAAGTCGCGCAACTGCGTGCGGCGGATGCTGGCGTGGGGGCCATTGTCTCTTTCGTCGGCACCGTGCGCGACTTCAGCGACGGTAGCACCGTCGCCGGCATGGAGCTGGAACATTACCCCGGCATGACCGAAAAAGCCTTGCAGCACATCATCGACGATGCCGCCGCACGCTGGACTATCGCCGACGCGCTGATCGTTCACCGTATCGGCGTATTGCAAGCAATGGAACAAATCGTACTGGTCGCCGTGACTTCGGCCCATCGGGGCGAGGCGTTCGCCGCCTGTGAATTCATCATGGATTATCTGAAAACCGCCGCCCCGTTCTGGAAAAAAGAACACACCGCCGAAGGTGCGCGCTGGGTCGATGCACGCACGACCGATACGCAGGCGCTGGATAAGTGGTCATGATAACGAAGCAGACGCCGACGCTTCGCCTTTCCCGACCGCCAATCCGTTCGCTGTCTGCACCTCGTTGCGGGCAGCCTTAAACGATGTTTGGCCTGCCGGTCGTTGCCACCGCCCCCTTTTGTCCTTCCGAAGTCAGAGGCAGCGTCACTGTGCCGCCGGGTGCCAGCGTCTGGCAAAAACTCAAAATCTATGTCGGCCCCGGCTTGCTGGTATCGATAGGCTATATGGACCCCGGCAACTGGGCGACCTCAATTCAGGCTGGTTCCCAGTTCGGCTATCCCTTGTTATTCGTCGTCCTGTTGAGCAGTCTTGCGGCCATCGTCCTGCAATGTCTGTGCGCCCGACTGGGGATTGTCACCGGCAAAGATCTGGCCATGCATTCGCGCCAAACCTATGCGCCCGCCGTCAGCAAAAGCATGTGGGTATCGGCTGAAATCGCAATTCTCGCCACCGATCTGGCCGAAGTGCTGGGTTGCGCGCTGGCGTTCAAGCTGCTGCTCGGGGTATCGCTGCCGGTGGGGGTGTTGCTGACTGCTTTCGATACGCTGTTTATCCTCGGCTTGCAGGGTCGCGGTTTCCGCCGCATCGAAGCCATCATGCTGGGACTGGTGGCGACGATTGCCATCTGCCTGTTCACGCAACTGGCTTTCGTGCATTCCGACTGGCCCGCCGTATGGCAGGGCTTCATCCCCTCGCTGCAAGCCTTGTCCGGGCGCGAACCGCTCTATCTGGCTATTGGCATCCTTGGCGCGACCGTAATGCCGCATAACCTCTACCTGCATTCTTCCATCGTCCAGACGCGCGCAGTAAGGCGCGATCCCGCCAGTCTGCGCGAGGCGATCCGCTATACGCGTTTCGATACCATCCTCTCGCTGTTCCTGGCGATGGTCATTAATGCCGCGATACTGGTGATCGCCGCTTCGGCCTTCCACCTGACCGGCCATACCGAAGTGGTTGATATCGACGTCGCCTACCACTTGCTCGATCCGATTACCGGCAGCGCGCTGGCAGCGATACTGTTCGGCGTCGGTTTGTTCGCCGCCGGGCAAAGTTCCACCTTTACCGGCACCATCGCCGGGCAAGTGGTGATGGAAGGCTTTCTCGACTTGCGCATCCCTTGCTGGCAGCGACGCCTGATTACCCGCGGACTGGCCTTGATACCGGCGCTGGCCGGCGTGCTGATTCTCGGCGAACACTCGGTAGGGCGCTTGCTGGTGATGAGTCAGGTCGTACTGAGCCTGCAATTGCCGCTGGCAATGTACCCGCTGATCCGTCTGACCAGCCGGCGCGTGGTGATGGGAGAATTCGTCAACTCGGTCTGGACGACAGCGCTGGCATGGTCCCTGTTTTTTGGTATCAGCGTGGCCAATGTGTGGCTGCTGATTCAGCTTTCCGCCTGACTTTCCTCTTTCTTTAGCGTCCCCGGTTCCAGCACCACCGTACAGGTCAGCCCGGCTGCCAGTAGCACGCCTTTAGGTACCTCATCGATATGGATGCGCACCGGTACCCGTTGCGCTAGTCGCACCCAGTTGAAGGTCGGATTGACGTCGGCCAGCAATTCCTTGCTTTGCAGATTGTCGCGGTCGTAAATGCCGCGGGCGATGCTGTCGACGTGTCCCGATAAAAGCGCGCCGCTGATCAATTGGATTTTTGCATGGTCGCCAACGTGCAGATAAGGCAGCTTGGTTTCTTCAAAGTAGCCATACACCCAGAAAGAGTGACTGTCGATGATGGCGATCTTGGCGACGCCGGCGCTGGCGTAATCGCCGCGTCGTGCGTTGAGATTGGTGACGTAACCATCCACCGGAGCGACTAATTTGGTGCGCTCAAGATTGAGTCTGGCGCTATCGCGCTGCGCCACGGCAGCCTGATATTGCGCTTCGGCGGCGCTGGCCTGGGTATCGGCGTCTTCCCGCGTTTCACGCGATACCACCAGACTATCCATATCGGCGCGACGACGTGCCTGCGCGCGGCGCATGTCGAGCCCGGCCTTGCGCTCCATGACGGCGGCTTCCGCTTGTTGCAGCGCGATCTGGTATCGCGCCGGATCAATCTGCATCAGCAGCTCGCCTTTGTGTACCAACTGATTGTCCCGGATAGGCAAGTCGATGATCTGGCCGGAAACATCCGGCGCGACATTGACGACTTCGGCGCGGATGCGGCCGTCGCGTGTCCATGGGGACACCATGTAATGCTTCCATAGAGACCAGCCCAGCAGAATCGCTGCGGCAAAAATGAGGGCCGTGACGGCCACGCGCAATAGTGATTTGACCTGCATGATGGAACACTCCCTGATTGAATTCGTTTGTAGGTTCTGCGCTACTGCGTGTTTTGCTCAGAACATCCCTTTTTATTGAGGACTTACGCAAAAGGCCTCTGGCTAGGCGCATTGCCGCAGGCAGTGCAAGTTGCACGGCAAGGCGATGCAACAACGTCAGCGGGCTTTTACGTAAGTCCTATTGATAAACCCACAGGCCGGACAGCGCGGCCAGACAGACAAACAGACTGATGCGAAACAGCGCCGGATGCCACACCAGTCGATACCAGCCGATATGCACCAGCAGCCGGTCTATGGCCATGGTCAGTAAGCCCGTCGCAATGACAATCAGCAGCAGGGTCGGTATATAAGCACCGAAAAGCGATATCTCACGCGGCATGAGGTTTTCCTTCGATGTTGTTGTTATTGTTGGCCGAGCGGTCGTGCAGCGGTTGCAGCGGCGATTGTTCGTCGAGCAGGGCGGTGCGGATGAAATGCAGATAACTCAGCGTGCGTTGCAGCCGATGGCGTTCGCTGCGTTCCCGATAAGCCGGGCCGATGGTGGCATGGACTGCGTTGATGGCGCGGTTGTTGGCATGGAAGGCGGCGGCCAGCGTGCGCGCATTCGGATCGGCGAACAGCGCCGGCAGGTAGTCGCGTAATTCCTTGAGCGCGAGCTGGGCGGACGACGGCAGCAGCTTGGGCCAGTCACGTTCGATGAGTTCCAGTTCCAGTCGCAATTCAATCACGGCGTGGCCGATTTCCAGTGTGGCAAACATCCAGCCCAGCGCCGATTTTTGTAATGCCGCCTGTTCGCTGGTCAGCGCATTGATCTGATGCATCAGATCACGGGTACCGCTCTCGAAACTTGCCGCCAGTTGCGGCAGTTTGCCGAAGCAGGCTTGTACCACTTGTTTGCGCAATTGCTTTTCCATGTGTCTTACCAGCCAGGCGGTGGCGGGCGGCAGCAGCACCTGGAAGGCGATGGTGGAGACGATGATGCTGGTCATCAGCGCGGCGGACTGGTTGAAATACGTCACGGCGTTGAAATGCGCCTGATTGTCCGGCACCGCCAGGAAGGTGAAGAAAATGCACATGCCCATACCGATACCGGCAGTCGCTGGCCGTGTCGTCATATACACCGCCAGCAGCAACACCGGCAGCAAGGCGCTGGCCAGTAAGAGAAATCCGTCCAGATGAGGAAAGATATGGAAGGCGTAGACGTAGCCAAGTCCGATGGCGATGGCAATGCCGTAAGCCATTTTTTTAGTGGCCGCCGCCGGATTGGGCAAGGCCGAGACGATGGCGCAGATGGCGGCGGCGTTGAGGGCGGCAAAGTCACCGCTAGGCCAGCCGCTGGCGATCCAGAAGGCAGAGAGGATGAGCAACACGATGCCGGCACGCACACCGGCGATGGAGGCTGTCAGCAGACTGGTCTTGGGCACATACGCGGGTTGTCGTTGTTCGCGTTCATGCGTGCGCGGCACCAGCGAGGCATAGGTGGCGGTGTAGGCATGCAGTTCTTCGATCACGCGATAGAGCAGCTCGCTGGCGGTATCGAAGTCGAGCAGGGCGCTGGCGCTGACTTGCGCATCAGCCAATTCGCCGCGTGTGGCGCGGATGCGTTTGGGCAGCTCGGCTTTGAAATGGAGGAGTTTTTCGGAGGCGTCGGCGGCATCGGTGGCGCTCATTACCGGCTCGCCGCCGCTGCGGGTGAGCAGCGGCCCGACTTCGCGGAAGTAACTTTCGATGGCTTCGACGATGACGGCATGGCTGTCGCCATGCATGCGGTTCATCAGTTGATGCAGCGCATGGACTCGCGTCGAGAGAGCCATGAATTCACTGTTCATGCGGGTCAGCCGGCCACTGCGCAAGCGCACATCGGGGTCTTCGAACACGGCGGAACTGCGCATTGCTTCCAGTCCGATGATGTCGCCGATGAAACGGGCGTTGGTGTTTTCCAGTTGCTGACGATCGACGCTGCCGCCCAGCGTGCCGCCGATCAGATCGACAAAGGCGGAGAAGCGACTGCGGATCGTGCGGATCAGCGCGGGGGTACTCCGTTGCGGAAAAATCAGCGCGCTGACTACCGCCGCGCACACAATCCCTAAGGACAACTCGGTCACGCGCGTGACGACCGAATCGAAGGTCAGGGCCGGATGCACCACGGCCGGTATGCCGATCAGCGCGACCGTGTAACCCGACAGAACAAAACCGTAGGAGCGGAAGTTACGGTTGTAGGCCGAGCCTGCGGTGCACAGGCCGATCCAGATCGCGGTGCAGAGCAGGAATAGTTCTGGCGTCTGCGCGAACAGCGCCACGAACAACACGACCGCCAGCGAGCCGACCAGCGTGCCGGCGATCCGATAAAAACTCTTGGCGAAAATCATGCCGCTTTGCGGCTGCATGACAATAAATACCGTGGTCATGGCGGTGCGCGGCGAGTCCAGATCGAGCCGCATGCCTATGCCCAGCGCGAGTAGCGCTGCAAAAACCATTTTGAAAATATAGATCCAGGTTGGCCGCTCGGTCTGATTCCAGCTGGTCGCGGCTTCTCTGATTTGCTGCCAGAGGGAGGCGGGCGGGGTCGATGGTGCCGATATGGCTGCCGAGGAATCCGACCCACTCATCGCACTTCACCTTGCGCCGAGGGGGGTATTGGCTCTGACTGGGCCAGCTCAAACCCGCCGCCCAGCGCCGTTGCCAGCGTGGCATAGGCAGTGAAACGGCGCGCCTGCAATTGCTGTGTGATCTGTTGCTGACGCAGCAATTGCGTCTGCGCAGTGAGGACGTTGAGGTAGCCGGTCAGCCCGCGCTGATAAGCGTGGGTGGCGTTGTCGAGATTGCTGCGTGCTGTGCTGACGGAAAGTTCGGCGTCCTGTTTCTGCAACTGTAGCGAACGCAGCGTCACGACCTGGTCGGCAATGCTCTTGAGCGCGCCGGTCAGCAACTGTTTGTAGTGTTCGACGTCGATGTCGTAGCCGGCAGCGGCAACGCCGAGCTGGCCGCGCAGTCGTCCGCCGTCGAAAATCGGCAGCGAGATGGCTGGCCCGAAGGTGGTGCTGACATTGCTCGCTGTCAGGAATGACAACATCCCGCCGCCGGCGGCCATGGGGCCAATGCCGGCCAGCAGATTGATATTGGGGTAGAAGGCGGCTTTGGCGATGCCGATATTCTGCGTCGCTGCCTCGATGCGCCAGCGCGCGGCCGAGATATCGGGGCGGCGTCCGATCAGCTCGGCCGGCAGCACGCTGGGCAAACCGAAGGCGACGTCCAGTTGCAGGGTGGGGCGGGTGATGCTGTCGCCCGCGCCGGGACCTTGGCCGATCAGCGCAGCCAGTTGATTGCGCGCCAGGGCGATATTTTCCTGCAGCGCTTCCATCTGACGCCGGGTTTCGGGCAGCGGAACCTGCGCCTGGCTGATTTCCATCTGCGTGCCGAGACCGCCTTGCAAGCGGCGCTGGGCCAGACTGACGATTTGCTGTTCGTGCTCCAGCATGGCGCTGGTGCTATCGAGCAGGCCGTATTCCAGTGACAGGGTGACATAGGCGCGCAGGACGTTGGCTTCCAGATCGAGCTGGGCGGAACGGCCGTCGGCGGCCACCGCACGCAGCTCGTCTTCAGCGCGAGCGGTGGCGTCGCGGCGCTGGCCCCAGAGGTCAGGGTCATAGGACAGGTTCAGTTGCGCCGTGTTGTTCCAGGTATCGGTACTGGCGTAGGCACCGCCACCGTAATAGGGATTGCCGGACCAGTTTTTGCGCCCCATGGATGCCTCCAGGCTGGCTTGCGGCATTTCGCCGGCGTGCGTCGCCGTGGCCATCGATTGCGCTTGTCGCACGCGGGCGGCGGCTACCGCCATGCCGGGATTGTCGGCAATGGCGGCAGCGATCAGGCGGTTGAGTTGCGGGTCGGCGTACTTTTCCCACCAGGCGCGCGTCGGCCAGCCGGCTTCTGCGCCGACCTGACGGATCGCGTTACCGACATCGAGGGTGTTGGCAGGCTGCAAGCGCGCTTGCGGGGCGATGCCGCCGGTGTCGGCGCAGCCAGCAATGGCCAGGCAGAGTACCAGGATAGGGAAGGCAGCAAGCGCACGTTTGTCGGTTGGCATGGTCATGGGATTATGGAAAAAAATGCAAATATCGGGTAATGGACAACAATCTTCCTGCGGACGCTGCATTCGATACTGACTTGCCGCCTGCTCTGGGGGAGGGGGCCTGTTGTCGATTTTTCAGGGCTTATTGCTCTGTGAAGATTGTTGCCGGGTTGCGATGCTATCAAGTGCTACCGATTGTATTAGCTATCTAATGTGAGAAAAACCGCATTAAATACAATTAATCTTTGCGGATATTGCAACAATCATTCTCTCGAATTGAGTAACAATGAGGGCCAGATTATTGGGGCCAGATTAATAGGGGCCAGATTCGGGAAAGCCTATGGATACCTTGCAAAACATGCGCATTTTCATGCGCGTGGTGGACGCCGGCAGTTTTACGCTGGCCGCGCAGCAGATGGAGTTGACGACGGCGCATGTCTCGCGCGCGCTGGCTGATCTGGAGCGCCATCTGCGCACGCGCTTGCTCAATCGCACGACGCGCCGCCTCGCCATGACGGAGGCCGGCGAGCGCTACTTATTGCGTTGCCAGCAAATTATTTCTTATGTGGAGGAAGCCGAAGCCGAGGCGGGAGATGCCTATGTGCGGCCGTCGGGTCGTTTGCGCATCCATTCCATGACCAGTTTTGGTCAGCGTTATGTGATTCCGGTGATTTCCAGTTATCAGAAGCGTTATCCCGATGTCGCTATCGAATTGACCTTGGCGCAGCGGGTGCCGGATTTGCTGGAAGAGGGCTTCGATGTGTCGCTGGTGCTGGCGCGGGAACTGCTCGATTCCGGCCTGATTTTTCGCCAGATCGGCAGTATTTACAGCATTTTGTGCGCTTCGCCGTTTTATCTGGAGAAGCATGGGTCTCCTGAAAGACCGGTTGATCTTCTCGCGCATAGTTGTTTGCAGCTGGTCAGCCCGGTATCGCCGCTTAACGAATGGACGCTGGAGGGGCCGGGCGGCAAAGAAGTGGTGGCGATCAAATCCAATTTCCACGTCAATGTGGCCGAGGCCATGCTGTTAGGCATCAAGGAGGGCATGGGGATTGGCGTGCTGCCGATTTACTCTGCTGTCGATGCCTTGCGCGCCGGTACCATCGTGCGCGTGTTGCCGCCGTACCGGATGCAGAACATGGGCGTGTTTGCGCTTTATCCCTCGCGCCAGTATCTGGACGCCAAAATCAGCACCTGGGTGGACTGGATGCATGAGAGCGTGGGTAAGGCTTTGCTGGAGGATCACCAGGTTCTTGAGCGGTTCGGGATTTGATCCACATCAAATTTATACGGCATTGTTGCCGAATCCCATCTATGCAGACAAATCGTTTGCTTGAAATGCCTCTATTTAGCCCAAACTCCCCTTCATTGAATGACAACCTGGAGTAAAGCATGCGTATCGACAAACTCACGACCAAACTGCAAGAGGCGCTGGCCGATGCGCAAAGCCAGGCGGTCGGCAATGACAACCCCTCGATTCATCCGGTTCACCTGTTGAATGCCTTGCTGTTGCAGAGCGATGGCAGTACCGGTTCGCTGTTGCAGCGGGCCGGGGTGAATGTGCAGAGTCTGGGCAATGCGCTCAAGGCGGCGCTGGATCGCTTGCCCAAAGGCGGCGACAACTCGGGCGAAGTGCAGGTGGGCCGCGAACTGGGCGCTTTGCTCAATCTGGCGGACAAGGAAGCGCAAAAGCGCGGCGATGAGTTCATTGCCAGCGAAATGGTCTTGCTGGGCCTGCTCGACGACAAGTCGGACGCTGGCCGTGCGGCACGCGACAGCGGCATGACCCGCAAGGCGCTGGAAGCGGCGATTTCCGCCGTGCGCGGCGGGGCCGGTATGTCTTCGCAGCAGGACGAAGGACAACGTGAGGCGCTGAAAAAATACACGCTCGATCTGACCGAACGCGCCCGTGCCGGCAAACTCGATCCGGTCATCGGTCGCGACGATGAAATCCGCCGGGCGATTCAGATTCTGCAACGGCGCAGCAAGAACAATCCGGTACTGATTGGTGAACCCGGTGTCGGCAAGACGGCCATCGTGGAGGGGCTGGCGCAACGCATCGTCAATGGCGAAGTGCCGGACAGTCTCAAATCCAAGCGGGTGTTGTCGCTGGATATGGCGGCGCTGCTGGCGGGTGCCAAGTATCGCGGCGAATTCGAAGAGCGGCTCAAGGCGGTACTCAAGGAAATCGCGCAGGACGAAGGCCAGACCATCGTGTTCATCGATGAATTGCACACCATGGTCGGCGCGGGTAAAGCAGAAGGGGCGATGGATGCCGGCAACATGCTGAAACCGGCGCTGGCGCGTGGCGAACTGCATTGCGTGGGCGCGACGACGCTGGATGAATACCGTAAATACATAGAGAAAGACGCGGCGCTGGAGCGGCGTTTCCAGAAAATTCTGGTCGAAGAGCCTAGCGTTGAAGCGACGATCGCGATTTTGCGTGGCTTGCAGGAAAAATATGAAGTCCATCACGGCGTCGATATTACCGACCCGGCCATCGTGGCGGCGGCGGAATTGTCGCATCGCTACATCACCGACCGTTTTCTGCCGGACAAGGCCATCGATCTGATCGACGAGGCGGCGGCCAAAATCAAGATTGAAATCGATTCCAAACCGGAAGTGATGGACAAGCTCGACCGTCGGTTGATCCAGTTGAAGATCGAGCGCGAAGCGGTCAAGCGCGAAAAGGATGAGGCGTCGAAAAAACGACTCGGACTGATCGAGGAAGAAATCGTGCGTCTGGGGCGCGAATATGCCGATCTGGAAGATATCTGGAAGTCGGAAAAAGCGGCCGTGCAGGGCAGTCAGCATCTGAAGGAAGAAATCGAGCGTACTCGCGTGCAAATGGACGAAGCGACCCGCAGCAGCGACTGGCAAAAAGTGTCGGAACTGAAATACGGCAAGCTGGCGGAACTCGAACTGGCGCTGGAAGCGCAAAACAAGCAGGATGCGTCGCAGCCGTCGGTCAAAATGCGGCTGGTGCGCACGCAGGTTGGCGCGGAGGAAATTGCTGAAATCGTGGCGCGTTCTACCGGCATCCCGGTGTCGCGCATGATGCAGGGCGAGCGCGAAAAGCTGTTGCATATGGAAGACGAACTGCATCGTCGCGTGGTGGGGCAGGATGAGGCGATTACCGCCGTGTCGGATGCGATCCGCCGTTCGCGCGCGGGACTGGGCGACCCTGACCGTCCGTATGGTTCGTTCATGTTCCTTGGCCCTACGGGTGTCGGCAAGACCGAGTTGTGCAAAACGCTGGCAGCTTATCTGTTCGATACGCAGGAAGCCATGATCCGCATCGACATGAGCGAATTCATGGAGAAGCATTCGGTCGCCCGTCTCATTGGTGCGCCGCCGGGTTATGTCGGCTACGAGGAAGGCGGCTACCTGACGGAATCGGTGCGCCGCAAGCCGTATAGCGTGATCCTGCTCGATGAAATTGAGAAGGCGCATCCCGACGTGTTCAATGTGCTGTTGCAGGTGCTGGACGATGGCCGTATGACCGATGGACAGGGCCGTACCGTCGATTTCAAAAATTGCGTGATCGTCATGACCTCCAACCTCGGTTCGCACCGGATTCAGGCCATGGAGGGCAGCGATCCCGAAGTGGTGAAAATGGCGGTGATGGGTGAGGTGCGCGCGCATTTCCGTCCTGAATTCATCAACCGCATCGATGAAATCGTGGTGTTTCATTCGCTCGACGAAAAAAACATCGGCGCCATTGCCAAAATCCAGTTGCAGGTCTTGCTGCAACGACTGGCCAAGATGGACATCGGGCTGGAAATATCGGACGCGGCACTGCAAAAAATCGCTGACGCGGGCTTCGATCCGGTTTATGGCGCACGTCCCCTGAAACGGGCGATTCAGCAGGAAATCGAAAATCCGCTCTCCAAGCTGATTCTGTCAGGACGTTTCGGGCCTAAAGATGTTGTGCATGTAGGTGTGGCGAACGGCGAGCTTTCGTTTGAAAAAACTTGATTTGTTGCTCGTAATCATGCTATCTAGTACCCGAGATATTGAAGCCGCTGCTTTGGCGCGGCGGACGTATCCCGGGGGCTTTATCTGACGTCTTGCTTGGGGTTGCTGCGCACTGTAAAACTCGAATAGCGAATCTGTTGCGTTAAAGACAATAAAAAAACAGGATGGACTGATTGCGGCAGGGAGAGCAATTCTGAATCAATCTTCGCTACAGCGGCTCTTCATTTTGCCGTTTGTATTTTTGATGCTGTGTCTGGCGATAGTACTCGGGTGGTTTCTTTATAACGCGAGTGAGGATGCTACCGGCTTGCTGGCGCGCAACGCGCTTGTCAGCCTGACGACCCGCGTCAATCAGGAAACCGAATGGCAATTGAAGAGCGCGGAACAGGCGCTCAATGTACTTGCTCCTGAATTTGACGGTGCGGTAACGGGGGCTGGTGCGGCGTCCCTGCCTTTCCCAAAAACGGCGACGCAGCTGGAAGAACGCTTGTGGCTGGCAACGTATGTCATTCCTGATGATTACGGGAATGTCTATTTTGGCGCGGCCGATGGTAGTTTCATGGGCATCAAGCAAATCAATCGCACACATTTCAGGCTAAACAAGCGCGACCTCCGTACCGGGAAATTACGTATTTTTCTCAGTAAGGGCCCTGGCACGCCGACCGTCTTGTCCGGCATGGATAATTTCGATCCTCGTACGCGTCCCTGGTATCTCAATGCAATGCAAAAAGAAAAAGCGCTGTGGTCGCCGATCTATACGGATTTCCGTTCCAAATCGCTGGCCATTACTTTTTCTAAACCGGTCTATGAAGAGGGCCGTTTCATTGGCGTCGCAGGCAGCAGCATCAACCTGACCCAGGTCGATCAAAAACTCAAACTATTGCCCATCAACAAGAGTGGCGTCGTTTTTATCATGGAGCCTTCGGGCGTATTGATCGCGGCTTCGTCGGGCGAGGCGGCTTCACTTAACGAGCAGGAGCATCTGGAACGTCTGCCGGCCGACAGCAGCAGCAATCCTGCCATTCGCACCGTATCAGCCGTCGTATTGCAGGCAGCGCACGCCAGTTCAAAAGACGAGGCGCTGACTGCGATACGCGAAGTGAGCGTAGACCATGCTAAATGGGCGGTAGCAGTCAATCGCTTGCATGACCAGCATGGACTGGAGTGGCTGGTGGTCGCAGCGGTTCCTCGCCTCGATTTCCTTGGTTCTGTCACGGGTAGCGTTCTCCCGGCGCTGATTTTCGGTTTGCTGTCAGTGATACTGACCTTCTTTCTCGGTTTCCTGATACTGCGCTGGGTGCTGCGCGATATCCGCAAACTGACGCTGGCGGCGAAAAGTATTGGTAATGGCGAACCCTTCCCTCTGCTTAATATTGATCGCCGCGATGAAATCGGCCAGCTCGCGCAAAGCTTCAAGGACATGGAGCATAATTTACGGACTGACCGTCTGACCAGCGTACTCAATCGCGACTCGCTGGCTGCGCAGATCGATTTCCGGCGGCGCAGCGCCTCGGCGGTCAATCCCTTGCAATTCGCCTTGCTGTTCATCGATCTGGATAAATTCAAGGAAATCAACGACCGTTACGGACACGATGAAGGCGACCGGGTGTTAGTGGAAACCGCCGCCAATCTCCAGCGTGCGGTGCGCAAGGAAGATGCGGTTGCCCGTTTTGGCGGAGATGAATTCGTCATCTACCTGCACGGCGTCCAAAGCGAAGCAATTGCCGCCAGCATCGTCAGCAAGATTCACGGTTTTCTGGCGCAGCCGATTACAGGTCGGGAATGTGTGCTGTACCAGGTGGATGCCTCCATCGGTGCCGCGCTGTTTCCGCAAGACGGGCTGGACATAGAAACCCTGCTGCGCGTGGCGGACGAACGCATGTTTGCCGTCAAACGCAGCAAGAAGTAACTCCTCCCCGTCGTTCAGAGCAACTCCACATTCGGCAAACTCAGATAACTGGTCGCCCGGATAGTGGCAATAAAATCCTGCATATACGCCAGCGCCGATAGCTCCGGCTGACAAGCCGCATACAAGCGCCCGGTCAGCCCCTGCGCCGTGATGCGCTTGGCTAAAACATAATCCCGGTTCAGATAATTTTGCGCCGCCCAGACCGGCAGCGTGGCGATGCCGCGTCGGCTGGCGACCAGTTGCAGCATCGCCACCGTCAACTCCGTGGTACGGCGCGCCGTCTGAATGCCTGCCGGTTGCAGCACTTGCCGCACGATATCGAGCATATCGTCCGGTACCGGATAGGTAATGAGCGTATCGGTCGCAAAATCGGCCGCTTGCAGATAGTCCTTGCCCGCCAGCGGATGGTCGTGCGCCAGCAAAGCGACGATTTCAAACTGGAACAAGGGATGGTAGTCGACCGTTTCATCGGCATCGATTTCCGCGACGATGGCGACGTCGGCCCGGCGTTCGTAAAGCAAGCCGATAGGGTCTGCCTGAAAACCGGAAACGATATCGAGCTCCACTTCCGGCCAGCTTTTGCGAAACACATCCATCGACGGCATCAGCCAGTCGAAGCAGGTATGACATTCCACCGCAATGCGCAACTGGCCCGCCACACCCTGTTGCAGCCGCGCCAGATCGCGCTCGGCATCTTCTATCTGCGGCAGCACGCTGTCGGCCAGTTTTAAAAGTCGCTCACCGGCAGCGGTAAAACGCACCGGCTGCGACTTGCGCTCGAACAGGGACGTGCCGAAATGCGCTTCCAGTTGCTTGAGCTGATGCGACAGCGCCGACTGGGTCAGATTGAGCAGCGTCGCTGCCCGCAGCAGATTGCCGGAGGCGCGCAAAGCCAGCAGGGTGCGCAGGTGGCGGATTTCCAGAATCGATTGCATATGAATTTCATTCAAGTTAAGTGCAAATATTTATCGTTTGAATCATATTGTAATTTACTTGACCATACTATTCTTTCCTTACGAATACGGAGTCGGTCATGGCACTTGCACACATCCTGGGGTTTCCGCGCATAGGCGCGCAGCGTGAATTGAAGAGGGCGATGGAAGCTTTCTGGCGCGGCGACATCGACGAAACCGCCTTGCGTGCCACCGGCAGCGCCCTGCGCGAGCGTCACTGGCAGGCGCAGGCCGATGCCGGACTCGATTTTGTCACCGTCGGCGATTTTGCCTGGTACGACCAGATTGCCGGCATGCTGGCGCTGCTGGGAGCGATTCCGGCGCGCTTCGGTGTCGATCCGCGTCAACTGACGCTGACCGGCTACTACGCACTGGCACGCGGCGACCAGACCCATTTCGCGATGGAAATGACCAAATGGTTCGATACCAATTACCACTATCTGGTGCCGGAATGGACGCCGGGTCTGCGTTTCGACGGCGGCGTCGATTGGCTGTTTGAAGAAATCGCGCAAGCGCAGGCGCTCGGCCATAAGGTCAAGGTGGCGCTGACCGGCCCGCTGACCTTGCTGTATCAGGGCAAAATTAAATCCAGCCTGACGCACAAGCTGGACTTGCTGCAACCGCTGGTCGAGGGCTACCGGACGTTGCTGGCGCGACTGAAAACCTGCGGCGTCGAATGGGTGCAAATCGATGAACCGATGCTGGCGCTGGAGCTGGAGCAGGAATGGGTCGCGGCGTTCGCGCCCACTTACGCCGCGCTCAGCGAGGTCGCCCCCTCGCTGCTGCTGGCGACCTATTTCGACGAAGTCAGCGACCATGCCGCCTTGCTGCGCGAATTACCGGTGGCCGGCGTCCATCTCGATCTGGTGCGCGGCGCGGCGCAATTGCCAGCGTTTGCCGCCGACTGGCCGCAGGACAAAGTCTTATCCGTCGGCCTGATCGATGGCCGTAACATCTGGCGCGCCGATCTGGATGCGGCGCTGGCGGTGCTGCAACCCTTGCAAGCCGCGCTTGGCGACCGTCTCTGGATCAGCGCCAGTTGCTCGCTGCTGCATGTGCCGGTCGATCTGGCGCAGGAAAACCAGCTCGATCCCGAACTCAAAAGCTGGCTGGCGTTTGCCATGCAAAAGCTGGACGAAATCGCGGTGCTGAAACAGGCCGTCAACGGCCAGTCGGCTAAGGCCGAAGTCGTCTCCTCGGTTGCCGCCAGCCTGAGCGCGGCGCGTATCGCTCAGGCGCAGCGACAGGCTTCCACCCGCATCCACAATCGACTGGTGCAACAGCGCTTGCAAACCGTCACGGCGGCGCAGGCAGAGCGCGGCGCTGACTTTGCCACCCGCATCGTCCAACAACAGGCGCGCTGGGAATTACCGGCCTTTCCCACCACGACTATCGGTTCCTTCCCGCAAACGGCCGATATCCGCAAGGCACGCGCTGCATACAAGCGCGGCGAGATCGGCCATCTCGATTATCTGGCCCGCATGCGCGAAGAAATCCGACTGGTCGTCGGCAAACAGGAAGAGCTGGGACTCGACGTGCTGGTGCATGGCGAACCGGAACGCAACGACATGGTGGAATATTTCGGCGAACAGCTCTGGGGTTATGCCTTTACTTCGCATGGCTGGGTGCAAAGCTACGGCTCGCGCTGCGTCAAGCCGCCGCTGATTTATGGCGACGTCTATCGTCCTGAGGCGATGACGGTAGGCTGGAGCAGCTTTGCGCAAAGTCTGACCGACAAGCCGATGAAAGGGATGCTGACCGGCCCGGTCACGATGCTGCAATGGTCGTTTGTGCGCGACGACCAGCCGCGCGCCACCACGGCGCTGCAAATTGCGCTGGCCCTGCGCGACGAAGTCTGCGATCTGGAACGGGCGGGCATAGGGATGATACAAATCGATGAGCCGGCGTTCCGCGAAGGTTTGCCGCTCAAAGCGCGGGACTGGCAAGCCTATCTTGACTGGGCGGTGCGGGCCTTCCGGGTGACGGCCTCCGGCGTGGCCGACGACACCCAGATCCATACCCACATGTGCTATTCGGAATTCAACGACATCCTGCCCTGGATCGCCGCCATGGACGCCGATGTCATCACGATTGAAACTTCCCGTTCCGACATGGAACTGCTCGACGGATTCGGTCGTTTCAATTACCCCAACGATATCGGCCCCGGGGTCTACGACATCCATTCGCCGCGCATTCCGCAAGTTGCCGACATGGTGCGGCTGATGCAAAAAGCGCGGGGCGTGCTGCCTGACCGGCAACTCTGGATCAATCCCGATTGCGGCCTTAAAACCCGTAACTGGCCGGAAACCTATGCGGCGCTGGCGAACATGGTTAGCGCGGCGCGTCAGTTGCGGGCTACCTTACCGGCGGCGGCGCAGGAGGGGGAGCCGGAGCGCCGCAGCAAGATGGCGTAATCCGGGATCAGGCCTGGGGCCTATTGCAGCTTGCGTCCAATGGCCTTGGTTTGCTGGAGTATCAGCAGCAGATCTTCGTTGAGCAGCGTCGCACGGCGCTGCAAGGTGTGCCAGCCCGACCACTCGGTAACGGCCGGGTCGTCCACCGCGAGCGTTTGCAGCGGCATCCCGGCCAGCGCTTCGGCGTTGGCGGGAACCGGCTGCGGCACGGCGGACTGTGCGGCAGACGGCGTGGCGGCCGAGGTTCCCTCGGCGCTCAGGTTTTCGATGATGCTTTGGGCATTGTTCAGCGTCCCTGTCGCTTTGTTATAGGTTTCTTCCAGCAGATTGTTGACGTAAGCCCGCGGCAGGTTCTCAGCGTGTCGGCGCAACAAAATACGCAAGGCGGCAATATGCGCCGCCACCAGATAATTTTGCACCACGAAGCGATTGATTTCGCCGACTGCCCGCTGTTTGCTCAGCGGTTCGTCGGTCATTCTGACCAGCGCTGAAATCAGTGCCGCCAGACTATCCATGAAGCCCTTGCGGCAGATACGGTAAAAGAAATCGTCACGCACCTTGTCTTCCAGCATGTCGCGGCTGGCGCTGATATAACGCTGGCTGGCTTTGAACACGTTGGCGATCAGACGCGGCAGGCCGCGGTATTCCCAGCTTGGCAGTACCCGCGAAAATACCGTTGCCAGCACGACGCCGATGAGGGTGTCGATCAGGCGTTCCCCGACCACGCCCTGATGCCCGGTTGGCAGCAACATATTGAGCAGCAACAGAATTTGCACCGTGGCAGCGATAGCCGTATAGCGGTATTTGATATAGGTGAAAGCCGGTGCGGCCACACTGGCGACAAACAGAACGGCCAGCAACCCTGCCGGTTGATGCACGAAACGCAAAATGGCGGCAGTCAGCAGGCAACCGATGATGGTGCCTATCATCCGGTCGGCCAGGCGGCGTTTGGTCATGCTGAAATTCGGCTTGAGGATGATGACGATGGTCAGCACGATCCAGTAGCCGTGGGCGACATAGGGCAGGGTATCGGCCACCCACAGGCCGGTACTGACCGCCAGCGCCACCCGCAGCGCGAAGCGGAAAACCGGGGACTCCCAACGCAACTGAGCGATGAGCATGCCGGCCTTGAATTTCTGCTGGGTCAGGAACGGTGTCATGTCCACGCCCGGCAGGATGGGCAGCGGATCGACCGGTTTTTGGGTCGCCAGATGCAACTGGCCGATGAAATCGATGATGTCGACAATTTTGTCGTAGGTCAGTCGCAGCAGCGTCACTGCTTCTTCGGGAATGCGTCCGGCCAGCGCGTCTTGCTGTAACTGCTGGAGTTCGAACTGGACGGCGCGCAGCTCGGCCTTGTAATTGACGGTCGACGCCGAGGCGCGTTTGCGGGTGACGGCGTAGGCGATCGATTCGATATCGACCGCTGTTTTGTTGGCCAGGTCGCGCAGGAAAATCAGGACGTCGCTATCGGCGAAATAACTGCGCAGCAAGGCGTAATCGGCATGCGTTGAGAGGACTTGTTCATACAGCTCCAGCGCGCTCAGATGGACTTGCACCAGCAGACCGTCCTGCTTGGTGTGGTAGTCGCGCAGAATCAGGTCGCGCGCGGCTTGTTGCTTGTCTGCCAGCGCGATCTGGTGGCGCACCAGGGTGTTGAACTGGGTGCTCAGATCGGTGCGGACATCATAAAAATCGGCCTTGATGCGCAGGTAGCTGGCCAGTTCGAATAGTGATTCGGCAAGAATTTGCTGCTTGATGCGATTGCGCAAAAACCAGGACACCACCATCGAATAGCAGAGGTAACCGATGCCGCCACTGAAAAACACGCCGCAATACCAGAGGGCGGAATGGTTATCGTAGGTTTTTTCCATCGTCAGCGTCATGATCATCAGCGCGGCAAATTGCAGCGGCATGGTCTTTTTGCCGTACACCACCATCATGCTCGCCATGAAACTGACCACCACCATCATCACGCTGAGCAGCAGATGGTAGGGCGCGCACAGACTGATAATCAGCATGACGACGGTGCAGAGCAATACACCGGCCAGCATCTCGTTGAACTTGTGCCGTAGCGGGCTCGGCAAATCCATCAGGCTGGTGCAGAGCGCGCCAAGAAAGACCGACATGGTCGTTTGTATGTCCGTGACATTGAAGACCAGCAGGGTCAGTCCGACTACGCCGGTGGCGATGCGCAGGCCGGTGTAAAAATAGTGGCTGAACAGGAAGGTCCTGATATCGAGGGCGTAATCCATGGCAGATAGGCTTTACCGAGAAAAGTGAGGCGGTGAAGGTGCTGCGAAAAAGTGCAGCGGAGAAATACAGCAGGGAAATGCAGCAGAGAAATGCAGCAGAAAAATGCAGCAGAAAAATGCAGCCCAACGATGCCGTGAAGATAAGCAGCGAAAGGCGTGCAGGCATTCTCTACTGTATAGACCGAATAGACAACCTTGCCGGCAGCATCGGCATCGGCCGCAGGTAGCCATGTTAACTACCACGCTGCAAGTCAGACGGTTACGGCAAGGGGAAAATCAGACAGGTTGTGGTGGCGTGGGCGTAGATTTTGCCGTCGACGTCAACAATGTTGGCTTCCGCCACGCCGACTTGTTTACCGATCTGGATGATTTTTCCTTCGGCGCGCACCGGCCCGGTTTTGGCGGTCATGGCGCGGATCAGGTTGACCTTCAGTTCCAGCGTGGTGTAGCCGACTCCTTTTGGCAGCATGGAGTGCACCGCGCAACCGAGCGCGGAATCGAGCAAGGTGCAGAAATAGCCGCCATGCACGCTGCCCAGCGGGTTGTAATGCTGTACCCCGGGAGTGCCCTGGAACACGATGCGGCCGGGTTCGCCTTCCACCGGAACGAAATCCAGCGTATGGCCCATATAAAGAGAGGGTAATTCGCCGTCCCATATCCGTTGTAAAAATTCCATGCCGGTGCCGGCCTTCAATGCCTCCATGCCAGCGATACCGGGCGCGGCCAGTTTGGCGCGTACTTGTTTCTCTTGCTCCAGCCATGCGGCCAAGGTTGCTTCGCGTGTCGTCATAAAGTCTCTTTTAATTATTTGCTCGAATTATTCGCTAGAATTATTTCAAATTATTTTGAATGATTATAGGGGGTGTACGACCAGACGTGTTTCCCGGAGGGATGATTGCCGGTGATTGCTGCCCATCGCGGGGGATTATGCGGATTTTGTCGGGAGCACCTCTGGAGCTACGGTATTTCACGATGCGGTAAGTTGATTCCGCATCGTGAAATCTCGCGCTGCGCAGCATCATATTTGCATTTCATTTGTAGAGATGCGTCACCGCATAGTGAAAACGTGTTTGTATCTAATTGATTTTAAATGATAAAAATAAATAAATAGGTCTTATATAAGAGTATGTTGCAGCACAAATAAAACCTATGATGAATTCATGCATTCAGGGATACACCGATTATTAATCAAGGGAGTCAAGCATGAGCACACGTGAACAGCAAATACAGGAACTGACCAAAGACTGGACCGAAAACCCGCGTTGGAAGGGCATTACGCGTAATTATTCCGCCGATGACGTCGTCAGATTGCGCGGCTCCCTGCAAATCCAGCACACGCTGGCCGAACGCGGCGCGCAAAAACTCTGGCATCTGCTCAACACCGAGCCTTACATCAATACTTTGGGCGCGCTGACCGGCAATCAGGCCATGCAACAAGTCAAAGCCGGCCTGAAGGCGATTTATCTGTCCGGCTGGCAAGTCGCCGGCGACGCCAATCTGGCCGGTGAAATGTATCCCGACCAATCCCTGTACCCGGCCAATTCGGTACCGATGGTGGTCAAACGCATCAACAACACCTTCCAGCGCGCCGATCAGATTCAATGGTCCGAAGGCAAAAACGACATCGATTTCTTCGCGCCCATCATTGCCGATGCCGAAGCCGGTTTCGGCGGCGTGCTCAATGCCTATGAACTGATGAAGTCGATGATCGATGCGGGCGCTGCCGGCGTCCATTTTGAAGATCAACTGGCGTCGGTCAAAAAATGCGGCCACATGGGCGGCAAAGTGCTGGTGCCAACCCGTGAAGCCGTTGAAAAACTGAACGCAGCCCGTCTGGCCGCCGACGTTTCCGGCACCTCGACACTGGTGATTGCCCGTACCGATGCCGAAGCCGCTGATTTGCTGACGTCCGATGTGGACGATAACGACAAAGAATTCTGCACCGGCGAACGCACGGTCGAAGGTTTCTACAAGACCCGTCCTGGTATCGACCAAGCGATTTCCCGCGCGCTGGCCTATTCTCCGTATGCCGATCTGGTCTGGTGCGAAACCGGCAAACCCGATCTGGCGTTCGCCCGCAAATTCGCCGAAGCCGTGCATGCACGCTTCCCCGGCAAGATGCTGGCTTACAACTGCTCGCCTTCGTTCAACTGGAAAAAGAATCTGGACGATGCCACCATCGCCAAGTTCCAGAAAGAATTGGGCGCGATGGGTTACAAGTTCCAGTTCATCACGCTGGCCGGTTTCCACGCCTTGAACTATTCCATGTTCAATCTGGCGCACGGTTATGCACGTCAGGGCATGTCGGCTTTCGTCGAATTGCAGGAAAACGAATTCGCCGCCGCCGACAAGGGCTTTACCGCCGTCAAGCATCAGCGCGAAGTCGGCACCGGTTATTTCGATGCTGTCACCCAGGCGATTCAGCAAGGCAAGTCGTCGACGACTGCGCTGCATGGCTCGACCGAAGATGAGCAGTTCTTCGATGCAAAGAAATAAGCAATCTCTGATTAAGCTACCGCACGACGCTTACTCATAGCCTCCATAAATTGATGTAGAAAACCATCGCGCTGGCTGGTCGGTATTGATACCGGCTTCTCAGCGCGATGGCCGTTTACAGAGCAAGTATCTTCACATTTTCTTCCTGCGGCGAACCCTTCGCTGCAACAGCATTGATCCCCTTTCTGCGCTGGTTCTTCATCCGGTTCAAGTGTGTGCATTCCGTTCGTCTGCGATTCCTCCACCTTGTTACAATCGCCGCATGAATTATTCAAACACAATCCATGACTAATTTCTTCGATCAGACCGCCTCCTGGCTCTTGCAGGGCCGCCGCTTGTTACGTATTTCGGATGCTCACACCATGCTGCTGTGGGCGGCGCTGATCGGCTTGCTCGGGGCGCTGGCTACCATCGTGTTTCGTGAGGCGATCGGGATACTGCAAATTCTGCTGACCGGGCATAAAGGGAGTTTTGTCGAGATCGCCAAGGGCTTGCCGTGGCAGATGCGCTTGCTGCTGCCTGCGGGGGGCGGTGTCGTGGCCGGTGGGTTTCTGTGGTGGTCGCAACGCATGCCGGCGGCGGCCAATTCCGATTACATGGAGGCGGTGGCCATCGGCGATGGTCGGGTGCCGGTACGGCAGAGTTTGCTGCGCAGCTTGTCGTCGCTGTCGACGGTGGCTTCCGGCGGGTCGATAGGTCGTGAAGGGCCGATGGTGCAACTGGCTGCCTTGTGCGCGTCGCTGGCCGGGCGCGGTTTGCGCTTTCCGGTGGCGCGTTTGCGTTTGCTGGTTGCCTGCGGCGCAGCGGCCGGGATTACTTCTGCCTACAACGCGCCGATTGCCGGGGCGTTTTTCGTCACGGAAATTGTGCTGGGCGCGATGGCGATGGAAAGTCTGGGGCCGATTGTCGTGGCCGCCGTCGTCGCCAACATCACGATGCGCGCCTTGCCGGGTTATCAGCCGGCTTATGAAATGCCGTATTTCCCGGAAGTCGGCCTGAACGAAATTATCTTGTTCGTTTTTCTGGGCGTGTTTGCCGGTTTGATCGCGCCGCAGTTTTTGCGCGTGCTGAGCTTCGCCAAAACCGGCTTCGGGAAACTGGCCTGGCCCTTGCCGCTGCGACTGGGTTTGGGCGGCTTGCTCGCTGGCGGCATTTCCATCTGGGTGCCGGAAGTGTGGGGCAATGGCTATAGCGTGGTGAATTCGTTCCTGCATATCGATTGGATCTGGTGGGGCGTGTTGCTGCTGCTGGTGTGCAAGGTCGTGGCGACGGCGATGACGACCGGTTCCGGCGCAGTGGGCGGTATTTTTACGCCGGCGCTGTTTGTCGGCGCGGCGCTCGGTTTGTTGTTTGGTCAGCTGGTGCATGGCTGGTGGCCGCACGCTACGTCGGCACCATTTGCCTATGCGGTGGTCGGTATGGGCGCATTTCTGGCGGCGGCGACCAGTGCGCCCTTGATGGCGATACTGATGATTTTCGAAATGACCCTGAGCTATCAGGTGATGTTGCCGCTGATGCTGGCGTGTGTGGTGGCTTATTTTGTCGCGCGGGGCAGTAATGGCCCCTCGATGTACGAGATTACGCTCAAACGCAGTCGGGAAGAGGAGGCGCGCATTCGCCTGCGCGGCACGCACATGCGTGAGCTGATTAAACCGGCGCGCACTATTTTGCGCGAAGATGCGCCGTTTGCCGATGTGGCCGCCATGTTCCTGCGGTATCCGGTCAAATACGTGTACATCGTCGATGCGCAGCAGTGCTATCTGGGTGTCGTGGCCTTGCAGGATGTGACGTCCTTGCTGATGGAAAAAACAGCGACGGAAACGCGGGTGGCGGGGGATTTTTTACGTCCGCGGTTTTTGCATGAGGTGACGCCGGAGATGTCGCTCGGCGAGGCGCTGCAATTGTTTCTGGATCATCAGGGCGAGCGCTTGCCGGTGATTCAGGAGGGCGAGCAGCCGCTGTTGTTGGGCGTGGTCGATAAAACGACCTTGCTCGATGCCTATTTCCGGCTGGACAGGGCGCGCACCGATGCGACCTTGCCGCCGCCGGTGGGTCTATAAGCAGGTCTGAACATCTGCATCGGGGGTTTCTGCGGTGTCATGCGTTGGTTAATGACCTGCACAGTGCGGAATTCGTGCTTTATTACAATAGAAAAGGACTATTGACGCCGGTAGATTGTTAGAATCGAATATTACTGTCTGCGGGCGGGCGCGTCATCAGACATTTTCTCTGCCGCGCACCGTCCCCTACAGGCACACACAGTCCGAAACGCAAGCAATTACACCGGCTTTCGGCAACAGGGAATCGCTTTATGATGGATGTTTTATGCTGAGTTATCGCCACGCTTTTCATGCGGGTAATCATGCCGATGTGCTCAAGCACACCATAATCGTGCAGTTGTTACGCTATTTCGGACAAAAAGAAACGCCTTACATGGTGGTCGATACCCATGCGGGCGCGGGCGTGTATGCGCTCGATGGCAATTTCGCTTCCAAAAATGCCGAGTATGAATCCGGTATTGGACGTCTGTGGCATCGCAAGGATATGCCGCCGGCGCTGGAAGAGTTCGTGCAAATGGTGCGCGACATGAATCCCAGCGGGAAGATGCGCTATTACCCCGGCTCGCCTTATTGCGCCGAAAAGATCATGCGCGAGCAGGATCGTTTGCGCTTATTCGAGCTGCATTCGAGCGAAAGCAAAATCCTGCACGAAAATTTCAAGAAGCTCGATGCGCACGCAGCAGAGCAGGGCGTTCGCAGCAATGTACGCGGCAAGCGCGTCATCGTCGAGCGCGGCGACGGCTTCCTGGGATTGAAGGCGCTGTTGCCCCCACCATCGCGACGCGCGCTGGTGGTGATCGATCCGCCTTACGAAGACAAGCGCGATTATCAGCGCGTCAAGGAAACCATGCAGGATGCGCTGATCCGCTTTCCTACCGGGACGTATGCGATCTGGTATCCGGTCTTGCAAAGGATAGAGGCGCGTCAGTTCCAGGACAGAATGAAGCGTCTGGAAACCAAAAGCTGGCTTAATGTGACCTTGACGGTCAGCACGCCCTCGCCGGACGGTTTCGGTCTGCGCAGCAGCGGCATGTTCATTGTGAATCCTTCGTGGACGCTGGAACCGATGCTGCGTGAAATGATGCCGTATCTGGTCAAAATGCTGGGTACCGACCACGGTGCCGGCTTTACGCTCGAAACCAGCGAGTCCGATAGCCTGAAGAAAAAGTCAGATCGCGCTGAAAAAGCAGATTCCTGATTTTGAATACCGCACGGGCAAATCCTCCTCTTTTGTCTTATCCCGGTTTTCTCAGCGTCCCTCGACATTGCCCGCTTGTCTGGCGGATTAATCGAGAGCGATAAAGAAACTAACTATGCTCGAACCGACATCGGAATTGCTGATGACTGACAAAAACCCCAAGGATTTTTTCTTGGCGCGTCAGCCCATTGTTACGCGCAGTCAGGCGTTGATGGGATACGAACTGTTGTTCAGGAATGCCGCCACCGGTGGTGCCGTCATCAGCGACGATATGTCGGCGACGGCGGCAGTGATTGCGCATGCCGCCGAATTGGGCCTCAATAATGTGATCGGCAATCTGTACGGCTTCATCAATGTCGATGCCGCCGTCCTGATGAGCGACTTCATCCATTTTTTGCCGCGCGACAAAATCGTTCTGGAAATTCTGGAAACCGTTCAGGTCACGCCGACGCTGGTAAAACGGGTCAAGCAGCTGGCGCAGGCGGGATACCGTTTCGCGCTGGACGATGTCGTTGCCGAATCGAAGGACATCGAACAGATTTTGCCGTGGGTCGAGATTATCAAAATCGATATCCTGGCAGTCAGCCCCGGTAAATTGCTTGAGCTGTGCATCTATTTCACCAAGGCCAAGAAAAAGCTGCTGGCCGAAAAAGTCGAGACGCGCGCGCAGTTCGACGAATGTCTCGCGTTTGGTTTCGATTATTTCCAGGGCTATTATTTCGCCAAACCCTTCATCCTGCAGGGCAAGAAGCTGGAGTCGTCGTCGCTGATCATCATGCATATCCTGACGCTGGTCGTGAGGAATGTCGATAATGCTGAAATTGTGCGTTTTATCAAAAAGGATATGGCGCTAAGCCTGACCTTGTTGCGGCTGGTCAATACGCCGGTTTATGGCCTGAAAAAGCATATCGATTCGCTGGGCCATGCCCTGATCATGCTCGGCCGTCTGCACTTGAAACGCTGGCTGCAGATTTTGCTTTTTGCCAGCACCGATCAAGGGAAAATACATCAGTTATCGCCGCTGCTGATTCTGGCGGCCACGCGAGGGAAATTGCTGGAACTGATTGCTGAAAAGCGTTATCCGGCACATGCCACGATGTCGGAAACGGCGTTTACCGTCGGCATTCTGTCGCTGATCGATGTGCTGTTTGGCATGCCGATGGTCAGTCTGCTCAAGGAAATCTCCGTCAGCGATGAAATCCGCGCGGCATTGATGGACCGCAGCGGATTTCTCGGGGCGATACTTGAGTTGGCCGAATACGTCGAAGGGGACGGCGCGGACCAGTCGAAATTCAAAGACTTGCTCAGCCAGTCCGGGCTATCGACCGAGGAATTTTATGAGATCGAAAAAGCCGCTTTCGCCTGGAGTAACGATATTGTGAGCAAGACCGGCTTATCGCCCGATAGCTAATCAACGTGATGATTGTTTCGATGAATAAAGCGTTTGTCAAAGAATCCGACGGCGATGACGACGACGATATCGTCGCTCCTGAAATCCCGGTCGGCACCAAAAATTACATGACCCCAGCCGGCTATAGCGGCATGAAAGAGGAGTTGCTGCGCCTGATCGATACGGAGCGGCCGGAAGTGGTGCGTATCGTTTCGTGGGCCGCTTCCAATGGCGACCGTTCTGAAAACGGCGATTACATTTACGGCAAACGACGCTTGCGGGAAATCGACCGGCGCATTCGCTTCCTGACCAAACGGCTCGATCTGGCGGAAGTGGTGGAACCAAGCGTCCATTACGGCAGCGATCAGATATTTTTCGGCGCGACGGTCACTTACGAAAACCAGAATGGCCAGGCGCACACCATTACCATCGTCGGCATCGACGAACTTGATCCTTTGCATGGAAAAATAAGCTGGATTGCCCCGGTCGCGAAGGCCTTGACCAAGGCGCGCGAGGGTGATGAAGTCAGTTTGCAAACACCGGCGGGCAAGGATGTGCTGACGATTCTGGAAGTGACTTATCCGGCGCCGAAATGAATCGGGACGAGCGCTTCGAAACGGGGGGCTTGGGATGTCATGCGGCGAGTCGGCTCAGCGATAGGAAATAAGCACAAGGCCGCTTGATTTTCGTGGGCGCACTAGCTCAATGACACCGCGCAGCAGTTTAACCAGGGCGCTGTGTTTTGCGGTGTTTAGCTGCGTTCGCGCAGGATGCGGGTAACGCCCTCTACCGTACGCAGATTGCGCAATACGCGTGCAAGATGCACCCGGTCTTCAATCTGGATGGTGAAGCGCAATTGTTGCAGTGATCCGTGCTGCGGATCTTCATCCATGCCGACGTAGACGATGTTGGCGTCGGATTCCCCGAGCTGCATGGCCACCTGAGCCAGAATGCCCTTGCGGGTATTGATCAGCACCTTGATGCGGCAGTTGAAACGCCGTTTCAGGTCGTCGCCCCAGACCACTTCTATCCAACGATCGGTTTCTTTTTCGCGCTGGCGCTTGCCGGTTTCGCAATCTTCGGTGTGCACGATCAGCGCCTGATCGTGTTTCAGATAGCCGATCAGCACGTCGCCCGGAATCGGCTGGCAGCACTGCCCCAGTTGCACTGAGGCACCTTCATTGCCGTGAATGACCACTGGATCTGGTTTGCTGGGCAGTTTGCGACCTTCGACGTCGCGCAGCGACAAGTCGGGGTCCATGCTGTTCTCCATCAGACCCATGATATGACGCGCTACCAGCGGTGCCATACGAGTGCCGACGCCGATGTCGATGCACAGTTCGTCCAGCGTTTTGGTGCTGGATTCGCCGAGCAGCCGCTCGATCACGGGAGGAAGCATCTCTGCCGTCAGCCCCAGCATTTCCAGCGACTCTTGCAACAGCCGTTTGCCGAGTGCCAGCGATTCTGTCTGGTTGAAGGTGCGCAGCCGGTGCCGGATGGCCGAACGGGCCTTGCCGGTACGGACATAGCTCAGCCAGTTCGGATTCGGCCGGGCCGTCGGCGCAGTGATGATTTCGACGATGTCGCCGTTGTGCAATTCCGCCCGCAGTTCGACGGCTTCGTGGTTGACCACGACCGCAATGGTCTGGTCGCCGACATCGGTATGGATGTTGTAGGCGAAATCGAGCGCGGTCGCGCCGCGCGGCAAGGCAATAATCTTGGATTTGGGCGTGAATACATAGACCGAATCGGGGAACAGATCGACTTTGACATGCTCCAGAAATTCCGCCGAATCGCCGGTCTGCTGCTGGATATCGAGCAGCGATTGCAGCCAGGCGTGGGTGCGCTGTTGCAAGTCGGTCAGGTTGCCCTCGTCGTCTTCCTTGTACAGCCAGTGCGCAGCAACGCCGGATTCAGCAACCCGGTGCATGTCGGCAGTGCGGATCTGGAATTCGACCGGCGTGCCGTAGGGGCCGATCAGTGTCGTATGCAGCGACTGGTAGCCGTTGAGCTTGGGAATGGCGATGTAATCTTTGAACTTGCCCGGCATGGGCTGATACAGCGAGTGCAGAGTGCCCAGCGCGACATAACAATTGGCGAAGCTGTCGACCACGACCCGGAAGCCGTAGACATCGAGCACCTGCGAAAACGACAGATGCTTGTTGCGCATTTTGCGGTAGATGCCGTACAGCGTCTTTTCGCGACCGTCGACCAGCGACTGTATGCCGGCTGCTGTCAGGGTGCTGTTGACCGTTTCCAATATCCGCGAGACCACTTCGCGGCGATTGCCGCGAGCCGATTTGACCGCCTTGTACAAGGTCCGGTGGCGCAAGGGATAGAGGTGGGAAAACGCGAGTTCCTGCAATTCCCGGTAGATATTGTTGAGCCCGAGCCGATGCGCAATCGGGACATACACTTCCATGGTCTCGCTGGCGATACGACGTTTCTTGTCAGGCGGCATGGAGCCGAGGGTGCGCATGTTGTGCAGACGGTCTGCCAGTTTGACCAGAATCACGCGCACATCGCGCGCCATTGCCAGCAGCATCTTGCGGAAGTTTTCGGCTTGCGCCTCGATCTGGCTTTGAAACTCGATCTTGTCGAGCTTCGATAATCCATCCACCAGCGCTGCGACCGGTGCGCCGAAGCGCTCGATCAGTTCTTCCTTGGTAACGCCCTGATCTTCGATCACATCGTGCAGCAGCGCGGCCATCATGGCTTGCGCGTCGAGTTTCCAGTCGGCGCAGATTTCAGCGACTGCCAGCGGATGCGAGATATACGGCTCGCCCGACTTGCGCATCTGTCCCAGATGCATCTCATCCGAAAAACGATAGGCTTCCTTGACCTTTTTCAATTCCGAAGGGGTCAGGTATTCGGCCAGTTTGACGGTTAAATGGGTAAACGTGGCAACGCCGCTGTGCTGCGGTTCTGCAAGGGCTGTCGATGCAGGATCTGCACTCTGCGCGGACGTGCGTTTTTTGACGGGTGTCGGGGGTGATGCGGGGGAGGGGTATCCGTGGGGGAAGGCTTCATACGAGATTAGCTTCCGCCACGGAGAGAGTCATTGCTAACGATAGAGAGCGATGACTTAAGCAGGTACTTTTTTCAGCATTTCAATGCCGACCAGACCGGCGGCGATTTCGCGCAGAGCAATCACGGTTGGCTTGTCGCGGGAATTGACCTTTGGGGTATGACCTTGCAGCAACTGGCGTGTGCGATAAGTCGCGACCAGAGTCAGTTGGAAAGGGTTGGAAATTTTTCCCAGGCAATCTTCGATGGTGATACGGGCCATAAACACTCCAGAGGGCGGTATTGGTTATTGTCGGATGAGGATTCAAATTTGCGCGGCATGGATGCCGAGCTGATTGAATAGAGAAGCATTGCGCGCAGCCTGCTGGGGGAAGCGGCACCGCGCTGTTTTGACAATTGCAGTTAATTCGGACAAAGCTATTGCAAACTCTTGATTAATAATAACATATTCGAACTCCGGAGCGTGAGCGATTTCCCCGCCGGCGGCCAGAATGCGCCTCGTAATGACCTGCGGCTCGTCCTGGCCGCGCTTGTGCAGACGCTCTTCCAGCGCCGCAATGGAGGGCGGCAGGATGAAAATGCCGATCACGTTCGGGAATTGCTTGCGCACCTGCTGCGCGCCCTGCCAATCGATTTCCAGCAGCACATCGGTACCGGCCTTGACCTGCTGGCCTATCATCAGACGCGAGGTGCCGTAATAATTGCCATGCACCTCGGCCCACTCCAGAAATTCGCCTTCTTCCTGACGCTTCAGAAAATCCGGCACATCGGTGAAAAAATACTCGCGCCCGTGTTGTTCGCCGGGACGCGGAGGGCGCGTGGTGTAAGAAATCGACAAGCGAATTGCCGGTTCCTGTTGCAGCAGCGCATTGACCAGCGTCGATTTGCCGGCGCCGGAAGGGGCGACGACAATAAACAGGCTGCCAGAAGTGGGTGTATGGATGGACATGAAATTCTGGCTCCGGTGGTGGCTTATCGGCAGTATTGCGATCAACAAGCATCTTCAATGGGTATTCTGGAGCGCATTTTATCAAATTCGACCGTACTGACCTTCCGGCGACCTCGTAAGGGGCAATCGATCAGGCCTCGATCATGCGCTTAGTTGTCCTATCAATCGTCCGCTCAGTCGCCCCCTCAATCGTCCGCTATACCCCCAGATATTGTTTCAGCGCCGCCTCCGATCCCGCCAGCTCCGCCGAATTGCCGGCCAGCACGATACAGCCTTTTTCTATAATCACCGCCCGGTCGGTCTGCGCCAGCACAGTACGGAAATTGCGATCCACGATCAGCGTGCTGATGCCCGACTCTCCGATCTCCCGGATGACGCGCCAGATATCCTTGACGATCAACGGCGCCAGTCCTTCGGTGGCCTCATCCAGCACCATCAGTTCAGGGTTCGTCATCAGCGCCCGGCCTATGGCGACCATTTGCTGCTCGCCGCCCGAAAGCTGCTGGCCGCCATGCGTCAGTCGCTCCTTCAGACGCGGAAAAGTCTCCAGCACCCTATCGTAAGTCCAGTCCTGCCGTCCCGAGATACCGGTGCGCGCACTCATGATCAGATTTTCACGGACTGACAAATTCGGAAAAATTCCGCGTCCCTCAGGCACATAACCGATACCGAGCCGCGCCATGCGTTCCGGCGGCAGTCCGGTGACATTTGTCCCGCGCCATTCAATGCTGCCCGAGGTGACCGGCAGATAACCCATCAGCGAACGGATCAGCGTGGTTTTCCCCATGCCATTGCGCCCCAGCAGACCAACCGACTGACCGGCCTCGATATGCAGGTCGACGCCATGCAGGATGTGGCTTTCGCCGTAAAAAGTATGGATCGCGTGAATTTGCAGCATGGGCGGTCTCAGGAGGGGTGGGCCTCGCCCAGATAGGCGAGTTGCACTTCAGGGTTAGTGCGTATCGATTCAGGATTGCCGCTGGCAATCACCTGACCGTTGACCATCACGGTGATGCAGTCGGCAATGCGAAATACGGCATCCATATCATGTTCCACCAGCAGCACCGCATGTGCCTGCTTGAGGCGCTCCAGCATGGCCAGCATACGTTCGGTTTCTTCCGCGCCCATACCGGCCAGCGGCTCATCGAGCAGCAACACGCGCGGCCGGGTTGCCAGACACATGGCAATTTCCAGCTGACGCTGACGGCCGTGACTCATGCTGCCAGCGATAGTGTGTTCGGCATCGCCCAGACCGGCGGCGTCGATAGCTTCGCGCGCCGCGTGCAGAGTGGGGGCGCAGTGGGCCGCCGTTTGCCACCAGGCCCAGGGTCGCTGAAGCGCTGCCTGTGCCGCCAGCCGACAGTTTTCCAGCACGCTGAAGGCATGGAAAATAGTCGTGCGCTGATAGCTGCGACCCACTCCGGCGCGGGCGCGGCGCGGTTGCGACCAGGCGCCGATAGGCACACCGGCCAGCGTAATTTCGCCCGACGAGGGGGGGATTTCCCCCGACAGCATATTAATCAGCGTCGATTTCCCCGCCCCATTGGTACCAATGACGGCATGCACCTCACCGACAAACAAATCGACCGACACCGCATCCACTGCCAGCAAACCGCCGAAGCGCCGCGTCAGACCGGCCGCACTCAGCAATGGCGCGGTATTGCTGCGCTGCTTATCCATGCGTCACTCCTTGTTTCGCGCGCAAACCGCTACGCAATTTCAGTGGAAAACGCAGACCGATCAGTCCGTGCGGCAACAAGGCCACGCACAGAATCATGGTCACGCCCAGCGACATCTGCCAATGCAGTGCAAAGGGGCCGAACACGGCTTCCGACGAGTAAAACTCCTTGAGCAAAATGAAGGCCGCCGCACCGATCACCGCCCCGCGCAAACTACCCAGCCCGCCCAGGATCAGCATCAGCAGCACCGCCCCCGACTCATGCCACGACAAAAGTTCTGGATTGACCACACCGGTACGCGCCGCCATCAGAAATCCCGCCAGTCCCGCCAGCATCCCGGCAATCACAAAGGCCGCCAGCTTGTAGCCATAGGTAGGGAATCCGACGGCCCGCATGCGCTGTTCGTTGAGACGGATACCGGCCAGCGCCCGCCCGAAGCGGGAACGCAGCAGCACCGCCAGCAGCGCATAAGTGACCGCCAGACAAGCCAGCGTGAAAAAATAAAATTGTTGTGGTGATTCCAGATCGATCAGCACCTTGCCGGCTAGCGCCAGACTCGGGCGACTGCTGAGATACATCCCATCGCTGCCGCCGCCGATGGCGGTGTCATGGAAAATGAAAAACGCCATCTGGGCAAACGCCAGCGTCACCATGATGAAATACACCCCCCGGGTGCGCAGCGACAGGGCGCCCACAAATAAGGCATACGCCCCTGCGCCCAGCATGGCCGCCGGCAGAACCAGCAGCATATCGCCCGGTCCCGTGACCTCCATCAGTAGCGCCGTCACATACGCGGCGACACCGGAAAATGCCGCATGACCCAGACTCACCAGTCCGGTGGTGCCGACCAGCAATTCCAGGCTGAGCGCAAAGATCGCATAAATCAGAATATTGACCAGCAAGCTCTGCGTGTACTCGCTTAGAAACCAGGGCATGGCCGCGGCGATCAGCAGCGCCGCCAGCGGCAACCGGGCGCTGCGGTAAAGGGAAACGGACGTGGACATATCAATAACCTTTACTGATTAAGCCTTGCGGCCGCCAGATCAGAATCACCGCCATCAGCAGATAAATGCTGAGACCGCTGAACTGAGCGAAAAAGACTTTACCGAAGGTATCGACAAAACCGACCAGCAGCGCCGCGATCAGCGCACCGGAAATCGAGCCGATGCCGCCGATGACCACCACCACAAAACAGATAATCAGAATTTGCCCGCCCATGCCCGGATAGACCGAACTGACCGGTGCCGCAATCATCCCTGCCAGCGCAGCCAGCGCCACCCCGGCGGCAAACACAATGCGGTACAGCAAACGGATGTTAATGCCCAGACCGCGCACCATATCGCGGTTGCTGGCCCCGGCGCGAATCATCATGCCCAGCCGGGTACGATTGACGACCAGATACAGGCCGATAGCGACCACGATGCAGGCCGCCGACGCAAACAGGTTATAGATCGGATACTGCATCACATCACCGAGCCGGATGCTGCCCGCCAGCCAGGCAGGAATCGCCACGCCATGCACATCGTTACCGGCCAGCATGCTGCGCGCCTCTTCAAATACCAGAATCAGCGAGTACGTCATCAGCACCTGCTGCAAATGGTTGCGCTGGTACAGATAACTGAAAAACGCCCATTCGAGAACAAACCCGAACGCCACCGACAAGACCACGCCCACCGCCATTTGCAGCAAAAACTGATCGCCGAAAAAGGGTGCCAGCGCATAGGCCATGTAAGCGCCTATCATGTAAAAACTGCCATGCGCCAGATTGATGACGCCCATGATGCCGAAGATAAGCGTGAGCCCGCTGGCCACCAGAAACAGCAAAAGCCCATACTGAATCGCATTCAGGCATTGGACGAGAAAGATCGAGAGTTCCATGAAAATCCTGATGTGCGGTGCTGAAGAACGGGGCTAAATAAGCACTGCATCAGCGCGCCGCCGCTGCCAGAGTCCGATCCATTTCGTGGCGGACACTCGCAGCGGCAGGGCCGATCACAGCGTATTACATCCTGCAGCCTTTGGCCGGGTCAGCCAGCGCCTTGATGGCCACGCTTTGCGCTTCATTCAAATTGCCATTGACCTTGCGCAGATAAATATCCTGCACCGGATTGTGCGCGGCAGACAGCGTGAACTTCCCGCGTGGGCTATCGATCTGGCTGGATGCCATGGCAGCGATCATTTGATCGCGCTTCTTGATATCGCCATCGACCGCCTTGATACCGGCTGCCAGCAACTGCGCCGCATCGTAGCCCTGCACCGCATACACATCGGCATTGGTCTTGTAGAGCTTGGCAAAACTCAGACGGAAGGTATTGTCACGCGGGGTATTGAGCCGGTCGGCATAGTGCAAGGTGGTACTCATGCCTTGTGCCGCCGCGCCTTGCGCTTCCAGCGTGCCATCGGTCAGGAAGCCGGGGCCGTACAGAGGAATGGTCTTGTTGAGTCCCGATGCCGCGTAATCCTTGACGAATTTCACTGCACCGCCACCGGCAAAGAAGGCAAAGACCGCATCCGGTTTTTGCGCCGCAATTTCGGTCAGCAAGGCCTGGAATTCCACATTCGGGAAAGGCAAGGTCAGGTTTTGCGTCACTTTGCCGCCGCCTTTTTCAAAGCCTTCCACGAAACCCTTGGCCGATTCGATTCCCGCCGCGTAATTCCAGGTAATCGTCATGGCTTTCTTATGGCCGTTTTTGGCGGCAACGATGCCCATTGCATAGGCCGGTTGCCAATTGGTAAAGGAGGTGCGGAAAATATTCTTGGCGCACATGGCGCCGGTAATCACGTCGGCACCGGCATTGGGCACGATGAGCAGCGTATTGCTTTCGCGCGCCGCCTTGGCCATGGCCATCGCCACGCCCGAGTGAACTGTGCCGATCAGCACATCGACCTGATCGCGCTTGATCAGTTTGTTGACATTGTCGGTCGCCTTGGCCGGATCGGATTCATCGTCCACCTTGAAGTATTGCAACTCGCGTCCGGCCAGCTTGCCGCCCTGTTCGCTGACAAACAGCTTGAAGCCTTTTTCTATCATGTCGCCCAGACCGGCATAGGTGCCGGTTGCGGGGAGCATGAGACCGACCTTGATCGGCGCTTGCTGTGCTTGCTGAGCCTGCACCATGCCGGAAAAGAGCAGGGTAGCGGCGGCGGCCTTGAAGGCACTGGATTTGATGGACATGCTTGTCTCCCGCGTTATTGCGGCCTTGAATGGCCGCTTTGGTGATCAATTGCGGCCTTTCAGGCCGTCTTGGTGATGAAATTTGCTGCGATGAAACTGAGTGCTTCCGCTTGCTCCCGATGCGGCGAATGCCCGCACCCGGTGAGTGTGGACAGAACCGTGTGCGGCACCTGCTGCTGTATGCCCTGAATCTGCGCCATCGTGCCGTATTCATCCTGATCGCCTTGCACCGCCAGAACCGGGCAGCGAATGGCGGGCAACAGGGCTTCGATATCCCATGAACGGAAAGCCGGATCGAGCCAGACATCGTTCCAGCCCCAGAATGCCGAATCCACATCCGTGTGGTAGCGGGCGATGCGGCCGCGCAAGCCCTGTTCCAGATAGGCCTGCCGCGCTTCAGCGATGGCCTCGACCGTCATCTGTTCGACAAAAATATGCGGCGCGACCACCACAATGCCGCTCACCTGCTCAGGGGAAAAAGCGGCATACAACAGCGCAATCGAGCCGCCGTCGCTATGCCCGAACAGCCAGGGCGAGGTCACGCCGACCTCTTTGAAAAAGAGCGGCAGCACTTCACGCGCCTGCTGGTGCATGAAGTCCACCGGGAATCGCTCGTCGGCCGGGCGTGGGGTCGAGTTGCCATAGCCGTAGCGCGAAAACACCAGACCCTTCAGCCCGTGTTGAGCGCAGAATTGCTGGGGAAAATCCTTCCACAGCGCAATCGACCCCAGTCCTTCATGCAGAAAGACGACCACGGGATAGTCGGATTTTTCAGCGCCTACCCATTGATATTCAAGTGCAATTTCACGCTCGCGCCACTGGATGTGGGCGCAGCGGATCGGCTGTTCGGACGTGGTCATTGGCAGGGTCATGGGTAGAGTCATCCTTGCTCAGGCCTGCGCTGCGCGCAGTTTGAAGCGCTGGATTTTTCCGGTCGCGGTTTTCGGCAACTGGTCGATGAAGTGGATTTCGCGCGGATATTTATGCGGCGCAAGACGCGTCTTGACGAATTTTTTCAGATCGTCGGCCAGCGCATCGCAGGCCAGCTCCGGTTTTTTCAATACGATGAAGGCTTTGGTTTTGGTCAGGCCATCCGCATCGGGCATGCCGATCACGGCGCATTCCAGGACGGCTTCATGCCCCATCAGCACCGACTCGACTTCAATTGGCGACACATACTGGCCGCTGACCTTGAGCATGTCGTCGCTGCGTCCGGCGTACACATAGTAGCCCTGCGCATCAATCGAGTATTTGTCGCCGCTTTTGACCCAGTCGCCGACAAAGGTGCCGCGGCTTTTTTCCCGGTTCGACCAGTAGAGCAGGGCGGCGCTCGGGCCGCGGATGTACAGGTCGCCGATCTCGCCGGCAGGTACGGGCTTGCCCAGTTCGTCGCGCAGTTCCAGCGTATAGCCGGGCACCGGCAAGCCGGTCGATCCGTAATGCACGTCGTCGGCCCGGTTGGACAGAAAGATGTGCAGCATTTCAGTCGATCCGAGGCCATCCAGAATGTGGCAGCCAAAGTGACGCTGGAATTTTTCGCCGACTTCCTTCGACAAGGCTTCTCCTGCCGAGGTGCAGATACGCAGCGCTACTTGTTTTTTGGCGGGCAGTTCCGGCGACTCCAGCATTGCCACGTACAGCGTCGGGACACCGTAAAACACGGTCGGCTGGTGCTGCACGAGGCGCTTGAAAACGGCGTGCGGAGTCGGGCGCTCGGCCATCAGAATCGTGGTCGCACCGACGCTTAAAGGAAAAGTCAGGCCATTGCCGAGGCCATAGGCAAAGAACAGCTTGGCGGCGGAAAAGACCAGATCGGATTCGCGCAGACCGAGGATGGGTTTGCCATACAGCTCGGCAGTCCAGTGCAGATTGGCGTGCGAATGCACCGTCCCTTTCGGGCGTCCGGTTGAGCCGGAAGAATAAAGCCAGAAGGCAAAATCGTCGGCCAGCGTGTGGGCGTAGTCGTCGGTGGCCAGCGGAGGAGTTTCCAGCAAATGGCTCAAGCGTGTTGCGCCCGGCACAGTGATACTGCCGTCGCCCGAGAGAATGATTTGCGGCATGGTTTGCCGCTTGACTGTCTGTTGCAAGG
Source organism: Herbaspirillum sp. RTI4 (assembly GCF_034313965.1). Classification (NCBI taxonomy): domain Bacteria; kingdom Pseudomonadati; phylum Pseudomonadota; class Betaproteobacteria; order Burkholderiales; family Oxalobacteraceae; genus Herbaspirillum; species Herbaspirillum sp. RTI4. Next base: position 1,926,368 of record NZ_JAVIWQ010000002.1, read on the forward strand.
CCACGCTGGCCAGCGCTTCCTCTACCACCGGCCATAGCGCTTCGGATGCCACCACCATGCGCGCGCCGCAATGTTCCAGCATATAGGCGTAATCCGCCGCAGGCAGCAGGGTGTTGACCGGCACCGGCACAATGCCGGCAAACATGGCGCCGAGCAGCGCCACCGGCAGATCGACCGTATCCTGCATGATCAGCAAAATCCGTTCTTCGCGACGCATGCCCAGACCGAGCAGGGCGGCGGCAAACTGGCGCACCCGCAGATCGAGTTCGCCATAAGTGAGCGTCTGGGTGTCGTCGATATAGGCGGTTTTCTGCGCCCGTTCCTGATTCAGACTGAGGATGGCGTGGGCAAAATTGAAGGAGATTCCCGGTTCTGCGTGTGGCATTATTTTTGTCTCCTGCTTGCCGCTCAGCACAGACGCGGCGGTATTTTTTCGAAGTGGGCGCGATCCTCTTGGTGATCGTTCGCCCGTCCCGCCCATAGACTTTGCCAATCTTTGCCAATACCGGCCGGTGCGTCTTTCTTCCTGCCTGGTTCAGCAGAAGATGCGCCGCAGCGGCTTTAGGCTACCACTGCTTGCTGCGATAGTTGGGTAAATAATCTGGCCTGTTTTTCAGGTTGCCGCTGTGAACTGGATCGCGCCTTGTGGCAACAAATACAGCACCAGTGCGCGGCCCTGTGAAACGGTCGGCCGATGGCTACTGTCTGCGGCATAGACGCACCAGCCAGCGGCATGGCCGTCGAACAGCGCGCCGTCGGTCAGCGGCATGATCAGGTCGATTTCGCCTTGCGGGTGGGTATGGTGCGGGCCGGCAATGTCTTCCATGTCGACCACGTCGACGCTGAAACCGTGGGTGGCGTCGGAAGGCTTGATGACGCGGCCATAACGGATGCCGCCCCCTTCGCGCTGGCACATCCAGCCTTCCTTGACGCCCGTAGCGCAGGCAGCGGCAAGGGCGATGAATGTCTGGCTACCAACACCATGCGAGGTATTCAGATAGGTTTCCAGGGCCGCATCGACAGGCTTGCCGGAGAGTTCTTCCGTCAAAACGGAGATCAGGTTTTGAAAGGCGGATACATCCATCGCTTACAATCTCCTTTTTGAATTTATAGTGCACTTTTTTTGACGTAAAGTGCATTGGTGTAATATTTTTATGAAGTGTATGTGTAATATCTTGCATGTGTCAAGCAAGGGCGCATGTTATATTTCATGCCAGTTTCATGTTAGTCGTCGGTCGGCGTAAGCGATGCCGATCCTCGTCAATGCAACATAACGGATGGAAGTTAGCGGTATGAACGACTCAGGTAAAAAGACAGAGATGACCCTGGTAGCCGGGGCAGAGGAAGAGAAAGACCCTTATTTAATTGCGCTCGGCGAGCGCTTGCGCGCCTTGCGTTCGCGGCGCGGGCTGACCCGCAAGGCGCTGGCGCGTCTGGCCGATGTGTCGGAGCGCCATCTGGCCAATGTCGAGTCCGGCGTCGGCAATGCCTCGATTCAGTTTTTGCGGCAACTGACCGGCGTACTCAATTGCACGCTGGCGGAAATGATCGGTGATGAAACCGCCACTTCGCCTGAATGGCTGATGATCCGGGAAATTCTGCGTGGCCGTTCCGACCGCGAACTGGCAGAGGCGCGTACCGCCTTATCCGGGGTATTCGAGACGCCGACCAGTGAGCGGGCGCGACGGCAGCGGGTGGCGCTGATCGGTTTGCGCGGCGCGGGGAAATCGTCGATAGGACGCATGCTGGCCGACCGCTGGGTCGTGCCTTTCATCGAGTTGAATCGTCATATAGAAGTGCTGGCCGGTTGCAGTGTGGCGGAAATCCATGCCTTGTATGGGCCGAATGCATATCGGCGCTATGAGTTCCGCGCGCTGGAAGACATCATCGGACGCTATCCGCAAGCGGTGATCGCGACGCCGGGCGGCATCGTCTCCGATCCGGCGACCTTCAATTTGCTGCTCTCGCATTGCTATACCGTCTGGCTGCAAGCCTCGCCGGAAGAGCATATGGGGCGCGTGGTGGCGCAGGGCGATACCCGGCCCATGTCCGGTAATAAAGAGGCGATGCAGGATCTGAAGGAAATCATTCAGAGCCGTACGCCGTTTTACTCGAAGGCAGATGAGGTATTCGATACCAGCGACATGACCCAGGAAAGCGCTTTCCTGGCGCTCGACGATCAGTTGCGCTCAGTCGCTCTTCCCAAACTTTAACCTCCCGGCGCGCCGCCTGCGCAGGTGGCGCGCTGCATTTCGGCTCCCTCTCTATCTCCCCCTGCTTGTTTTAAAGATGCAAGTAAGTGCTTGACTCGCTCATTAAGCTGCAATATAGTGCTTCTACGCCTTTTAAAATGCAGCATATTTCCACTTGGAGCCGATCCTCATGTCATCGATCATCAATTACGAGACTCATCCTGATTCCTATAAGCACTGGACCTTGTCCGTCGATGGACCGGTGGCGACGCTGACGATGGACGTCGACGAAGACGGCGGCATCAAGGAAGGCTACAAACTCAAACTCAATTCTTACGATCTGGGCGTGGATATAGAGCTGCACGACGCCGTTCAGCGCATCCGCTTCGAACATCCCACGGTGCGCACGGTAGTCATGACCAGCGCCCGCGACCGCATTTTTTGTTCCGGCGCGAATATCTTCATGCTGGGTAAATCCACCCACGGCTGGAAAGTGAATTTCTGCAAATTCACCAATGAAACCCGCAACGGTCTGGAAGATTCGAGCAAGCACGAAGGTTTGAAATTCATCGCTGCCGTCAATGGCGCCTGCGCCGGCGGCGGTTACGAACTCGCCGCCGCCTGCGACGAAATCATCCTCATCGACGACCGTTCTTCCTCGGTCAGTCTGCCGGAAGTGCCGCTGCTGGGCGTACTGCCCGGCACCGGTGGTCTGACCCGCCTGACCGACAAACGCAAAGTGCGACATGATCACGCCGATATTTTTTGCACCACCTCCGAAGGCGTGCGCGGTCAGCGTGCCAAGGACTGGCGACTGGTGGACGAAGTAGTAAAACCGGCGCAGTTCAAACAAGCCGTGCAGGATCGCGCGCTGGCGCTGGCCGAATTGAGCGAACGTCCGGCGCAAGCCGAAGGGGTGAAATTTACGCCACTGAACAAGAAAATCACGGACGAGGGTGTGAGCTATGGTTTTGTCAGCATCGGCATCGACCGCGCCGGCCGCAGCGCCACACTGACCGTCAAGGCCCCGACCGTCGAGCAGCCGAACGACATCGCCGGTATCGAAGCCGCCGGTGTGAACTGGTGGCCGCTGCAAATGACGCGCGAACTCGATGACGCGATCTTGCATCTGCGCACCAATGAACTGGAACTCGGCACCTGGATTATCAAAACCCAGGGTCATGCGCAAGATGTGCTCGATGTGGACGCCACTTTGCAGGCGTTCTCGTCGCACTGGCTGGTGCGCCAGACCGTGGGTTTCATGCGCCGTACCTTTGCCCGTCTGGATGTCACTTCGCGTAGCCTGTTTGCGCTGATCGAAGAGGGCTCCTGCTTCGCCGGCTCGCTGCTGGAACTGGCTCTGGCAGCCGATCGCAGCTACATGCTGTCGCGTCCCGACGAGCCAAAGAAAGGGCCGCGACTGACGCTGTCGGCGTCCAATTTTGGTCTCTTGCCGATGGTGACCGGACAGTCGCGTCTGGCGCGCCGTTTCTACGACAATGCCGAAGAAATCGCCGCCGTACAGGCGCAAACCGGGGTGGCACTGAACGCTGACGCAGCGCTGGCACTGGGCTTGATCACTTCCAATCCCGATGAGCTGGATTGGCAGGACGAAACCCGTCTGGCGCTGGAAGAACGCGCCAGCATGTCTCCCGACGCTCTGACCGGACTGGAAGCCAATCTGCGCTTCAACGGTAAGGAAACCATGGAAACCCGCATCTTCGGCCGTCTGACCGCATGGCAAAACTGGATTTTCATCCGGCCTAACGCCGTCGGTGAACTGGGTGCGCTTAAGGTCTACGGTAGCGGTAACAGCGCCAAATTCGACTGGAATCGAGTGTAAGGCCGGATCGAATCATTCAATAAACTGAATTTCACTTCTCCACCATGCAAAGGATTTTGCCGTGAGCACAATTGATTACAACGAAACCATCCCGAACAACGTCAATCTTTCCGAAGACAAGACCCTGCAACGCGCGCTGGAACACTGGCAGCCGAATTACCTGAACTGGTGGCGCGACATGGGCCCGACCGGTTCCACCGGCCACGATGTCTATCTGCGTACAGCGATCAACGTCACGCCGGAAGGCTGGGCGCATTTCGGCCACGTCAAGATGCCGGATTACCGTTGGGGCATTTTCATGGCGCAGGCGGAAGAAAACCGCAAAATCAATTTTGGCGAAAACAAAGGTCGTGACGCCTGGCAAGACATTCCCGGCGAACACCGCGCCAACTTGCGCCGCATTATCGTCACTCAGGGCGATACCGAACCTGCATCGGTAGAGCAGCAGCGCCATCTGGGTCTGACCGCGCCGTCGCAATACGATTTGCGCAATCTGTTCCAGATCAATGTGGAAGAAGGCCGCCACTTGTGGGCGATGGTTTACCTGCTGCATAAATATTTTGGCCGCGACGGGCGCGAAGAAGCCGAAGCGCTGTTGCAGCGCAATTCCGGCGATACCGACAATCCGCGCATCCTGGAAGCCTTCAACGAAGAGACCCCGGACTGGCTGGCGTTTTATATGTTTACTTATTTCACCGACCGCGACGGCAAGTTTCAGCTCAATGCGCTGGCGGAATCGGGCTTTGATCCCTTGTCGCGCACCTGTCGCTTCATGCTGACCGAAGAAGCGCATCACATGTTTGTCGGCGAATCCGGTATTTCACGGGTGATTCAGCGCACCTGTGAAGTGATGCGCCAATACGGCATCGAAGACCCGGAACAAGTGCGCGCTAAGGGCGTGATCGATTTGCCGACGATTCAGCGTTATCTGAATTTTCACTTCAGCGTCACCATCGATTTGTTCGGTGCGGATCAATCGTCGAACGCGGCCAACTTCTACAATTCCGGTCTCAAGGGGCGCTACGAAGAAACCAAGCGCGATGACGATCACTTGCTCAAGGGCCAGTCTTATCGTTTGATCGAAGTGTCGAACGGCGCGCTGGTGGAGAAGGAAGTGCCGATGCTCAACGCCCTCAACGAAGTGCTGCGCGACGATTACATCCGCGACTCGGTGGCCGGTGTCGGTCGCTGGAACCGCGTGCTGGAAAAAGCCGGCCAGAGTTTCCGCATGGTCACGCCGCACAAGGCTTTCAATCGTCATATCGGCGGTTTTTCCAACATGCGTATTTCGCCAGAGGGACAAGTGATTTCCGAAGCCGAATGGCTGAGCAAAGTGCGCAACTGGTTGCCGAGCGAAGAAGACCGCGCCTTCGTCGCTTCGCTGATGGGCCGGGTGATTGAACCGGGAAAAATGGCGAACTGGATTGCGCCGCCGCCAGTCGGGGTCAACCGCCAGCCAGTTGATTTTGACTACGTCCGGTTTAATTAAGCGGCGGTAAAGAGGTCTGCGGCGGTGCGCGTTACCAGCATGTAAATAAGGCGCACCGCCGTTTTAGCTTTCGTATTGAATTCTTATTGAGTTCTTCTAGAGTTCGCACCCCATGGCAGGTACATCATGAACGCTTCTGACTCCATCATTTTGTTGCGCCAGCATTTGATTGATCCCGAGATTTGCATCCGCTGCAACACTTGCGAAGAAACCTGTCCGGTCGATGCGATCACGCACGACAGCCGCAACTATGTCGTGGACGCCGATAAATGCAATGGCTGCGAAGCCTGCGTTTCGCCTTGTCCCACCGGTTCTATCGACCACTGGCATGTCGTCCCCAAAACGCAAGCCTATAGCTTGCAGGAACAATTCGGCTGGGATGAGTTGCCGCCGCAGCAAGCCGCACCGCTTGAAACACCGGACGCAATACGCCCGTCGGGCAATGCCTTGCCGGGAGAGATGCCGGCTGCGCCAAGCGCCTCCTCATCGACCCATGCGCCCTGGTCGGCGGCCCATCCTTATCTCAATTTGTATTCGCTGAAAGAACCGGTTACCGCCACAGTCGCCGGTAATTTTCGTTTGACGGCAGAGGATGCGGAAAGCGATATCCGTCATCTGGTGCTTGATTTCGGCACGCAGTTTTTCCCGCTGCTCGAAGGCCAGTCTATCGGCATCATTGCGCCGGGAACCGACGCCGCCGGCAAGCCGCATTATCTGCGCATGTACTCGGTCGCCAGCCCGCGTGACGGCGAGCGTGAGGGCTATAACAATTTGTCGCTGACCGTGAAGCGGGTAGTGCAAGACCATGAGGGCAATGCCGTGCGCGGTGTCGCCTCGAACTATCTGTGTGATCTGCAAAAGGGCGATACCGTGCAAGTCAGCGGCCCGTTCGGTGCCAACTATCTGATGCCGAATCATGCCAACGCGCATTTGCTGATGATTTGCACCGGTACCGGTTCCGCTCCGATGCGCGCCATGACCGAGCATCGCCGCCGGCAGACGGCCAAAGCGCAAGCGCAGAGCGGCAAACTGATGCTGTTCTTCGGCGCGCGCAAGCCGGAAGAGCTGCCTTATTTCGGCCCCTTGCGCAAACTGCCGCAGGAATTCATCGACATCCATCTCGCCTTTTCCCGTGTGCCGGATCAACCGCGTGCCTGGGTGCAAGACAAAATCCGTGAAGCCGGGCCGGCCGTGTCGCAACTGTTGCGGGAAGATACCTATATCTATATCTGCGGCCTGAAAGGGATGGAAACCGGGGTCATGGAGGCCTTGCGCGATATCTGTAAAGAGGCCGGAATGGATTGGCCGTCCTTGCATCAGCAGATGGTGAAACAAGGTCGTTTTCATGTGGAGACGTATTAATGGTGACGGTAATGGCGACGACGTTCTCAGTGGATACGGCGAGTTTTCGGGTCGATATCGATGCGCTGGGCAGTGCCCATCTGGTGTTTCAGGCTGCCAGCGGGGTGCCGGTCACGGACTCCCGGGGCTATGCCTATGCCTATGCCTATGCCCGCGAAGGCGTTGTTGCGATCAAGTAAAAACGCGCGCCGGTATTCGGCGAGATCAAGTAGAAACGCGCGCCGCTATTCGGCGCGATACGCGATGAAATTTGCCGAGATCACTGAGAACCGCCGTTTTAGCCTTGGGCCGGTGCGTGTAGAAGAGCCCGATGCGCTGGCGTTCGCCCGCAATTACGACGACCAATGGTTTCATACCGATCCGGTGCGGGCGCAGGCAGGGCCGTTTCAGGGCCTCATTGCGAGCGGCTGGCATACCTGCGCGCTGGCGATGCAACTGGTGTCGCGGGACATTCTGGCCGGTTCGGAATCGTATGCTTCGCCCGGACTCAGCTATCTGCGCTGGCCCAATCCGGTGCGCCCGGGAGACCTGCTGACTTTGGAAATTCAGGTGCTGGAATCGCGTATCTCGGCATCGCGCCCCTGGCTGGGCATCGTGCGCTGGCAATGGCAGATGCACAACCAGAAGGGCACGCAGGTGCTGGATCTGGAAGCGACCAGCATGTTTAAGATCGGCGAAGAGCCCGGCTGACGGGGCCTTTCTGCTGACGTGAATGGCGTGAATGGCGTGAATGAAGGGGGTGAGGGGTGGCAGACCTCACTGGCCGCGCCAGGGATCGCTTTCCGGCTGCGGAAACTGGCGCGTCATGAAATCCACAAAACTGCGCACGGTCGCTGACAATAAGCGACGGCTGGGGTAGACCATCATCACCGCTATCTTGCTGATGTGGTGATCCGGCAGTAAACGTGTCAGCCTCCCGCTTTCCATTGCATTGCTCATGGTGTACGAGGGGCGCAGGACAATTCCCATGCCGGCCGCCGCGCAGTTATTGAGCAGGTCGCCGTTATTGGCGGTGACCTTGTTCGTGATCTCGACCTCGGTTTCGCCTTCCGGCCCTTTGATTGACCAGTGATGGCGCAAATGCGCCAGCGCGAAACTGAGGCAGACGTGGTTCGACAAGTCTTGCGGCGTTTCTGGTGCGCCGTGGCGGGTGATGTAGTCCGGCGAGGCCCACAAGGAGACTTCCGTGATGCCTAGCTGACGCACAATCATGCTGGCGTCGAATTTTTGCAAGCCGGTGAAGATGCCGATATCGAAGCCTTCCTCCACCATATCTACCGTGCGGTCCGATAGAGTCGCATCGAGTGTGACGTCCGGGAATTCCTGCGCATACAGCGGTAATAGCCGCGACAACTCGTATTGTCCGAAACCCTGCTGCGAATACAGTTTGAGCGTGCCGTTCGGTCGTTTTGACTGAGAAGAGGCGATGGCTTCCGCCTCGTCGATTTCCGGCAGGATCTGACGCACGCGCTCCAGATACGCCTGGCCGGTTTCGGTCAGCGACAGTTTTCGGGTGCTGCGGTTGAGCAAACGGGTGCCGAGATGATTCTCCAGTTCCGCCACATGACGGGTGACCGCCGCGCTCGACAAGTCCAGCAATTGCGCTGCGCGGGTAAAGCTTCCTTGCTCCACGACCTTGTCAAACACTCGCATCGATTGCAGCCTATCCATATTTCAAGTCCTTTATTATTCCTAAAATTGGAATAGTGTATTACCACTAATGCTATTTATTACATTCAATGAAGGCAATATACTTTGCTTCATCGATGGGCGCTACACAGTTACTGAGGTAGACGAATCATCGAAGCGGGGTTGGAAGGAAGGCGTATCGCCGGATTTGCCAGACTCGCTGCTCATTCATCATCAAGGAGAATTAAAAATGAACGTCAAAAAATTAATCGTTGCCACTACTATTGCTATCGCTGCCGGTTCTGCTTTTGCTGGCACTGCTGTTACTCAGGGCGAGGTCGGCTTCAATAATGCCACTTATCCTGTGATCGCACAGACAGCCACACCGTTGACCCGCGAACAAGTCCAGGCAGAGCTGTTGACTGCCCGCGCTGATGGCGAGTTGAGCTACACCAATGCAACCTACCCGCTTCAGGCACAAGCCACCGCGCCACTGACACGCGCTGAAGTCAAGGCCGAGCTGAAAGAGTCACAACAACATAGCGCTAACAACGTTTATGGCGCCGGCGGTTATCTGGGTGCGTAATTGCTCAATGTGAATCAACCGGGTTGGCAGGATCATCCGGTGTAAGGAATGCAATATAGAAAAGTAAGAAAAAGAGTAAAAAAGAAATGCCCGTTCACATAGAGCGGGCATTTTTCATTTTCAGGTCGCGGATGCTTGGATCCAAGCAAGCCCAGTGATTGAAACCTTCTTCCATCCTATCGACAGTGTGATCCGACGGAGTGACATCCATTTACGGGCGCTGATGCTGCGCAAACGGGTGCCGGGATGATTCTTCGGTTCCGCCCCATGACGGTTGACCGCCGCGCCCGACAAGTCCCGCAGTTGCGCCGCCCGGGTCAAGCCTGCTTGCCCCACGACCTTGTCGATACCCGTGTCGATTGCAGCCTGTTTTATTTCAAGTCCTTTATTATTTCAAGTCCTTTATTATTTCAAGTCCTTTATTATTTCAATTATTGAAATAGTGTATTAGCACAAATGCTATTTATTTCGTATGCCGACCATAATATACTTTGCTTCATCGATGGGCGCTACACAGTTACTGAGGTAGCGGAATCATCGAAGTAGGGTTGGAAGGAAGGCGTATCGCCGGATTTGCCAGACTCGCTGCTTATTCATCATCAAGGAGAATTAAAAATGAACGTCAAAAATTTAATCGTTGCTACTACTATTGCTATTGCTGCCGGTTCCGCTTTTGCTGGCACTGCTGTTACTCAGGGCGAGGTTGGCTTCAATGATGCTACTTATCCTGTGATCGCACAGACAGCCACACCGTTGACCCGCGAACAAGTCCAGGCAGAGCTGTCGACTGCCCGTGCTGATGGCGAATTGGCTTACACCAATGCAAGCTATCCGATTCAAACTCAAGCCGTCGCGCCGCTGACACGCGCTGAAGTCAAGGCTGAGCTGAAAGAGTCACAGCAACACAGCGCTAACAATGGCTATGCTGACAGTATCTATCAGGGCGCTTGATTGCTCCGTTTGAATCGACCGGGTTGGCAGGATCGTCCGGTGTAATGAATGTATGAGAGTAGTAAAAGAAAAGGCACCCGTTCATAGCAAACGGGTGCCTTTTTCTTTGTTGTGTGGCGATTATTTTGTCCCGCGCTTGAGCTTCATTGGGATGGTTTATCGCCCCGGTCAGACCTATTCCAGATTTTGGACCTGCTCGCGCATCTGGTCGATCAGCAGTTTGAGTTCCATCGACGCGTCGGCCAGTTCTTTCATGGCGGCTTTGGAGCCGACGGTGTTGGCTTCGCGGTTGAGTTCCTGCATCATGAAATCCAGTCGTTTGCCGACCTGACCGCCCTTGTTGAGGATATGGCGGGTTTCGCTGAGGTGGGCGGACAGCCGCGCCAGTTCTTCGGCAATATCAATACGGATGCCGTACAGCGTGACTTCCTGGCGTATCCGTTCCAGCGTTTCTTCGCGCGAAAGAGTGGGATTGCCTGCCGATTTTCCGTGCAGTGCCAGACCGAGCGCTTCCTGCAAGCGTTCAGTAGCCTTGTGCTGGAATTGCGCCACCAGTTGCGGCACGAGCGGGTTGATGCGCAGCACGATGGCTTCCATGGCGTCGACCCGGCTCAGCAGTACCGCTTTCAAGGCAGCACCTTCGCGCGCGCGACTATCGATGAAGGCGTCGAGCGAGGCCTGCAGCGTGCTGAGCAAGTCGGCTTGCAAACTGTCCTGGCTGATGTGCGCTTCTTCAATCAGGCCTGGCCAGCGCAGCAGTTCATTGACCGAAAGCGGCATTGCCTCGCTGAATTTGGCGAGGACTTGCTGTTGCAGGTCGGAAAGGGAGTCGAGCAGGGCGGCGTTGATCGCCTGACCGTTGCCGCTGGATTTGCGGCCAAAACTCAGCCGACACTCGACCTTGCCTCTGACCACGCGTGCGGTAATGGCGTCGCGGAAGGCGGGTTCGATGGAACGCAAGTCGTCATTGATTCTGAATTGCAGATCCAGAAAACGTGAATTGACGCTTTTCAGTTCCACTGTGATGGCGCCGGCGGCGGTGTCCCGGGCGGTGACTGCATACCCCGTCATGCTGTAGATGCTCAATGTGGTCTCCTGCAAAGTTGTCGCGAAGTTGTCAGATAGGCATGCGTGCCTGAGCGTCGCCACTGCCCGGGCGAAATGTCCGCAGAGGGAGTGGCCTCGTTTGCGATAACGCATTGTAAAGACATTAGGCGCTGACGGGGCGCTCTTGCGTAGCTGGCAGAGAGCTTGCCGACGGGGGGCGCTTGCGTAGGACGGAGGTAGCGACGTGCTGAGTGACCTTACTGCGCACCTTACTGCGCACGTCGCGCCGGTGGTCAGAGATAGCGCAGTACGGAAAGATCGTCTGCCGCGATGGCGCTTGGCCGGCCGGATATCTGGTCGGCCAGCAATTGCGCGGAGCCGCACGACATGGTCCAGCCCAGCGTGCCGTGTCCGGTGTTGAGATAGAGGTTGGGGAGGGTGGTCGGCCCGACGATGGGCGTGCCGTCAGGCGTCATAGGGCGCAGCCCGGTCCAGAAACTGGCTTGCGCGGTGTCTCCCGCGTCGGGGAATAAGTCGTTGACCACCATTTCCAGCGTGGCCCGTTTGCCCGGCTTGAGTGTTTTGCTGAAGCCGGCGATTTCCGCCATGCCGCCCACCCGGATGCGCTGATCGAAGCGGGTAATGGCGATTTTGTAGGTTTCGTCGAGGATGGTCGATGTCGGCGCCATCGCATCGTTGAGGATGGGGACGGTGATGGAGTAGCCCTTGAGCGGATAGACCGGGATGGAGACAATCGATTTGAGCAGCGCGGTCGAGAAGGCTCCCAGCGCGACGACGTAAGCATCGGCGCGGCGGACTTCGCTTTTGCCTTTGCCTTCGTCGTCGTTTCCGCATTGCACGCCGGTGATCTTGGTGCCGTCGCTCAGCAGCCGGGTGATCGGGGTGTCATAGCTGAAACGCACGCCGAGTTCTTTCGCCATCTGTTCCAGCCGGGTGGTGAATAGCTGGCAATCGCCGGTTTCATCGTTGGGCAAACGCAGGCCGCCGGTCAGTTTGTGTTTGACTGCGGCCAGCGCTGGTTCCGCCGCCGTCAATTGATCGGCGCTCAGTAATTCGTAAGGCACGCCGAAGCGGGACAGCACCCGGATGTCTTTTTCGGCATCGGCGAATTGTTGTTCGGTGCGGAATAGCTGCATCGTGCCTTGCTGCCGGCTTTCGTAGGCAATGCCGGTTTCCGCGCGCAATGCCTTGAAGCAGTCGCGGCTGTATTCGGCCAGCCTGACCATTCTTTCCTTGTTGACGGCATAGCGCGCGCCGGTGCAGTTGCGCAGCATCTGCCACATCCAGTGCAACTGGAACCATGTGCCGTCGGGGACGATCGATAAGGGGGCGTGCTCCTGCATCATCCACTTCAGTGCCTTGAGTGGAATGCCCGGGGCGGCCCAGGGCGCTGCATAGCCGGGAGAGATTTGTCCGGCGTTGGCGAAGCTGGCTTCCTGCGCAGGGCCGGGCAGGCGGTCGATGACCTCCACTTCGTGACCGGCGAGCGCCAGAAAATAGGCACTGGTGACGCCGATGACGCCGCTGCCGAGAATAAGGATACGCATGCTGTTTGCCTCAGGTTTGCTGGTGGAGTGCATTGCTTGAAGGAGATTCAGGAGATGAAGGACTTTAAGGGTGGCCTAAGAAGGCTCTGATGACTGTGCGGCGATGGTCCTTATCACAGGCAGGCGCGGCGGCCTTATTTGACCTGGGACTGGCATCGCTGGCGGCATGGAATCAGAGGCTTATTAAGTATTTTCTTAAAATCAATCATTAAATAGTAATATTTGCTATGTTATTTCTAAATAGCTAGTTTTTGTTTTTGTATATATTCAAATTTTTAGTGAAAAATGTTGGAAATGGAAGCTTGAGGTTACATGCGCATACGTAAAGACACGACGCGGATTCTGGATAAGCTGGATCTGCATATCCTCCACTTGTTGCAAGAAAACGCCCGTATCCCGATGAAAGAAATCGGCGAGGCGGTCGGTCTCTCGATTACGCCCTGCATAGAACGCATCAAGCGCATGGAGCGCGACGGCATGATCGAGGGCTATCACGCACGCATCAATCCGGCGGCGATCAATGCCCATCTGTTGGTGTTTGTGGAAATTACTTTGCAACAGAAATCGGCCGGTATGTTCGATCAGTTCCGGCGCGAGGTGCTGCGCATTCCCGAGGTGCTGGAGTGCCATTTAGTATCGGGTGATTTTGATTATCTGATCAAGGCTCGCATTCGCGAAATGGCGGAATATCGTCAGCTTTTGGGAGACATGCTGCTGGCCTTGCCCGGTGCGGCGCAGTCCAAGAGTTACGTCGTGATGGAGGAAATCAAGGAAACGCTGGCGTTGCCGCTGATGGGGCGTTGATCACCCATGATTTGGCCTGAGCGCACCGTAGGCATCCACTGTACACTCGCTCAAAATTGCGCAAGGGGGCCGGTATCGCGGCACTTAATTTAATTCTTAATCGCACGCGATAGCTCGACCGGTTTTCCCGGCACCACGCTCATTCCTGACTTCCCCATAAAAAAAGAAAGGCCGTACCAATGCAAAACTATTTTAAGAAAATGCGTGGCGGTAGTGCGCTTCCTGCCCGGCCTGCATTGAGGCATGTGGCGCTGTCCTGGCTGGGCGGATTTCTGGCCATTACCGCCGTAGCGGGACTGACCGATATCGCTCATCTACCGCTGGTACTGGGTTCTTTCGGCGCGACTTGCGTGCTGGTATTTGGCTTTCCCGAGAGTCCGTTTTCGCAGCCACGCAATGTGATCGGCGGACATTTTCTCGCTTCGCTGGTGGGGCTGCTATTTTTGACGCTTTTCGGCGCGCATTGGTGGAGCATGGCGCTGGCGGTGGGCACCAGCATTGCTTTGATGCAATTGACGCGCACAGTGCATCCTCCTGCCGGCTCCAATCCTGTGATCGTGATGCTGGCCGCGCCAGCCTGGGGATTTTTGCTGATGCCGACCTTGATTGGTGCGGTCGTCATCGTGCTGGTGGCGGTGATTTTCAATAACCTGCCGCAAGAGCGGAGTTATCCGAAATACTGGTTGTAAAGGTCGCGCTGGTGCGTGACTGTGTTGCTTAGTGGATAAAAAGTTTATGATGTCGCGTCATTTATTTTTTAGCGAAGGTTGCCTCCCATGAACAATATGCCATCGCATCAGCTGACGATGACCGTCCTGATGACTCCCGACATGGCAAATTTTGCCGGTAATGTCCACGGCGGCACGATCCTGAAGCTGCTCGATCAGGTAGCCTTTGCCTGCGCCAGTCGCTATGCCGCGCAGTATGTCGTGACCTTGAGTGTTGATCAGGTGACTTTCCGTCAGCCTATCCATGTGGGTGAGCTGGTCAGTTTTCTGGCCAGCGTCAATCACACCGGGACATCGTCGATGGAAATTGGCATCAAGGTGGTTGCTGAACATATTCGCACCCAGGTCGTGAGGCACGTCAATAGCTGCTTTTTCACCATGGTGGCAGTCGATGATGGCCGTCGCCCTGTTCCTGTACCGCCATTAGTGCCGGTGACAGCGGAAGATCAACGGCGTTTCGATGCGGCTATCTTGCGCAAAAAATTACGCCATGAATTGGCAGAACGTTTTGCCGCAGAGGGTCTCAGCGGGCATAAACAGTAGTTATTCAACTAACAATTAGTTATTTTTGGGCAATATGTAATAAAATTGGCCCATAGCAACGACAGGCAATCCACATCACAGTTGTAGTTGTTCTCATCCGGTTCTCCCAATCCCCCCCGATCCCCGGGAGCCGGATTGCCTCGCGACCCAGTTCATTCTGAGTCGCGAGGGTTTTATCTTCCCTCTCCCCAATTTATCGGTCCATGTCTCGGCGGCAGGTAATGCCTATTTCCTGATGCCTATTGTTTGATGCGTGACACACAAGCGGTGCGCCGCTGTTCTGCTGCGGTCAGCTTGCTCTGCTGCCAGCAATCCCGATAACTTCTGGCATATGCAGCGAACGCGCGCGCGGCTGCGTCTTGCTTCATGGCGATCAGTTCGGCTATCCAGGCCCGGCTGCCAATTTCAAAATGCTGGTAATCGCGCGGTTGCCGCCAATCGCCACCCCAGATTAAAAATCCCTGTTCCGCAAAAATGTCGACTATGGATTCCGCCATTCCTGGTCGGACCGGTGTGCGTTTCAGATATCCGACCGCATCCGGCGGAAGCACTTTCGCGGCGCCGGAGCTGTCCGTCGTGACATAGGGGTTTTGCAGGGGGTTGATGTCAATGGCGACGCCATAGGCATGTTTCGACCAGCTACTGCCACCCGTGATCGGACGCGCATTGAAGGCCGAGCTATTGTTGGCTGCCATCGATATTGTATCGTCACCATCAAATGATTCCATCGGGTGCGCTTGTTCCAGCGGCAGGCCGCGGGCATAGAGCTGGGTGACGATCGCTTCGACCGCCGGTGCGACGACGTCGAGAACGATCAGGACGCCGTCGTCGTGTGTGCGGCCGTAAAAATCCTTGTATGAAAAACTGACTTTGCGCAATCGATGCGGCGGCAATGGGGCGCCAGCGGCAAGCACGCCGTTTGTTTGCATGGCGGCTATATCGGTTGAATTCAGTGAGGTGATGGCAGCGTGCGCTCCTGACGTTAAGAGCAAGGAGCAGATCAAGAAAAATACCCTGTTCATTGGTTTTTCTTTCCCGGGGTAGCGAAGATACGGTCAGATAACAAAAAAGAGATTTCGTTAAAAAAAGAGGCGCTGTTAAAAGAAGCGCTGTTAAGGCGTTTGTTCGATGCACTTAAAGGGCGGCGAGGTTCACCACTTTCCGCTTTTTTTTAGTGTAAAGAGCGCGCGGGCATAGTATAAATTTAATTGTGCAAAGTAATACTTGTCGTATTTATCCGAGTGTGGATTTGCAGTTAGTATTTTTCCCCGAATTCAGACAGAAATACATTTTTTCAGGCTGATTTTTTATCGCGATTCGATTCCTGTTTCTGCTTTAAAAAAACAAAAAATAAGCATTTTTGTAAAAAATGCATCGTATTTGGCAAGGGTGTTACACTTTCGCACCATTTGAAGGTCGACTACAGGCCGTGGCATAAGGCGGCAAATTATTTTGCAGAGTTGCCCCGTGCCGACATAACTTAATCCCTCTGGAGGAAACGCCATGAATTCATTCAATAAGCTCAAGGTCAACAAACTGAACCGTATCGCACTGGCCGTCGGCATCGCGGCGGCAATGATGGGCAATGCCCACGCTGAGACAGTGAAAATTGCGATTGCAGGGCCAATGACGGGTGCGGTCGCCCAGTACGGCGACATGGTCAAAGCCGGTGCGCTGACCGCGATTGAACAAATCAACGCCGCCGGCGGCGCGAACGGCAACAAGCTGGAAGCGGTCATCATGGACGACGCCTGCGAACCGAAGCAGGCCGTTGCCGTCGCCAACAAAATAGTCAGTCAGGGCATCAAATTCGTCATCGGCCATGTCTGCTCCGGTTCGACGATTCCGGCTTCCGATATTTATGAAAACGAAGGCGTGGTGATGATCACGCCGTCTGCCACTGCACCGCAGCTGACAGAAGCCAAGCCGCATCATTTCATTTTCCGCACCATCGGCCGCGACGACCAGCAAGGCCCGGTTGCCGCCCAGTACATCATCGACAAGCTCAAGGCGAAGAAAGTCGCCGTTCTGCACGACAAGCAGTCGTACGGGCAGGGCGTTGCCAGTTCCGTGAAAAAAGCCCTCGATGCGGCCAAGATTCCGGTGGTCATGTTTGAAGGCGTCAATGCTGGCGACAGCGATTATTCCGCGGTTGTGACCAAGCTGAAATCGCAGGGCGTGGATGTGGTTTATTTCGGCGGCTATCACCCTGAAATGGGCCTGATCATGCGCCAGGCGCGCGAGCAGGGCGTCAAGGCGGTATTCATGGGGCCGGAAGGCGTGGGCAACAAGGACATCACCGCCATTGCCGGTGCGGCGTCCGAAGGCATGCTGACGACCTTGCCGGCCGATTTTTCGGCAGACCCGGCCAATGCGGCCATCGTCAAGGCCTTCGCTGCCCAGAAGCGCGATCCGGTCGGCCCGTTCCAGATGCCAGCGTATGCCGGTGTGCAAATCATTGCTGAAGCTATCGCCGGCACCAAGTCGACCGATACCACCAAGGTGGCTGCCTATATCCACTCGCATCAATTCAAGACACCGATCGGTTTGCTTGACTATGACAAAAAAGGCGATCTGAAAAACTTCAAGTTCGTGGTGTTCACCTGGCACAAGGACGCCAGCAAGACGGAAGCGAAATAAGTTTTTCGTCGAACTACCTCCGATCGCTGCCGCGGATCTTTTCACCTGAATGCCCCATTGCGGTAGGAGTGGGGCATTTGCCTATCCCTTATTCATATGAATGAATTGCTTCCCCAACTGACGCAGCAATTGGTGAATGGCCTGAGTCTGGGCGCCATTTACGCATTGATTGCGATCGGTTACACGATGGTCTACGGCATCATCGGCATGATTAATTTCGCGCACGGCGAAATTTACATGATCGGCGCTTATGTCGGACTGGTCACCATGACCGCGATCGGCGTGCAGGCCGGCTATCCTTTGCCGCTGGTGCTGGCGGCGGCGCTGATTATGTCCGTGATCGTAACCGGTTTGTACGGCTGGACCGTGGAGCGCGTGGCTTACCGCCCCTTGCGCGGCGGACCGCGGCTAGTGCCGCTGATCTCCGCGATCGGTATGTCGATTTTCCTGCAAAACTTCGTTCAGCTCGGACAAGGTTCGCGCGACATGTCGGTACCGATGCTGATTTCCGGTGCCATCGAATTTCAGATGGGCTCCTCCGGCTTTTCCGTCACGATCCCCTATTCACGTCTGCTCATCGTCGGCGTCACCCTGATGCTGATGATCGTGCTGACCCTGTTTATCGGTCGTTCCCGGATGGGGCGCGCCTGCCGTGCCTGCGCCGAAGACATGGGCATGGCCAATTTGCTGGGTATTGATACCAACAAGGTGATTTCCTTCACCTTCGTTCTCGGCGCGATGCTGGCGGCGGTGGGCGGGGTGCTGATCGCGCTGACTATCGGCAAGCTCAATCCCTACATCGGCTTTATCGCCGGGATCAAGGCCTTTACTGCGGCGGTGCTGGGCGGTATTGGCAGCATTCCCGGGGCCATGCTGGGCGGTGTTCTGCTGGGTCTGGCAGAAACTTTTGCGGCCGGATTTCTCCCCTCCGAATACAAGGACGTCGTTTCATTCGCCTTGCTGATCCTCATCCTGCTGTTTCGCCCGACCGGTTTGCTGGGCAAACCCGACGTGGAAAAAGTCTGAACCAAGAAGGAAAGAAGCCTGATGCCTATTAATTTGAAAAACGCTGTGGTGGCAGCGATTCTGACCGCCATCCTGACGATCCCCATGCTCGGCCTGCGCCTGCAACTGGACGGTTACCATGTGGTGCTGGAAGCGCACTGGACGCCGGTACTGTTGGCCGTTCTGGCCGTATTTTTATTTCAACTGATCAAGCCGGCGCTGAAGAAATCCACCTCCGGGATACGGTTGCCCTCGCTGCCGCGCTTGCAGCCGCAGCATCAGCGCCATGTGGCCTTGCTGCTGCTGGTGGTGGCACTGGTCTGGCCGTTTTTCGGTTCGCGCGGCTATGTCGATATTGCCACGCTGGCGCTGATCTACGTGATCCTGGGACTGGGACTCAATATCGTGGTGGGCTATGCCGGTCTGCTCGATCTCGGCTATGTCGGATTTTATGCCGTGGGCGGTTATACCTATGCCTTGCTCAACCAGTATTTCGGTCTGACGTTCTGGGAGTGCCTGCCAATTGCCGCCGGCATGTCGGCGCTGTTTGGGTTTTTGCTGGGGTTTCCGGTCTTGCGCCTGCGCGGCGATTACCTCGCCATCGTCACGCTGGGATTTGGTGAAATCATCCGTTTGCTGCTCAATAACCTGACCAGTCTGACCGGCGGCCCCGATGGTATTTCCAGCATCCCCAAACCCAGCGTGTTCGGTATTGAAATGGCGCGCATGCCGAGCGTGGAAGGTACAACCACTTTCCATGACTTGCTGGGGCTGCCTTATCAGGGCGGCGATATGGTGATCTACTTGTACCTGATTGCTTTGTTGCTGGTGCTGTTTAGCTATTTCGTCACCGGTCGTCTGATTCGTATGCCGATGGGCCGCGCCTGGGAAGCCATGCGCGATGATGAAATTGCCTGCCGTTCGTTGGGAATCAATCCGACCAAGGTGAAGTTGTCGGCATTTACGCTGGGCGCAGCGTTCGCCGGGCTGGCGGGGGCCTTTTTCGCGGCGCGTCAGGGTCTAGTCAATCCCGAATCGTTCACCTTCATCGAATCGGCGCTGATACTGGCCGTGGTGGTACTGGGCGGCATGGGATCGCAACTCGGCGTAGTGCTCGCGGCCATACTGCTGACGGTGTTGCCGGAACTGGCACGCGGTTTTGCTGAGTACCGGATGCTGATCTTCGGACTGGTGATGGTGCTGATGATGATGTGGCGGCCGCAGGGCTTGCTGCCAGCGGTACGGCCGCATGTGGAGTTGCCGCAATGAGCGCCGCGCCATTACTGGAAGTGCGCGATCTGGCCATGCGTTTCGGTGGTCTGCTGGCGGTGGACGGTGTCTCGTTCGATGTGCTGCCGTCGGAAGTCTTCGCCATCATCGGCCCCAACGGAGCCGGCAAGACCACGGTTTTTAATTGCATTAGCGGGTTTTACCAGCCGGTTGCCGGCACGATACAGCTCGACGGCATATCGATTGCCGGACAGTCCAGTCATCAGGTGGCAAGACATGGGCTGGTGCGCACGTTTCAGAATATTCGTTTGTTCAAGACGCTGACCGTGGTCGAAAACCTGCTGGTCGCGCAGCACAATCAATTGGATAACAATATTTTGTCGGGCTTGTTGAAACTGCCGCGCTATCGTCGTTCGGAAAAAGCGGCGCTGGAGCGGGCGGCCTACTGGCTCGATTCTCTGGGCCTGACGGCGCTGGCCAATCGCGATGCGGGAACCTTGTCTTACGGTATGCAAAGACGGGTGGAAATTGCCCGTTGCATGATTACTCAGCCGCGTTTGTTGCTGCTAGACGAACCGGCGGCCGGATTGAATCCGCAGGAAAAACAGGAACTCCAGCAATTGATCCATCGTTTGCGCAGTGAGCACGGCATTGCCGTCCTCCTGATCGAGCATGACATGAGTCTGGTGATGGGGATTTCCGATCGTATTCTGGTAATGGAACATGGACTCCCTGTCGTGATCGGTACGCCTGACGTAGTGCGCAATGATGAACGGGTGATCAAAGCCTATCTGGGGGACGAATGATGACGGCCACGACAACTACTACTAATACTGCGGCCATGCTGTCGTTTGAGAATGTCAGTACCAGCTATGGGGCGGTGGAAGCCTTGCATGGCATTTCGCTGCACGTCAATCAGGGCGAAATCGTCACCCTGATCGGAGCGAACGGGGCGGGCAAGACGACCTTGCTGATGACCTTGTGCGGCAAACCGCGAGCCAGCAGCGGCAGCATTGTTTTTGAAGGACGCGATATTACGCAGGATGCGACCCACGACATCATGCGCCGGGGTCTGGCGATTTCTCCTGAGGGGCGGCGCGTATTTCCCAGTCTGACCGTGCTGGAAAATCTGCAAATGGGCGCGTTTTTCGCCGACCGGCAAGCGATAGAAGAAGGTGTCGAGCATGTATTCACCTTGTTTCCACGGCTGCGGGAACGACTTGCTCAGCGCGCCGGCACCATGTCCGGCGGCGAGCAGCAAATGCTGGCGATCGGCCGGGCGCTGATGAGCAAGCCGCGCCTGCTGTTGCTGGACGAACCTACGCTGGGACTGGCACCGTTGGTGATCGCGCAGATTTTCGACATCATCCGCATGATTCGCGATCAAGGCGTGACGGTCTTTCTGGTCGAGCAAAATGCCAACAAGGCATTGGGTGTGGCCGATCGCGGGTATGTGCTGGAAAACGGGGTGGTGGTGATGTCGGATACGGGCGCTGCGCTGATGGCCAATCCTGCGGTGCGTCAGGCGTATCTGGGACACGGTTGAGTGGTGTTTCGGGAGACTTGACAAGTCGCATTCCGGCAGGGAGAAAATGACCCCTGTCGGAATGGATTATTGAGGCTGCTGGCTGAATGTATGACGGGAATTTACAGAAGCGGGAATTTACAGCAGCGGGAATTTACAACACACCGCGCCGCATCTGATCCAGTTCTATCGATTCGAACAAGGCCTTGAAGTTGCCTTCGCCGAATCCGTCATTGCCTTTGCGCTGGATGATTTCGTAGAAAATTGGCCCGATCACGTTCTGCGTGAAAATTTGCAGCAGCAAACCCTGACCCTCAGTCGGTGCGCCATCGATCAGAATCCGCAGTTCGCGTAAGGCCGCCAGATCTTCGCCGTGGCCAGGAACGCGGCGCTCAACCAGATCGTAGTAGGTGTCTATCGTGTCTTGCAGGGGTACTTTGCGTTCGCGCAAGGCGCGTACGGTTTGATAGATATTGTTCGTGCCCAGCGCGATATGCTGGATGCCTTCGCCGTTGTATTGCTTCAGGAATTCCTCGATCTGCGATTTGTCGTCGGAGCTTTCGTTGATGGGGATACGGATTTTGCCGCAGGGACTGGTCATGGCGCGTGATTTCAGACCGGTCAGTTTGCCTTCGATATCGAAATACTTGATTTCACGGAAGTTGAACAGCGTTTCGTAAAACGAGGACCATTTGTCCATCGCTCCACGCATGACGTTATGCGTCAGATGATCGATATAGGTCAGGCCGACGCCGACCGGATGGCGCGGCACGTTGGGGAGAAATTCGAAGTCGATGTCGTAGATGGAGCCGCGCTCGTCGTAGCGGTCGACCAGATACAGCAGCGAACCGCCGATGCCGCGGATGGCAGGGATATTCAATTCCATCGGTCCCAGTTTGGCGGCGACGCCTTCCGCACCCAGTTCCAATGCGCGGCGGTAGACATACGCGGCGTCTTTGACGCGGAACGCCATGGCGTTGGCCGACGCCCCATGTACCTGGGCAAAGGCGGTGGCGTTGCTATCCGGTTCGGAGTTGATGATGAAGTTGATGTCGCCCTGACGGTAAAGCGTGACGTTTTTCGAGCGATGCCGCGCGACTGCCTGGAAACCCATCAGTTCCAGGACGGCGACAATGGGTGCCGGATCAAGTGCGGCATATTCTACGAATTCGAAACCATCCGTTCCCATGGGGTTGGCGAACAGGTCGCGGCTGGACGGCGCAGGGCCGTTGGCGGTGGTGGAAATGACGGTGTTCATGATGCTCTCCTGCAGAATGTGAAGTGGTAATAGCTCAGTGGTGGAGGGCTTGATAGTGATGAATGTTGTGTTAGCCCGGACTGCAAGTTTATTGCGTAAATAGCGCAAAAAGTGATTGTTATTTGAGTGTGCATCAATATAGTATGCATAAATAATTCAGTTTTATTCTAATTTAAGAATGTTATGACCACAATTACAGTCGATCGCTTCGATCTGGCGCTTCTCAATGAATTGCAGAAGGACGGCCACATTACCAATAGCGCCCTGGGGCAGAAGGTTCACCTGTCTACTTCGCAAGTCAGCCGGCGTGTGCAACGTCTGGAGGAAGCGCATGTCATTGAGCGGTATACCGCCGTATTGGATGCCGCAGTGGTCGGTCTGGGTGTGACTGCCTTTACGCATGTGACACTGGATCGCCAGGGCGAAAAGCGCGGCCTTGCCTTTGAACGCGAAATAGAAACGATGTCCGAGGTGCTGGAATGTTTTTCCGTGACGGGGGAGGCGGATTACATTCTGCGCATCGTCGCGCCCGATCTGGCCTCGTTTTCAGAATTCATGATGACCAAGCTGGTCAGGCTGGCTGGGGTAACGAATGTCAAATCGAACATTACGCTGAAAAAAATCAAGCAGTCGCATGTGTTGCCGCTGGACCATGTCATGCAGCCAAAACAAAGCAAGCAGAAGATCCGTTTTTCGCATTCGTAACACCCCCCTCAAAGAAAAACAGGCGGCGCACCCGCGTCGTGCATTCAGTCTTTCAGCGAGGGGTTCTCGTTGTACCCACCTCAGGAGACTGGATCATGAAAACAATAATACAAACAAGCGTACGCGTCGCAACGGCAATGTTGGCTCTGGCGAGCCTGACGGGCTGTTTTCGAATGGATTGGTTCAGTTCTGCTGAAGATGTCCTGGGCTATTTTTGGTAAAGGTCTGATTGCAGCCATTTAAAATCAATGGCAATTCCTGCTCTATCTACACGGCGCCCGCCCCCAGCTTTTTGCCAGGAGGTCGGCGCCGTTGCTCTGTGTGCTAAGGCGGCGATCGCGGGCATTTCAAAGAACTTGTCCTCCTCCTGAACGGTTTTCCTTATCTGGTTAAACTAGCCGACTAATTAACTTCGTAATGAGACGATACGCATCATGGAATCTGCGACCAATTCGGTGCTTGACCTGTCCGCCCCCGCTCTTATTTCAACGACGCTCCCCAAAGACCCTGCCACGCCTGAAAAAACCGGTTTCCGCATACTCGCTGCGATTAGCGTGTCGCATTTTCTGAACGATATGATCCAGTCGCTGCTGCTGGCGATTTATCCCTTGCTCAAAGGGGATTTTCATTTGAGTTTTGCGCAGATCGGGCTGATTACGCTGACCTTCCAGGTCACCGCTTCCCTGCTGCAACCGGTGGTGGGTTCCTATACCGACAAACATCCGAAGCCCTATTCGCTGGCCATCGGCATGGGCGCGACCTTGTGCGGCTTGCTGCTGCTGTCGGTGGCGCCGAATTTTTTGACGATTTTGCTGGCGGCCGCCTTAGTCGGTACCGGTTCTTCGATCTTCCATCCTGAAGCGTCGCGGGTGGCGCGCATGGCTTCCGGTGGTCGTCACGGACTGGCGCAATCCTTGTTTCAGGTGGGCGGCAATGCCGGCAGTTCGATGGGGCCGCTGCTGGCTGCCTGGGTCATTCTGCCGGGCGGACAGGCCAGCATTGCCTGGTTCTCGCTGGCGGCTTTGCTGGCGATTCTGATTTTGCGTCAGGTCGGTCACTGGTATGCGCATCAGCAATCGCTGGGGAAAACCAAGTCCATCAGAAAACCCGTGGGGCATGTCGAATTGCCGCGCAATAAGGTGATTTTTACGGTGGGCATTTTGCTGGTGCTGATTTTCTCCAAGTACTTTTACATGGCCAGCCTGTCGAGTTACTTCACGTTTTATCTGATCAGCAAATTCCAGTTGTCGGTGCAGGATGCGCAGTTCCATTTGTTCCTGTTCCTGTTCGCGGTAGCGGCAGGTACGGTGGTGGGCGGTCCGATAGGCGACCGCATCGGTCGCAAGCTGGTGATCTGGATTTCGATCCTCGGCGTTGCGCCGTTTACCCTGATGCTGCCGTACGCCGATCTGTTCTGGACCAGCGTCCTGACGGTCATCATCGGTCTGGTGCTGGCCTCGGCTTTTTCCGCGATTCTGGTGTACGCGCAAGAATTGATTCCGGGTAAAGTCGGGATGGTTTCAGGGCTGTTCTTCGGCTTTGCCTTCGGCATGGGGGGAATTGGCGCGGCATTGCTGGGGAAACTGGCCGATATGACCAGTATTGGCTATGTCTATCAGGTGTGCTCTTTCCTGCCGCTGATTGGTTTGCTGGCAGCGTTTCTGCCCAATTTCAACAAACTGCGGCACGCAGCCTGAACCAGGAAGCGGGTATTGCCGGGCGCTTCGCCATGAGGCGGCCGGCAATATCGGACTAGTCTGTTACAGTGGGTGGAGGAATGGCGCTGCTTTGCAGGCCGATTGTTTCATCTAAAGGCGACAGGATCATGATTACGGTTCACCACTTAAATAATTCGCGCTCGCAGCGCGTGCTCTGGCTGCTGGAAGAGCTGGGGCTGGAATACGACATCCGGCACTATCAACGTGATCCGGTCACTATGTTGGCTCCTGAGTCCTTGCGCAAAATCCATCCATTGGGAAAATCTCCCGTCATCACCGATGGCGATCTGACGATTGCCGAGTCGGGAGCCATCATCGAGTATCTGGTCGAGCGCTACGGACAGGGGCGGCTGGCCCCTGCGGTCGGTACGCCGGAGCGCTTGCGTTATACCTATTGGCTGCATTATGCGGAAGGTTCCGCCATGCCTCTGCTGGTGCTTAAATTAATTTTCGGGCGCTTGGGAAAACCACCGATGCCGGCGTTGATTCGTCCGATTGCCGGTCTGATCGGCAAGGGATTGCAGGATCGTTTTATTGATCCGCAACTGGCGCGGCATAGGGATTATCTGGAAGCGGAATTGGGTCACACGGGCTGGTTTGCCGGCGCGGATTTTAGTGCGGCCGATATCCAGATGAGTTTTCCTATTGAAGCCATGCACGCCCGTGGCGGCGCCGATGCGCGTTACCCCCATTTGCAGGAATTTCTGACCCGCATCCACGCTCGTCCGGCCTATGTGCGCGCGTTACAACGTGGGGGACCCTACGAATTAGGACGTTAATCGTTGCTGTGCCCCAAGTCTTCACCGCGAGCCTTCACCGCCAGCTGTAACCAACGGGTTCCGTTGGTTCGATAGAGAAAGACAGGAATGAGTTTTTTTGCCAGTGTGTTCGTTATTTTTTTACTGCTGTTATTCAGCGCATTTCTTTCGTGCGCGGAAATTTCTTTAGCGGCTTCACGCAAAATCCAGCTCGATATGCTGGCCAAGGCGGGAGTGCAAGACGCGGTCAAAGTACTGGCCTTGCAGGCATTGCCGGGAAATTTCTTTACGGTCGTGCAAATCGGTTTGAATGCCGTAGCGATTCTCGGCGGGGTGGTGGGCGAACCGGCGCTGACGCCGCATCTGCAGGCAGCAATAGGCTGGCTGTATCAGGGGCCCTGGCTGGAAAATATTGCGTTTTCTTGTTCGTTCATTCTGGTGACCTCGGTGTTCATTCTGTTTGCCGATCTGATCCCGAAACGGCTGGCCATGTCGTCGCCGGAGCGGCTGGCGGTGCTGCTCGTGCGGCCCATGCTATTTTTTGTGGTGCTGTTCAAGCCCCTGATATGGGTATTCAACGGTTTGTGCAAATTGATCTTCAGCCTGTTCGGTTTGCCACAGGCACGCCTCGATACGATCACGCCGCATGAGATTCACGCCATGGTGGACGCTGGCGCGCAAGCGGGTGTGCTGCTGGACCAGGAACACCATCTGATCGAAAACGTCTTTGAGCTGGAATCGCGCTATGCGCCGTCGGCCATGACGCCGCGCGATAGCATCGTCGCATTTTTTCTGACCGACGATGAGGCGCAGATCCGTCAGAAAATTGTCGATTATCCCTATTCGCGCTTTTTGGTGTGTGAGGAGAATATCGACGAGATACGCGGCTACATCGATACCAAGGATGTGTTGAAACGCTTGTTGCGTGGCGAACATTTCAGCTTGCTCGACAAGGGGCTGATGCACATTCCGCTAACGATTCCCGATAGTTTGAATTTGTGGGAAGTGCTGGAACGCATGAAAACCATCGATGAGGATTTCGCCGTGGTGGTCAATGAATATGCGCTGGTGGTGGGCATTATCACGATTACCGACGTCACCAATGTGTTGATGGGCAATCTCTTGAATATCGCCGTGGAAGAGCAGCAAATCGTTAAACGCGATGCGCATTCATGGCTGATGGATGGGGCAACGCCGCTGGCCGATGTGATGCACGCGCTCGATCTGACGGCATTCCCCAATCCCCTCGGTTATGAAACCCTGGCCGGATTCATCATGTACAAGCTACGCAGGATTCCCAAAAAAGCCGATTTTGCGACGCACGAGGATTTCAAATTTGAAGTGGTCGATATCGAGGGGCATCGTATTAATCAACTACTGGTTACCCGCATTAGTGGGGGCAGTGCCGTGGAGAGTATTGCTGCGAAATTATTGGGGTAGTACCAGTCTTATTAATTCATAGGAATCACTCGGGTTCTTTGAATTCTATTTTCTGTTTCTATAAAGCGTGGGTCATCTCCATTAGATTTAAGAATTTAATGGAGGTAGCGCCATGTTTCATTTCAATGCCGGTTTGCCTGTTTTATCCACATCATCTTCTATTACAACGCCTTACGGACTGGCTAATTTTCGCAGCTGGTCGGTCTATGTGCCGGATGGGCTTGAGCAGGAATTATCCCGACGCACAGGGGCGGTGGAGCATGCCATGCTCAATGCGTTGGCAACCTATTGGGGATGCAACGTGAGCATCAGTGGCTTCGAGGGTATGCCAGCAACAGTCAGCAACCCTTATCTGAGCGGCAGTCTTCAGCCTAATTCTGTAGAAATGCGTTTTGTGCGGCTTCCCGCGCCTCAGCATTGGCGTAGCGAGCAGCCGTATTTAATGTATCTGGATATCGATGAGGCCGCTCTCGGTCACCGGACCGCTGTGGTGCAGTTTCCGGCCGATCCGGCAGCGCGTAATCAGGAAATTTTTTATCGGAATCCAGCGTTCTATCAGGCGATTTCCGCCGCCAACATCATCGTCCGAAAATGGGATATCCGAACCTTGGATCAAACCACCTGCATTGCCGAGCTGAGGCAGGCGCTGACCTTGATTCTGGGCTTCGATTCGAATGAATTTCCAACATTGGCGGAGGCGCTAGCTGCGCACTTGCCGGGGACGAATCAGGCGCGCCAGGAGCAAGCTGTGCAACCTGCGCCAACCGATTTGCGATTGCGAGAAAACAAGCGAAGAATCAGTCAGGTGGAGGGCCCCGCAAGTTCGTCTGCCGGTCCGAGAGACAACCGCTTGCAGCATTCTGTCGCAGGCAATGCCACTCCTACGCCCAGCTCAAGCATGCAAAATCCAGGGGATGAGGCTTATGATGAATCTTTTCTTGCCGAATCATTGGCAAACCCTTCCATGGGCGCTGTGCAACGCTGGTTACAGGATAACCAGAAGATGTTGGAGCGCAATCCAGATACCTTTGATGAGGATGCCAGGCGGGGTCATTAAAGTAGGCTAATTAAAGTAGGCTAATTAAAGTAGGCTAATTAAAGTAGGCTAATTAAAGTGAGCGAATTAAAGTAGGCTAATTAAAGTGGGCTTAATTAAAGCCAGCTCATTTTATCGGGCTGATTTCGCTCCTAACGAAAAACCCTCTGACAATCCGGCGATAGGCCGTTTTGTTCAGAGGGTTTTTTCATGCAAAGCAATCTTGCTTAGTGCGGTTGTCGTGACATTGTGGATGAGGCGATGTCAGGCGCTGGAGCCGATAATTAGCGTCCGCGTCCGCCAGAGCGATGCGTCGGGCCTGCTGGCCGGGCAGCCGGTCCGCGTCCACCTGGTTTGGCAGGGCCAGTATTGGGCCTTGGCGCACCTGCCGGTTTATTGCCGGAACCTGCATTGCGATTGCCACCGCCGCCGCCGCTACGGCCATTGCCACCACGTCCGCCGCCGCCTGCGCTACGCAGTTGAATCGGTTCGGCTTTCGCATTTGGATCCGGTTCGAAACCGGCGATCACTTCGACCGGGATTTCGCGCTTGATGAAACGTTCGATATCGCGCAACAGCATGTGTTCGTCGACGCAGACCAGCGAGACTGCTTCGCCAGTCGCGCCAGCGCGGCCGGTACGGCCGATACGATGGACGTAATCTTCAGCGACGTTCGGCAAATCGTAGTTGACGACGTGTGGCAACTGGTCGATGTCGATACCGCGCGCGGCGATATCGGTAGCAATCAGGGTTTGCAGCTTGCCGTCCTTGAATTCGGCCAGCGCCCGGGTGCGTGCTGCCTGGCTCTTGTTACCGTGAATCGCCATGGCGCTGATGCCATCTTGTTCCAGTTGTTCCACCAGCTTGTTCGCGCCGTGCTTGGTGCGGGTAAACACCAGCGTTTGCTTCCAGCCGTTAGTCTTGATCAGATGCGACAACAGGGGATGCTTGGCATTGCGATCGACCGGATGGATTTTTTGCGAAATCACTTCCACGGTAGAGTTGCGACGCGCTACTTCGATCATGGCTGGGGCATTCAGCAGGCTATCGGCCAGCGTCTTGATTTCGTCCGAGAACGTCGCGGAGAACAGCAGGTTCTGACGTTTCTTCGGCAGGGCGGCCAGCACCTTGCGGATGTCGCGAATGAAACCCATGTCCAGCATGCGGTCGGCTTCGTCCAGGATCAGGATTTCGACGTGTTGCAGATCGACGGTATTTTGTTGCATGTGATCGAGCAGGCGGCCAGGGGTGGCGACCAGCACATCAATGCCTTGCTTGAGGATGCGGATTTGCGGGTTGATACCGACGCCGCCGAAAATGCAGGTGGAAGTCAGTTGAACGTATTTGCCGTAGAGGCGCACGCTTTCTTCGACTTGTGCCGCGAGTTCGCGTGTCGGGGTCAGGATCAGCGCGCGGATCGGGGTGTGGCCGTTGATCTTGGCGCGGGGATTGGCCATCAGGCGTTGCAGCATCGGCAGCGTGAAACCGGCTGTTTTACCAGTACCGGTTTGCGCGCCGGCCAGCAGATCGCCGCCGGCCAGTACTGCGGGAATGGCTTGCGCCTGAATAGGGGTAGGGACGGTATAACCTTGTTCGGTAACGGCACGAACGAGTTCCTCAGACAAGCCGAGAGCAGAAAATGACATAGTGGTGGTGTAGGGTAAAAATTATCGGCCTGTCGCCGTAAAAGGCGCCAGTCGCAGGCAAACGGGATTGGGAGGTCGGGAGACAGCGGTCGTTGACTGGAACATGAACCGCACGGTGGGCAGTATAACAGCCCGTTCCGCATTGCAGCTAAAAATCTCACGATGTGGTAACTGAGGGCCTTTTGCACCGCTTGGGCAGGTAGACTGTTTGTCATCGAGCACTGCAACAAACGATCCCGGAGGACGCTTCTCATTGAGTACCAAAACTTACCGCGTGACGCTGGCCGCGCAGGAATGGCATTTTGAGGTATCGACAGAGACGACTTTGCTATCGGCTGCGGCGGCGGCCGGTGTGATATTGCCCAGTTCTTGCCGCAATGGTACCTGCCGTACTTGCCTGTGCCGCTTGCAGCAAGGGCGCGTAAGTTACGGTATCGAATGGCCGGGATTAAGCCGGGAAGAAAAAGAGGAGGGCTGGATTTTGCCCTGTGTCGCGCAGGCAGAGTCCGATCTGGTGATTGAGGCACCGGCTGCGCTGCGCAGCCAGTAGGACTGACGCAAAAGGTCACTGCCGTTGTTGCATCGCCTTGCCGTGCCACCGCACTGTCTGCGGCAATGCGCCTGGCCCGCGACCTCGTGCGTCAGTCCTACTGGCTACGCTGCGGATCCGATAGGACTTCCGCAAAAGGCCACTGGCGTTGTTGCATCGCCTTGCCGTGCCACCGCCACTGTCTGCGGCAATGCGCCTAGCCAGCGACCTCGTGCGTCAGTCCTACTGGCTACGCTGCGGATCCGATAGGACTTCCGCGAAAGGCCGTTGGCGTTGTTGCATCGCCTTGCCATTTGCACTGTATGCGGCAATACGCCTGGCCAGCGGCCTTTTGGGGAATTCCTAATTATGCAATTGAGGACGGGATTTATGCGCGTGCGCGCTGTTCCAGCAGGAAGGCCGTTACCAGTGGCAATACCAGATCGCTGCGCATCAGGCCGGCGAAATGACTGACGCCGGGTAGCGAGGCAAATTGCCCTTGCGCCAGACTGGAAGCAAAACGCTGCACCGCTTCGTGACGGGCATCGGCATCGCCGCAATAGAGCAGGCAAGGCATGTCCATTCCGCTTAATAGCGCTTCCATGGAGGGACGTGAGTGTTGCGCGGCCGCCGCCAGCGCCTGCAAATCGTTGGCGCGGACCAGCATCTTGACGGGTTCGCTCAGCGCTTCGTCGAGGACGGCTTCGAACGCGGTAATGAAGGCATCGGCGTCACGACCGTCGATGCCGAGAAAGTGATCCCACTGCGTATCGGCATAGGGGTGGGCCGCGCCCAGCACCATTGATCTCAGACGCTGCGGCGCGGACTGCGCCAGACCGTAACCGATCCAGCCACCCATCGAATAACCGAAGAAATGCGTGCGCTCAATACCCAGCGCATCGAGCACCGCCAGGACATCGGCGACGCGTTCAGCTTGGGTATACGAGGCGGGGTCGTGTGGTTTGTCGCTGAGACCATGGCCGCGTGCATCGGGCATGATCAGCTGAAAATGTTTCTGTAACGCTGCGGTGAAGCCGAAGTGCTGCCAGGCACCGCTGCTGCTGGTAAAGCCGTGTTGCAGCAACAGTGGCGGCCCTTCCCCCAGCACCTGGTAGTGCAGACGACAACCACGGTGCAGGACGTAGGGCATGGCGGCTCAGTGAGTCAGTGGCAAGTCAGTTGCGGGTGTTCAGGCGAACTGAGAGAGCAGATTGACCTGTTGCGAAAAAATCTTCGGGTTACCGGCCAGCACATCGCCCTTGTACAGGTAGTCGGATTCACCGGTGAAATCGCCGATGAGACCGCCGGCTTCCGTTACCAGCAAGGAGCCGGCAGCGATATCCCACGGTTTCAAGCCTTTTTCGAAGAAGCCATCCAGACGGCCTGCTGCGACATAGGCCAGGTCCAGTGCGGCAGAACCGGGGCGGCGCAGACCGGCGCAACTTTCGGTCATGAGACGGAACATTTTCAGGTATTGCTCAAGGTCGTCGTCGGCACGGAAGGGAAAACCGGTGCCGATCAGGCCATCGGCGATTTTGTCGCGCTTGCTGACGCGGATGCGCTTGTCGTTCAGGTAGGCGCCGGCACCCTTGGAGGCGGTAAACAAATCGTTGCGGGTAGGGTCGTAAATCACGGCTTGGGTGATCTGGCCGCGCTGTTGCAGGGCGATAGAGACGCAGTATTGCGGGAAGCCGTGAATGAAATTGGTGGTGCCGTCCAGCGGGTCGATGATCCAGACATTGTCGTTGTCATCGTGCAGGTTGTCGGACGCGCCGGACTCTTCGGCCAGGATGGCGTGGTCAGGGTAGGCCGAGTGCAGGATGTCGATGATGGCTTCTTCGGCCGCTTTGTCGACTTCGGTTACGAAGTCATTGTGTTGTTTTTTTGTGACTTTCAACAGGCCAACGTCGAATGACGCCCGGCTGATGACGCTAGCGCCACGGCGCGCTGCTTTAATTGCCGTGTTGAGCATTGGAGAGTTAATCATGCCGATGGCTTCCGTTAAAATGATGCCTTCACCAGCGGCTAAGCCGCAGGCAACCTGCATACAAGGCGTTAATGAGCAATACCACCAGGAGTGCCAGGAGCGTTGATTGCGCCGAAAACGGCGATCAATCACGACGGGCAGAACTGATTTCCGGTGGCGAAGCCCTCTATTTTAAATGAACCTGCACAAATCCGATAATCCGATTTTTCAGCGCCTGCGTTTCGTGCTGGTCAATACCAGCCGGCCGGGCAATATCGGCGCCGCCGCCCGCGCCATGAAAACCATGGGTTTCAGCGAGCTGGTGCTGGTCAATCCACGCTTTCCCGATCCGGCCAATGAGCCCGAAGCCGTCGCTTTCGCCAGCGGCGCGCTTGATATCTTGCAGTCGGCGCGCATCGTTGGCAGCGTCGAAGAGGCGCTGGAGGGCTGCAATTTTGCGGCGGCGGTCAGCGCCCGTCTGCGGGAATTTTCCCCGCCTATCGTTGCGCCGCGCGCGCTGGCGGCGCAGCTGGCGGGAGATGCCGCTTTGCATGCGGCGTTTTTGTTCGGCAACGAGCGTTTCGGCCTGCCTAACGAGGCAGTGCAGAAATGCAATGTGCTGATCAATATTCCCGCTAATCCGGCGTACTCGTCGCTCAATCTGGCGCAGGCGGTGCAGGTATTGGCGTATGAATGCCGTACCGCGACGCCAGCCACGCCGGTGCTGGCACCCAGCGGTGCCGAGATCGGATTCCAGGGGATGAACGCCGATGTGACCCAGATTGACGGTATGTTCGCGCATCTGGAACAGGCACTGGTGGCGATTGAGTTCCTCGATCCCGAAAGCCCTAAAAAATTGATGCCGCGCCTGAAACGCCTGTTTTCACGGACGCAGCTGGAAACCGAGGAAGTCAATATCCTGCGCGGGATCGCCCGCCAGATATTGGCCCTCAAAAATAAGGCAACACAATGAGTAAACTGAGTCTGCTGAGTCTGGACCGCATTCTGCAATCGCAAGGTTTTGGCACCCGCAAATATTGCCGGGGATTGATTGAAGACGGCGAGGTCGCCATTGCCGGTGAGGTGGTAACCGACTACAAAAGCGCGATCGATACCGAGGGCTTGGTGTTTACGCTGTTCGATGAGGAGTGGACTTACCACGAGCATGTTTATATCGCGCTGAACAAACCGGCCAATATCGAATGCTCACGCAAGCCTAGTCACCATCCCGGCGTGTTGTCGATTTTGCCGGAGCAATTCACCTGGCGCGAAGTGCAACCGGTGGGACGGCTCGATCATGACACTACGGGTTTTTTGCTGATGTCGGATGACGGCGCGTTCATCCATGCGCAATCGTCGCCGAAGCGCCATGTGCCGAAACTGTATGTGGCGACCACGCAGGAAGAGGTCAGTGATGAATTGATCGCACTGTTGCTGGGCGGGGTGCAGTTGCACGATGAGCCGACGCCGCTGGCGGCGCTGAGCTGCCGTCGTTTGGGCTCACATCAGATTGAGATCGTGCTGGAGCAGGGCAAATACCATCAGGTCAAGCGCATGCTGGCAGCGGCGGGTAATCATTGCTGCGCACTTGAGCGTACGGCTATCGGTAGCCTGACGCTGGTCGGGCTGGGTCTGGAAGAGGGCGAGTGGTGTTATCTGGATGCGGCGCAGCGGGCCTTGCTGGCTCCCGCCTGAAATAGCGGGGCCGGGCTGCTAGTGAAGAATGGTGCTGCTACCGGCAATGCCTTCCGGCAGCGCGGCGGCATCGGCAAACAGCTGGGCGCAATCGACTTTGTCGAACTCGTAATGCTGCCGGCAAAATTCGCAATCGATACTGAGATGACCGAGTTCGGCAATCGCTGAATCGATTTCATCTTGTCCCAGCATACGCAGCATGTCGCCGACTTTTTCGCGTGAGCAGGTGCAATAGAACTCGGGATGCAGGGGGTCGAACACGCGCACCGTCTCTTCCCAGAACAAGCGGTGCAGCAGGGTAGCAATATCGGTGCTCAGCAATTCCTCTTCGCGCAGAGTGTCGCCCAGCAGTGCGAGGCGATTCCAGCTGTCTGCTTCGTCGACGGGGGCGTCCTTGCCGCCGTTGGCCGGCAGTTTTTGCAGCAGCAGTCCGCGCGAGACATTGCCGTCGGCCGCCAGCCAGAGCTTGGTATCGAGCTGCTCGGAGCGCAGCATGTAGTTTTCGATGACCTCGGCCACCGTTTCTCCATCGAGCGGCACGATGCCCTGATAGGCTTGCTGGCCCGGCATTTTATCTTTGGGGTCGAGCGTGATGACGAAGCGTCCTTTGCCATGCTGATTGACCAGCTGCGGCAAGCTGGCATCAGCAGCGATGTCTGCGGCAACGGTATCTTCGGATAATTTGGCCGTAGCGCGCATGCGCAGATCGGCGTCGCATTCGACCACCAGCAGCCGCACCGGCCCGTCGCCATGGATTTGCATCACGATCACGCCATTGAATTTGATGTTGGCGGAGAGCAGCGCCGCGGCCGACATCATTTCCCCTAGCATTTTGCGTACGGCGTGCGGGTACTCGTGGTGGGCTTGCACCTGTTGCCAGGTGTGTACCAGCTCGACCAGTTCGCCGCGTACGGGAGCCTGATCGAACATGAATTTTTGCAGGGTGTCTTTCACTCTATTTATCCGATTCGTTGCAGATTTTTTTTGAACAGCTGGCCGCGTGCGACGTAGCTGGCCGCGCTTTTCGCCAGACCGGCAATCTCGTCTTCCGTCAGCGTACGCACCGCTTTAGCGGGCGCGCCGATGATGAGCGAATTGTCGGGAAATTCTTTGCCTTCTGTGACCAGTGCGCCAGCGCCGACCAGTGAATTCTTGCCGATGCGCGCACCGTTCAGAATCACGGCCTGAATGCCGATCAGGGAGCCGTCGCCGATGGTGCAGCCGTGCAGCATGGCCTGATGTCCGATCGTGACATTGCTGCCGATGGTCAGCTTCATGCCTTCATCGGTGTGCAATACGGTGGATTCCTGGACATTGCTGTTATCGCCGATGTTGATCCAGTCGTTGTCGCCACGGATGGTGACGTTGGACCAAATGCTGACATTGGCGGCAATCCGCACCTGGCCGATGACTTCGGCGGACTCGGCGATATAGGCGGAGTCATGGATATCAGGGATGCGGTGTTCCAATTGATAAATAGGCATGATAGAAGCGGTCTCCTGGGTTTTTGTGAGTCTGATTCAGGCCTGTTGTGTGGGCAGGACTGAAGGTACGTTCAGGCGATGAGTTCAGGGGCTGACTTCCCGGATTTTTTTTATGACCAGTGCCTGAATTTTCGGGTGCAGTGCTAACGCGACGTGACCGATCCCGCTGACACCTATATTCTGCGCGCCATCCAATAATGATGATCTTTGTGGCGAGATGATGTTGTCGTGGTGCGAATAGATCGAAACGGTCAGGGCGCGCATTTGCGGAGATTCCGATTCTGCCAGCATGCGTAACCATGGGCTACCGCCACCGTCTTTGATCGGTCCCACCCAGTTCATCTCACGGCAATTGATGCCATATCCTTTGTTTGCCAGGGTAGTGCCGTGATGCGGCGTGCCGAGGGTGATGATTCTGGCGATGCGTGCGCTGCCGTGGGCGCGCAGATAGGCGCGGGCGGCTAGTCCGCCCATGCTGTGGGCGACCAGCACGACGCGGGCTTGTCCGGTTTGTTGGCACAGACGTTCGACGGCCGCATGCACCAGCGGGGCGTAAGCATCGATGCTGCCGAACAGCGGCTCCATATCGAGTGCGCTGTGCGTGATGCCGGCTTTCTGGAAGGCCTTGCTCATCCAGTGCCAATAGCCGCTGTTACAGCCGTAGCCGTGGATCAGTAGCACCGGTAACGTGATGTTATCCGCGACAAGTTTTTCATCAAATCGCTTGAATGGCATGCCCCAGCAAGAGCAAAGCATGCTGGCATTGAACTCACCGAAGAAGAGGCGGGTGAACTGCATCCAGTTCAGATTCTGTGCCGCGACGTTCATGTCCCGCGTGGGCCAGGTCATGAAAAAATTATTGGCGACGATCATTGCGCGGCATACCCCCACCAGCCCGAGGCTCAGGATAAGGTTCCAGACAGCGGGCAAAGGGGTAGCGAACGGCCACAGGTGTGTCAGCAAGAGATAAAACATCATCAGCATGGCGAGCTGGACCAGGAACAAGGTTTTGGTGATACGAGCAATCATGCGCGAGCAATTTCTGTAGAGTCAGGGACGGGATTGTTTTTACATCGAAACGCGGGTGTTGCCAGGCCTGCTCAAAATAAATTTGTGCAAGGCATCTCTCTCAGAAAGTGTGCTTGCAAGGGGCATGGTCTGGCGGGTAGCGGGCCCATTGGCGATATCGTGCAATGAAACCAATGCGTTTACTGCGGACGGTTCGCTTCAGCGAACGCCTGCCTGATGCTCTCAATCGTAAATTCATTGTAAAAAGACGCTGCGCAACATGGCCGAATCTTACAAGAATACGCCAATTATCAGACTTTAGCGGGAGGGGCTACTTTAGCAGATTGTGGCGATACATCGATCAGACGGGTTCCTGCCACGATGTCATGAAGGAATTGACGTTGTGGATTGGCAAATACCGACAGTGCCCACAACAGCAGATTGAATGTGGGTATGCCGACCAGCATCCACCCTTTTGCATCGAGCGCCCAGGCCAGCACCAGCCCTGGCAAGAACCAGCCCCACGATAACAAATAGCGGGTTGTGGCCCGGAACAGGTTGACCCGGCCGCCGGTTTCATCCACCAGCCGGATACGCCAGGTTTTCATGGCCAGTGTCTGACCGCCATGACACCAGAACCAGAGAAAATAAACTGCAAGAACCAGGAATAGCCACATGCCCAGTGCATGACGTAAATTCAGTGCGTGTCTTTGCTGAAAAATCGTGGAAAACAGCATTCCTGCAATAAAAAGCACGCCAAATAACAGCATGGATTCATACAGCATGCTGCTCAGTCGGCGGCGGAGGGAGGGGGCTAGGAGCGTATCCAACTTGGCAGACTATTTTTCTGTCTGCAACGGCTGCGTTGACGGTGATGCACTGGCCTGGCTCAGATCCGGTTCCGGCGTGAGTTGTATGGCACGGGAGCTGCGGGAGGGCAGCGATGGTAAGCCAGCCGCATTTTTAGGGAGTTTCGACTCCGAAAATTTCCTTTTTTGCTCTTCTGACAGTTGCAGGTATTCTTTCCACTGAGTATTTTTTTGCTCTGCATCCAGCTTTTGTGCGCGTGAGTAGTTTTCTCGCACGGCCTTGCGTTGTCCCGGTGTCAGTTTCAGCCACTCGCGCATGCGTTCCTGTACGCGCTGTTGATCGGTCGTCGTCATGCTGGCATAGCGATTGCCGATAACCAGCCATTTTTCTTTACGGCTTGATTCGATTTTGTCCCATTCGGCAGCCAGTGGGGCCAAGCCTTGTTTTTGAGCTGGCGTTAGTTCAGACCAGGCTGGCTTGGTAGCTTCGATTTTCTTGGCTTGCTTGGCGATCGGCAATCCCGCCGTTGTGCCATGCGCTTGCACGGCAGGCGCGGTCTGTGCAGCGACAATACAGGTTGTCATGCATACGACGATCACCGGCAATAGTGCAACGCGCACGCAGCGGCTTGTCGCAAATGCTTGACGCAGTGCGAGAAGTGGCCAGGAAGTGGGTGCGCGGTTCATTATTATTCGGCTTGTTTTGACAGGTAGGCGCTGAATCCATGATCCAGATAAGCGGACAAAGGCAGCTCATCGGTCAATACGCCGGTATCGATTTCAGCAAGCGCTGCGATCCGCTGCTGGTGTTCATGCTCATACAGACCGACAAACAATAAAATGCCCGCCAGCAAGGGGGCTGCAACGCCGAAGCGTTTCATCCAGGAAAATAAGTCAAAGTATTGCGATTGAAATGAACCCATGGTGCCGCTACCCAATGCATTAGCTTGCATTTGCACGGCAACAACGCGAACAGGAGAATCGGCTCTTTTCTTTGAAATCGCAATTTTGCGCGACGAAGCCAGACGTTCGGTGACCGACGTCGGTAAATTATCAAGGTTGGCGTCCAGCGCGTGACGTACGCGGTACGCGAACTGAATTTGTTGGTTTTTCATAAGCTGATTCCTTTGGCTCGCAGGGCTGTTGCCAAGGCATGCGTTGCTCTAGAGCAATGTGTTTTGACGCTGCCTTCGGAGCACCCCATTGCGGTGGCGGTCTCCGCGACATCCATGTCCTGCCAATAACGCATCAAAAAGGCTTCCCGTTGACGTGTCGGCAGTTTTTGTATTTCTTTATCGATCA
The DNA here is from genome assembly GCF_034313965.1 of Herbaspirillum sp. RTI4. Taxonomy (NCBI): domain Bacteria; kingdom Pseudomonadati; phylum Pseudomonadota; class Betaproteobacteria; order Burkholderiales; family Oxalobacteraceae; genus Herbaspirillum; species Herbaspirillum sp. RTI4. The sequence continues at coordinate 1,964,864 of NZ_JAVIWQ010000002.1, forward strand.
TGTTGAGCGTCTGCTCGCGTTCTACCTTGGTAGCGCTCGATTCGGCTGCTTGTGAGCCTTCTTCAGACTCATAGGCTTCGAGCAAATCGAATTCGTCCTGGTCATCATTGTTTCGCCCACCCATGCTGGAAAACAGCGTGACCCAGGTGTTGCGGACTTTCTCTCTGCGAAAAAAGTCATGAATGGTGTTTTGGAGGATGCGCTGAAACAGCGGCGGCAGCTCGGCTACCGTCTTGTGCCCGTATTTTTCAGCCAGTTTGATCATGGCGTCCTGGACAATATCCAGCGCTACTTCGTCTTTTCGCACCGCATAGACGGCCTGCTTGAAAGCACGCCGTTCTACATTTTCGAGGAAATCTGATAATTCTTTGTCAGTTGCCATGCAATACGTCGCAGCGTGTGATCGCGCGGCAGAGAATAAGTGGGGGGAGGTGACCTGAACTCTCTGACTGGATTTTCATCCCGACGGGTATCTTGATCTGTGCGCATGCTAGCAAAAAACCCCAACTTTGTGTAAAAGTTTGTCAAAAATGCGTGTTTGATCTTGATTTATAAGGATTTTTTACTAAATTAACTTGACCTTGAGGGTGGTCAGAGATTACCGTTACGTTCCGCCTCAGATCTGGGGCGGAAATTAGGCCTGCAGTTGCAACACACAAGTTTGCTGCTGTTCAGGCCACGCTGATAACAAAGCTGTTTGTTCTAACCCGCGCCAAAAGCGCGAGAAGTCAGTAGCGCACCGCATTACATTCAGGCTGAACGAGTCGCGTTGAGCGGCATTTCAAACCTCACTACGGTTGAGGCTCAGAAATGGCGTGACCGCACAAAGAAGGGATGCCGGAAGGATGCTGTGCACTGTGGTTTCGCCAGGCGAGAGCATCCGATCAATCTCCTATGGATCTTGAAAGGAAGTAGCATGAATGCAGAAACCAGTACTCCCATCAGCGGCGCAGAAATCCTCGTCCGTTGTCTCGTCGAAGAAGGTGTTGAGCACGTCTTCGGCTATCCCGGCGGCTCGGTATTGTATATATACGACGCAATCGGCAAGCAGGACAAATTCCAGCATATTCTCGTTCGTCATGAGCAGGCCGCCGTTCACGCTGCCGATGCTTATTCGCGCAGTTCCGACAAGATCGGCGTCGCGCTGGTAACTTCCGGTCCGGGCGTGACCAATGCGGTAACAGGATTGGCAACCGCCTACATGGACTCGATCCCGATGGTGGTCATTTCGGGACAGGTGCCGTCCGGCGCGATCGGACAGGATGCGTTCCAGGAATGCGATACCGTCGGCATCACCCGCCCCTGCGTCAAACACAATTTTCTGGTCAAAGACGTCAAGGACCTGGCGGCGACCATCAAAAAAGCGTTCTACATTGCCAAAACCGGCCGTCCCGGCCCGGTCTTAGTCGATATCCCCAAAGACATCACGATGCACACCTGCGTTTTCGAGTATCCGAAAACCATTGAGCTGCGTTCCTACAAGCCGGTAGATAAAGGCCATTCAGGGCAAATCCGCAAAGCATTGCAATTGCTGCTGAGCGCCGAGCGGCCGATGATCTACACCGGCGGCGGCGTGATCCTGGCGCATGCCGCGCCGGAACTCAATCAACTCGTGGATCGTTTGGGATTCCCTTGCACCAACACGTTGATGGGTTTGGGCGGCTATCGCTCGTCGAGCGACAAATTCGTCGGCATGCCGGGCATGCACGGAACGTATGAAGCCAACATGGCGATGCAGAACAGCGATGTCCTCATTGCCATCGGTGCGCGCTTCGACGATCGCGTGATCGGCAATCCCAAACACTTTGCCAGCAATGCACGCAAGATCATTCATATCGACATCGACCCTTCGTCGATTTCCAAACGCGTCAAGGTCGATATTCCTATCGTCGGCAACGTCAAGGATGTGCTACAGGAATTACTGGCGCAACTGGATGCGAGCGCAGCCAAGCCGAATACCGTTGCTCTCGCCTCCTGGTGGGAGCAAATCAATCAATGGCGCGGGCGCGAATGCCTGAAATTTGCTCTTTCAGATACCGTGATCAAGCCGCAAGCAGTGGTGCAGAAAGTATGGGAAGTAACCGGAGGCGACGCCTTCATTACCTCCGATGTGGGCCAGCATCAGATGTGGGCAGCGCAGTATTACAACTTCGACAAACCGCGCCGCTGGATCAACTCAGGCGGCCTGGGCACCATGGGTGTCGGCCTGCCGTATGCGATGGGGGTGCAAAAAGCCAACCCCGGCGCGACGGTCGCCTGCATTACCGGTGAAGCGTCGATCCAGATGTGCATCCAGGAACTGGCAACCTGCAAGCAATACCACCTGACGCCGAAAATCGTTCTGCTGAACAACCGTTTCCTCGGCATGGTGCGTCAGTGGCAGCAAATTGATTACGGTTCGCGCTATTCCGAATCGTATATGGACTCGCTGCCCGATTTCACCAAACTGGTTGAGGCTTATGGTCACGTCGGGATGAAGATCGAAAACCCAGCCGATATCGATGGTGCCGTCAGAGAGGCGTTTGCCATGAAGGACAAGCTGGTGTTCATGAACTTCATCACCGATCAAACCGAGAACGTCTGGCCGATGGTCAAGGCGGGCAAAGGCCTCACTGAAATGCTCTTGGGTTCGGAGGATCTGTAACCATGCGCCATATTATTTCTGTACTGCTGGAAAACGAAGCGGGCGCCTTGTCGCGTGTAGTTGGCCTGTTTTCCGCCCGTGGTTACAACATTGAAACTTTGACGGTTGCACCAACCGAAGATCCGACCCTGTCCCGCATGACCATCATGACCAGCGGTTCGGACGACGTGATTGAACAAATTACCAAGCACTTGAATCGCCTGATCGAGGTGGTCAAAGTGGTTGATCTCACCGAGGGCGCGCATATCGAGCGTGAACTGATGCTGATCAAGGTCCGTGCAGTCGGCAAGGAGCGCGAAGAAATAAAGCGGACGGCAGATATTTTCCGTGGCCGTATTATTGATGTGACGGAAAAAACCTACACCATCGAATTGACCGGTAACAAAAGCAAGATGGATGCTTTTATCGATTCGATTGAACGTAGCGCCATCCTGGAAACGGTTCGTACCGGCAGTTCCGGCATAGGCCGTGGCGAACGCATACTCAAGGTATGAGGTAACGGTGCCTGCAAGGCAGCGCCGGCACCGAACGCAACACCACTCAGGTAATACCGCTCAAGCAATGCTGATTTAAAAAACCATATAAACCAACAAATTTTTAAAATTATTTACTAAAGGAATCCTCATGAAAGTTTTTTACGATAAAGATAGCGACCTGTCCCTGATCAAAAATAAAAATGTCACGATCATCGGCTACGGCTCGCAAGGTCATGCCCACGCGCAAAATCTGAACGATTCCGGCGTCAAGGTCACGGTCGGTCTGCGTAAAGGTGGCGCTTCATGGGACAAGGCAAAGAACGCCGGTCTGAATGTGTCGGAAGTCAACGACGCTGTCAAAAACGCTGACATCATCATGATCCTGCTGCCCGATGAAAACATCGCTCAGGTCTATGCTGAAAACGTCGCTCCTTACGCCAAGCAAGGTGCCACACTAGCTTTCGCGCATGGTTTCAACGTCCATTACGGCCAGGTCACTCCGCGCGCCGACCTCGACGTCATCATGATTGCACCGAAAGCACCGGGCCATACCGTGCGCTCGACTTACACACAAGGCGGCGGCGTTCCTCACCTGATCGCTGTGTACCAGGATAAATCCGGTTCCGCACGCGATATCGCCTTGTCCTACGCCAGCGCCAACGGCGGCGGTCGTGCCGGCATTATCGAAACCAACTTCCGCGAAGAAACAGAAACTGACTTGTTCGGCGAACAAGCAGTGTTGTGCGGCGGTACTGTGGAACTGATCAAGGCCGGTTTTGAAACACTGGTTGAAGCTGGTTACGCACCGGAAATGGCGTATTTCGAATGCCTGCACGAATTGAAACTGATCGTCGATCTGATCTATGAAGGCGGCATTGCCAACATGAATTATTCGATTTCGAATAACGCCGAATACGGCGAATATGTGACCGGCCCGCGCATCATCAACGAAGAAAGCAAGCAAGTCATGCGCGATGTCCTCAAAGACATCCAGACTGGCGAATACGCGAAAAGCTTCATCCTGGAAAGCAAGGCTGGCGCACCAACATTGCTGTCCCGTCGTCGCATTACTGCAGAACACCAGATCGAAGTTGTGGGTGAAAAACTGCGGGCGATGATGCCATGGATCAAAGCCAACAAATTGGTCGACCAAACCAAGAACTAAAACCGGCTAGCGGCACCACCAGTCGGCATCATCTGGCTCACGCAAGCATGCGTGAGCCGCGCAGGACGGCGCAAAGCGCTGCTTTGCGAATTCCCGTCCGGCGTGCCATGGATCAAAGCCAACAAATTGGTTGATCAAACCAAGAACTAAAACCGGCTAGCGGCACGACCAGTCGGCATCATCTGGCTCACGCAAGCATGCGTGAGCCGCGCAGGACGGCGCAAAGCGGTGCTTTGCGAATTCCCGTCCGGCGTGCCATGGATCAAAGCCAACAAATTGGTCGACCAAACCAAGAACTAAAACCGGCTAGCGGCACCACCAGTCGGCATCATCTGGCTCACGCAAGCATGCGTGAGCCGCGCAGGACGGCGCAAAGCGGTGCTTTACGCATTTCTGTCTAACTCAGCAACCCACCGCAGTCCCACACAAGTTCCTGTTCTATTTCTGCTCGTTCAAGACGACGCCGTTGCGCGTTCCCTTCTCTTGCTTCACACTCAACGATTCATTCGATGTGCGCGGATTTCCGCACGCTGATATCAGGAGAGATTATGTTTTCATTTAAGTATTGTTTGCTTGCAGCAGGAATGGCAATGACCTTTAGCGCATCAGCGCAAAATCTGAGTTCGACGGGAAGCCTGATCGTGCTGCCCGCTACCGGCGAACTGACGTATGCGAACGATCAGGCGCAGGTCATTTTTTCTGTCGAAGAGCAGGATAAGGACAAAACGGTCGCGGCTTCACGCGTCAATCAGAAAATGAAGGCGGGTACGGAAGCCCTCAAGCGACTGGATCCGCAGGCATCGCTGAAAACCGTGGCGTATGCCACGTATGCGGTTTATGCGAACGAAACCGCCTCCACAGCAGGCAAGCCGCGTGTTGTCACCGGCTGGCGCGTTTCGCAATCGCTGCAAGTTACCAGCACCAACCTCGATGGTTTGCCTAAACTGACTGCTGCCGCTCAGACCGCACAGCTCACGCTCAACGGTGTGCAATTCGGCTTGAGTCCGGGCACCATCAAACGCCTGGATGCAGGGCTGATCGATGCCGTCTACCAAAAGTTAAACGAGCGGATTGCCGCACTGGCCAATGCCATGCGGCGTAGTCCTGCCGATGCTTCGCTGGAGACGCTGGACTTTGAAGGCTCCGGCAATTTCTCCAATAATGAAAGTGCCATGCCGAAAGCGATGATGATGCGTAGCGCTGCGCCAATGCAGGATGCCGTTGCGGAACCAAGCTTTGAGCGAGGCGAGACGACGCTCAACTTGCACGCCGTTGCCAAAATCCGCTTCAAGTAAGAACGATATGCCTGAGCCAGCGCTCTGCACGCGCTCAGGCTATTTTTAAAGGGATTCGAGGAGTTGCGGTTAAAATAGCCTGCACCAACCGTCATTCCCGATGCAGCTTCATTCTGATCTCCGCTTTGACAAGCCTCACCCTCTATCGCCCCACACGCTAAACAAAATGATCCCTTTTCGACCACGTAAAGCCAAACGAAACAAGTTGTCGCTGGCAAAAGCTTTACGCGCCGGCAAATCACAGCCCTACGTCAGCCCCGCCGAGGATGCAGAGACCGACGCCGATGAGTTAGTTCTGCGCAAGGTCAGACGGCGACGCGGGATTTATCTGTTGCCGAATGCCTTCACGACCGCTGCCTTGTTTTGCGGTTTTTATGCCATCGTGATGGCGATGAATCTGAAGTTCGACTATGCCTCCATTGCTATCTTTGTGGCGATGGTGCTCGATAGTCTCGATGGGCGCGTGGCACGCATGACCAACACCCAGAGCGAATTCGGTGCGCAATACGATAGCCTGTCCGACATGGTGTCGTTCGGTGCGGCACCGGCGCTGGTGGTCTACGAGTGGTCGCTGCGCGGCATGGGAAAACTAGGTTGGCTGGCCGCATTCGTGTATTGCGCCGGCGGTGCTTTGCGTCTGGCGCGTTTCAATACCAATATCGCCGTCGTCGACAAACGTTACTTCCAAGGCTTGCCTAGCCCGGCAGCAGCGGCGCTGGTCGCCGGTTTTGTCTGGCTGATGGATGACTTGCGTTTCGCCGGCACCGATCTGAGCTGGGTGTCCTGGATCATCACGCTGTATGCCGGGATCACCATGGTGACCAATGTGCCGTTTTACAGCTTCAAGGACATCAACTTCCGCAAGCCGGTACCGTTCATTGCCGCCTTGCTGCTGGTGCTGATGCTGGTAGCGATTACCAGCGATCCTTCCAAGGTATTGTTCAGCCTGTTCGTGCTGTATGGCCTATCGGGCTATGCGATCTATCTGTGGCGCCTGAGCAAAGGCCACCCGGTCAGCATCGTGCAAACCGAAACCGAGCACGACGAAAAAGAAGGTTAGTACCCCGCATGTGGTATCCGGCGAAGAAAGTATCCGCCGGATTGCCATGTTGAAAGCATTAAAGAGCCTCGGATTAAGCGTCGCGCAGTCGCTTAATCCGGGGCTCTTTAACTTCTCCCGAATTACTTCCCCACCAGACGCAGGAAACGATCGCCATGTTGCCTCCTGCGCGATCCTGTCCTTATGCTTGCGCAGATTATTCCTGCTTCAATGGCGCCGCTTCAGGGCGTCCGAAATAATATCCCTGGAACGCATCGCAGCCCATTTTTTTGAGCAGGGTTTGTTGTTCTGCGGTTTCAACGCCCTCGGCGATGACCGTTAATCCCATGCTGTGGCCAAGCGCCAGAATGCTGCGCACGATGGTTCTACTATTATCCTCTGTCATGAGCTCACGGACAAACGATTGGTCGATCTTGATTTGATCGATTGGCAGCCGTTTCAAATAGGCGAGCGAAGAAAAGCCAGTGCCAAAATCGTCGAGCGAAAAACTGATGCCCAGCGCTTTGATGCAATTCATTTTGACGATGATGTCTTCGACATTCTGAATCAGCATGCTCTCCGTCAGTTCCAGTTTGAGCAAGCGTGGATTGATGCCTGTTTTTTGCAGGGCATCCGTGACCGTGTTGACGAAGTTGGCTTGTGAAAATTGCAGCGCACTGACATTGATCGCCATCGTCCAGTGTGCCGTGGAGGCCCTCTTGCTCCAGGTGGCCAGCTGCGCGCAGGCGTTTTCCAGAACCCATTGTCCCAATGGCAGAATGATGCCGGTTTCTTCCGCCAGAGGAATGAAGTCGGCCGGCGACACCATCCCCCGTTTGGGATGATTCCAGCGCACCAGCGCTTCCGCGCCTACGGCTTTGCCATTGCAGTCGACCTGTATCTGATAATGCAGAATGAACTCGTTCATCGTGATGCCCGTGCGCAAGGCTTGTTCGAGTTCTGCGTACGTGGTTGCTGCCGCTTGCATCGCCGGATCAAAGAAACGCGCCGTATTGCGTCCGGCAGATTTTGCCTGGTGCATGGCGATGTGGGTCATTTTCATCAGCTCATCGACGGTTTTGCTGTCGCTATTGAGCAGCACGATGCCCATGCTCGCCGTGATTTCATAGGTGGAGAGATTGACTCGGTAGGGCTGTTTCAGCGCATCCAGTATTTTGACGGACATCACTTCTGCCTGCGTTGCCGTTTCAATCTGAGAGGTACTCAAATTTTCTAGCAGTATCAGGAATTTGTCTTCGCCCAGACTGCCGATATTGTCCGCCGTAACGCACGATTGCAGACGCACGGCGATTTGTTTTAACAGTATGTCGCCGGTAGAGCGGTCAAGCACATCAATGAGCCGCTTGAAATTATCGAGGTCAATATAAAGCAGCGCCGCATGCCGACCGCTCTGGGCTGAGTTCAGGATCGCCTGCGCCACACGGTCGAGCATGAATAATTGATTTGGCAGGCCGGTAGGGGCATCGTAAAAAGTAAGACGATGAATTTTTTCGGCGCTATCGCGTTGCTGGCTGATATCGCGCAGAAGACTGATATTGGTAACTTGTCCTTGCAGCAGTATCCGCGACATCGAGATGCTGAGTGGAAACAGGCTGCCATCCTTGCGCTGTCCTTCCACCTCGCCCCGTATGTCGACAACATGGGCGTCGTCAGCATCGTGGTCATGACGGAGATCATCGGTATGATCTTCATGAAATGCCGGCATTAACTGTGCAACATCGCCGCCTAAAATTTCCCCGCTCGTATATCCAAAAATCCTCGTAGCGGCGCGATTAAGCGATTTGATGATGCCGAGCTCGTCGGTGGTGATGATGCCATCGGCCACATTATCCAGAATCGTCTGCGTGTGTTCGACCGATTCCCGCAGCGCTGCCTGGGTTTCCAGCATGCGTTGTTCCGTTTGTTTGCGTCGGGTGATCTCGGTTCTGATGCTGACGTATTGCACGGGCTGGTTATCGTGATCCAGAAACGGGACAATCGTGGTGTCGACCCAGTAATAAGTACCATCCTTGGCTTTGTTTTTGATCTCGCCTTTCCAGATTTCGCCGGTGCGAATGGTTTCCCACAAATGTTGCATGAACTGTTTTGGATGGTGTCCGGAGTTGATGATCCTATGATCCTGCCCCAGCAATTCCTTACGGCTCCATTTTGAAATACTGCAAAATTTGTCATTAACGTAAGTGATATTTCCGTTCAGATCGGTAATGGCAACGATCGCATGCGCATCCAGAGCGGCTTTGAAACTTTCGAGTTCGCTGGTATGCCCTGGCGTGATATGTGCCGCCAGCGCTGAAAACGGTTCAACTTCGGAGGTGAGTCCGTCATCGGTATCGTCATCGAAACTGGCCGCCTGCTGCTGGGTAAGCGATGGGGGAATATACATTTTATTTTGGTTGTGACCGCAATGAAGGCGATGAGGTCGTTCGCCGCAGTACCGATAAAACAGATGATTTATTGGCGCACAAACAAAGACAGGAGGGGCATGGAGCACGGACGGCACATCTTGACTGGTGCGGATTAATACCAAGCGTAAAGATGGAGCGATGGTGAAAATTCAGATGTGGCTTGGGATTAGTTGGCAATAAATGCAGTAATTGCCAAAATTGATGTAGTGCATTATTGCACGAATGCATCAAATGTTAATGAGAATATTTCTTTTGGGAATTGATGGCGTTTGGAAAATGGGGCTTGAGCATCCCCACTGTTAATTCAAGGTAATGTTGATTGATCTGCGCTAACGTTAACACAGACAGGCACACAGGCGCAGGCGCGATCCATCGCTCAAACCACCAGATCAATGGTCACGCCTGCGTTAAGTCTAAAACGATATGAAGGAGTACCCGAGCAAGCGTAGCGAGCGGCGCAAGCTCAGGATAGGAAGCGTAATCGTACTTGAGTACGATGAGCGCGCAGTCCTGAGATGGCGTCGCGCAGTAGCTCAATCAGCGCTTCCTTAATGCGCAAGCCAGGCAAGCGTGTACAGCCTATCGCTGTTGCCAAACGATTTTTTCAACTGAGCGCGCACGCCCTGTGATTGCTGATAAATCTCGATGAATTTTTTCAGGCGCGGATCAGTGGCATTGTCCTGACGGCTGACGAAGCCAACGGCGAACTGTTTGTCATCAATACCGGAGAGCAGCAAGGCGCTGTTTGGGTCGATGGTGCCGGCGGCGACGATGAAGTGCGGATAGCCTTGCGCCAGATCGACATCATTGAGCGTACGCACCAGTTGCGGGCCTTCCACTTCAGTAAATTTGAGTTTTTTAGGATTGTCGATGATGTCGGCCAGCGTCGATTTAAAACTGGCACCATCGCGTAACTTGATCAGTCCTGCTTTTTGCAGCAACAGCAGGCCACGTCCCTGATTGACCGGATCATTGGCAATCGATACCCGGCCACCGACAGGGATCTCGGCAAAGCTTTTGTGCTTGGTCGAATACAGCCCGATGTTGGCCAGCACGCCGGTAGCGATATAGGCGAAGTGATAGCCGCGATCCTTGATGGCATTATCGAGGAAGGGTTTGTGCTGGAAATAATTGGCATCCAGATCCTTGCTTTCCAGCGCGACATTGGGGGTGGTCCAGTCGCTGAACTCGACGACCTGCACATCGAGGCCCTGTTTTTTTGCTTCGGCGGCGGCGACATGCACCGAATCCGCATAAGCGCCCGGCGTGACGCCTATCTTCAATGGCGCTGCCAGAGCGCTACTCAGCGTGGTGGCCGCCAGTAGCGCGCCAGCCGATTGCAGCAAGATGCGCAATGTCGTGTTGATTTTTTTATTCAATTGCATGGATAACTCCTGTGTGGGGGAAAAGGAAAAGTGATGACGGTATTCATGCCAACCTCATTGGCGGCGATAAGCGGCAGCGGCATGGCGCGCCGGCAAGCGGTCGCCTTCGTTAAATAATTTCTGCCGCAGACTGCCTTCCTGATAGGCGGTTTTATAGCGGCCACGGGTCTGCAATTCGGGAATCACCAGATCGGTGAAATCTTCATAGCTTTCCGGCGTGACGGTGCGACTCAGATTGAAGCCATCGATACCCGCTTCATCGACCCAGGCCACGAGTTCATCGGCCACTTCCTGCGCACTGCCAACCAGTGTCGGGTAGCGGCTACCGAGGTGAAACTGCTCCAGCAGCTTGCGTTTGGTCATGCGTTTGGCTTGCGCTACGCCGGCGGCGGACTGAATGGCATTGCTGCCGGAATAATCGATAGGATCGTCCAGCCCGAAGCGGTCGAAATCAATCCCGACGCTGCTGGCGAAATGCGCCAGACCGGCTTCGGCACTGGCGTGAAGCCGGTAGTCGTCAAATTTTTCCTGCGCCTGACGGGTCGTGTCGCCCACGACGGCGGCGATACCGATGAAAATTTTTAGATCTTCGGCGCGCCGCCCCGCAGCGACTGCCTGTGCGCGTAAATTCTGCACCGTCTTGCGCGTGCTTTCCTTGTCTTGCGCAGCAATGAAAATCGCTTCCGCATGCCGCGTCGTGAACTGTTGGCCGCGTGCCGAGGTGCCGGCCTGATACAGCAAGGGCGTGCGCTGGATCGACGGTTCGCACAAGTGGTAGCCGTCCACCTGATAAAACTTGCCGGCGTGGTGCACCTGATGCACCTTGGCCGGATCGGCAAACAGGCGCGCACCTTTGTCGCGCCGGACCGCATCGTCTTCCCAACTGCCTTCCCACAGTTTGTACAACACCTCCAGAAATTCATCGGCGCGGTCGTAACGCAGATCGTGCTCAGCCTGACCCGACAAGCCCATGGCGCGGGCGGCGCTGTCCAGATAGCCGGTGACGATATTCCAGCCGATGCGGCCACGCGTGAGATGGTCCAGCGTCGACAGGCGACGCGCAAACAGGTAAGGCGACTCGTAGCTCAGGTTGGCGGTGATGCCGAATCCCAGATGCCTGGTGACGGCAGCCATGGCCGATACCAGCATCATCGGATCGTTGACCGGCAACTGAATCGCTTCGCGCAGAGGCAGGTCAACCGAGTTTTGATAGACGTCGTAGACGCCGACGATATCGGCAATGAACAGGCCGTCGAACAAACCGCGTTCCAGCGTTTGCGCCATCGCCGTCCAGTATTCCAGCGTGTTGTAGTTGATCGAGTTGTCGCGCGGATGGGTCCATAAACCGTGGTTGATATGGCTGACGCAATTCATGTTGAAGGCGTTCAGCAGGATTTTCTTTTGATGTTGACTCATTGTTGACTCATTGTTGACTCACGGTTGGTGCGTGGTGAGCATGGTGAAAACGCCTCTGAGCGGGCTACCGGGAGACGCTGATTTGGCGTCCTCTGACTACCCGCTCAGGTCTTTCTCAGCGGCTCCTTAAATCGTTCCCTGGCGCGGTGGCAGGACATCGTTGAGGTAATAGTTGCCCACGGCGTGGAATTTCCAGCGCACCGGATCGTGCAGCGTATGCGTGCGTGCATTGCGCCAGAAACGATCCAGATTCAGTTCCGACAAGCTCGCGCCGCTGCCGCCCAGTTCAAACAGGCGGGTGCCTGCCAACAAGGAAATTCCGGTAGTCAGCACCCGTGCTTCGGCCACCGCAATCGAGGCCGATGCGACGCTTTCCGCACTCAGTGCCGCTTGTGCCTGATCGACCGCACGACCCGCCCGGCGCAGCAAAGCGTCTGCTGCGCGCAGACGCACGGCCAGATCGCCGACCCGTTCCAGCGTCAGCGGATCATCGACGGCGCGGGTGTCGCCTGAATCTATCCACGGCCGCGCATGGGCGCGCACGAAGTCCAGCGTGGCGGCGTAAGCGCCCTGTGCAATGCCCTGATCGATGGCGGCGTGCAGCAGTTGCGCCAGCGGCCCGATAGTGGTCGGCCGGTCGAACGAGGCCTTGAACGGCACTACCCAGTCGGCATCGACCCAGACCTGATCGAACTCCACCGAGCCGCTGCCGGTGAGGCGCTGACCGAAACCGTCCCAATCGTCGATGATCGTGACGCCGGGCGATTGGCGCGGCACGAAGGCAAGGAAGGTGATTTCATTGTGGTCGACCACCAGCGTCGGTATCCACTGCGCATACAGCGCACCGGTGCAATAGAATTTGCGGCCGCTGATGCGGAAGCCGCCTTTTTCTGCGTCCGGCGCGAGATGGGTGCGTCGTTTGTAATCCTTGTGGCCGATTTCCGCCAGGGCATTGCCGAAACGCTGGCCTTGCAGCGCCAGTGCGTAGAAAAATTGCAGTTGCTCAGGCGAGCCGCCGACGCGCAGGACTTCCAGTGCGTAAAAATGATTTTGTGGAATTTGCGCCAGCGAACTGTCCGCCGCGCCGATGATGGCGATGACGGCGGCGAGGGTCACGTTCGATACGCCTGCTCCTCCATATTCTTTGGGAACGGTAATGCCCCATAAACCGCTGGCAGAAAACTGTTCGATTTCCCCCCAGGGCAGGAGGCGTTCGGCGTCGCGCGCGGCAGCGCCGGGAGCGAATTCCTTTGCCAACTGGTGGGCTAGTTGCAGGGCTTCTTCATCGCTGGTGATGATGTGGGCAGCGTGGGCCGGTTGTGCGTCGCGAAGGCTGGTCATGATGAATTCTTTTTCAATGGGGGAGAAGGGCGCTTTAGTTCCACTGGTGGCGTCGGGGCAATGCGCCGTTGAGTTCGTAATTGCCGAGCAGGTGATATTTCCAGCGCACCGGATCGTGCAGGGTATGCACGCGGGCATTGCGCCAGTGGCGGCCGAGGTTGGGGGCGGCGCGGGTGGCGGAGGAGCCGGCCAGTTCGAACAGTTTTTCGCTGGCTTGCAGCGCGATTTCGGTACTCAGTATCTTGGCGTGCGCTACCGCTACCGAGGCCCGGGCGCTGGACTCGGCAGTGATGGGAGCGGCGGCAATGGTGTCGATTTCGGCGGCGGCTTCGCGCAGTATTTCTTCGGTGGCATGCAGATCGATCTGCAAGCGCCCGATCGCGTGGAGGGTGTAGGGGTCGTCGCTGGCGCGCTCCAGACCGGAATCAATCCAAGGCCGTGATTTTTCACGGACGTAACGGATGGTGTCGTCGATTGCCGCCCGGGCGATACCGGTGTCGATGGCGGCGTGGATCAATTGGCTGACGGGGCCGCTCAGTCCGGGCCGGTCGGCCAGTTGCCAGACCGGAAGCACATTGTCAGGATCGACTGCGACCTGATTGAATTTCACGGTGCCGCTGGCAGTGGTGCGCTGGCCAAATCCATTCCAGTCGTCCACCACTTCCACGCCGGGGGTATCGCGTGCGACCAGCACTTGCACCGAACGCTGCTGTTCGTCCAGCGCACGGGTAGGAATCCAGTGGGCGAACAAGGCTCCGGTCGAATAAAAACGGGTGCCGTGCAAACGCAGTTTTCCTTGCTCGGTGGAGAGGGTGGTGGTCTGGTGCAGGATGGTCGGTGTGCCGCGTTCCGGCCCGGCGTTGCCTAGCCGCTGCCCTGCCAGTATCTGTGCGTAAATGCGTTTTTTCTGCGCCGGTGTGGCCAGTTCGCGGATCACGCCGAGGACGCCGAAATGGTTTTGCGGAATCTGTCCCAGCGCCGGATCAGCCACGCTCAGGATGCGGAATACTTCGGCCAGCGTGACGTAGGAAACATCGGCACCGCCGTATTCGCGTGGCACGGTGATAGCGCCCAGTCCACTGGCGGAGTAGCGATCCAGTTCCGCCCAGGGGAGCTGGCGGTCGCGGTCGCGCTGACTTGCGTCTTCTGCGAACACCTCGGCCAGCAAGTGGGCGGCAGCGATCGCGGCTTCGTCGCTGGTAATGCGGTGCGCGTTTTCGATGGGTCGTGGCAAAACGGGGGCAGTGCCGGAGGTATCGGTCATGATGGTCAACAGTGCAAAAAATAGGAGAAAAAATAGGAGAAAAAATAGCGGCGCGGGAATGGGGTCAACAAGGTGTCGCTCTGAATAATTCCCGAGCAGTTCCCGAGCAGTTCAGTAGCCGCTCAGGAGCTGTAGAACGAGCGCATCAGCGTCGGCGATCCAGACGGCGCACCGCGAAATCGCCCGTGAGCTGCACCAGCGTGACCAGTGTCATAAGTCCGATCAGTACGGCAAACATCAGGGTGTTGTTGAAGCGCTGATAGCCGTAGCGGATCGCCAGATCGCCGAGTCCGCCGGCACCCACTGCACCGGCCATGGCAGAGGAACCGATCATGGCGACGACGGTAATGGTGAAGCCGCTGACGATGCCGGGCAAGGCTTCCGGCAGCAATACATGACGAATGACGTTGGTACGCAAGGCACCCATTGCCAGTGCGGCTTCGATCAGGCCTCGATCAACTTCGCGCAGGCTGACTTCGGCAATCCGCGCAAAAAACGGGATACCGGCAATCGCCAGCGGCACCACGGCCGCCCAGACGCCGATGGTGGTGCCGACGATCATCCGGGTCAGCGGCAACAGCACTACCAGCAGAATAATGAAAGGGACGGAGCGCACGACGTTGACGATGGCGCCGATGACGCGGTTCAGGGCCGGGGAGTCGTACAAATCGCCTGGGCCGGTGGTGACCAGCACCAGTGCCAGCAGCAAGCCGCCAAGTGTGGAGACGGATGCGGCGGCGGCGACCATGGTCAGGGTATCGAGCAGGGCGTCCAGGTATTGCTGGGCCAGATAGGAATCAAGCATGGATGGACTCCTTTTCCAGGAAACCCAGCGCGCGCACGCTGTGCGGGGCGAGTCCGAGCAGTTCGGCCCACGCGCCGCTGTGCGCGCCGTCGGCATGCACGCCCGGTTCCACCGAGACAATCAGCCTACCCTGCGCCCGGCCTTGAATGCGTTCTATGCCGCCATGTACCAGCCGGATGGCGCGTGAGCCTAATGAGCCGACCAGACGGGTCAGGTCGGGATCGAGCTGGCTGGCACCATCGATGCGGATATCGAGCAGCAACTGGTCTTGCGGCGCTTGCCGGCTATCGCTGATGCGGTGGCGCAGGTCTGCCGGAAGATCGTGCGCCAGCGGGCGCAACAAAGCGCGGGTTGCTTCTGCTTGCGGTGCGCCGAATACACGCCAGATCTGATCGAGTTCGACCACTCTGCCTTTGTCCAGCACGGCGACACGGTCGCAGACTTCCCGGATCACGGCCATTTCATGCGTGATGAGGACGATGGTCAGCTTCAGGCGTTGATTGATTTCGCGCAGCAATGCGAGGATGGATTGGGTCGATTCCGGATCGAGCGCGGAGGTGGCTTCGTCGCACAGCAGGATGTCGGGCTCATGCACCAGTGCGCGGGCGATACCGACGCGCTGTTTCTGACCGCCGGACAAGTGTGCCGGATAGGCGTCGTGCTTGTCGCTCAGGCCGACCAGTTCCAGCAGTGCTTCGACGCGCAGTTTGATTTCCCGGGCCGGCACACCGGCGATGCGCAGCGGCAGGCCGATGTTGTCCGCCACCGTTTTCGAGGACAGTAAATTGAAGTGCTGGAAGATCATGCCTATGCGTCGGCGCGCTTGCGCCAGTTGGCGTTCGCTCAGCGTGGACAGGTCGATGCCGTTAATCAGCACGCGGCCGCTGGTAGGGGCTTCCAGCAGGTTGATGGTGCGTACCAGCGTCGATTTCCCTGCGCCGCTGCGGCCAATGATGCCGAATACTTCTCCTTTGGCGATGCTGAAATCGATGTCGGTGAGGGCATCGGCGGTGGCAGTTTTGGCTGCGCTTGCCGGTGCGGGATAGCGATAGCCGACCCGCTCGAAACGGACAATGTCTGCGACTTCTGTTTGTGTTTTCTTCTCGGGAGCCGCGAGGTTTTTTTCTATGGGAGGCGCGGCGTGGATATGAGTGCCGGGAGGCGTTGTTAGCAGTGTCATCGGGCTATCCATTCTTCATCAATGCTTCTATGTTAAGCAGACGATAGCGAGGCGACAACGAAGGATTTCGGGTTTGTTTATGCGGTTTGTGCAGAGGGTGTTTGGTTGTTGCCAGGATGCGGCGTCGAAGTTTCCGGCGGCCGCATCCTGCGTTCATGCTGATCTGACGAAGCAAGCTCTGATTACGCTACTGCGCGACGCACTCTCAGGACTGCGATGCTCCTCGTACTCAAGTACGAGTGGGATTCTTATCCTGAGCTTGCGCCGCTCGCTACGCTTACTCAGTGCTTCCTTAATTTACTGGCTGGGCTATGCCACGACAGCCATTTTTGCTGCACTCCCTATTCCTTGTTCAGGAAGAGTTTTATTTTTCTGTTGAGTGCACGCTGCGCGTGACGCTGATCCAGATAGTCCGTATTTTCTTATTTTTTAGAATGAATGCCGAATACCGATGCCGGCGCCGGTCACATTATTTTTACCAGCCAGTTCCGCAGTGGCGGCATCGGACGCCTTGTTGTAATCGATGGTGCCGTAAACCTGTGTGCGCTTTGAGAGGGCATATTCAGCCACGGCGACCAGTGTGTAGCGCTTGCCGTCGCCCACATTACCCGAAGAACCGATAGCGACGTTGCTGCTCCTGTCGTAGTAGGCTGCGCCGGTCAGCGTCCATAGCGGTGATGCCTGGAAATTGGCGCCAATAAAGAAGCCATTGTCCCGGCGTTCGATGCCGGCAACGCCGCCGCTGTAGGCGGCAAGACTATTGGCGGCCCCGAAAACGGCGGTGGTGGTACCTGTGCTGTCGTTGATCCGGTAGTAGCCGCCGAACAGTTTCGCACCGTCGAAGGCATACGATGCGCTCAGGTTGTAGGCCGTGTCTTTCCAGCCGTCATAGACGGCGCTGACAGTTTGCTGCACGCCGCCGCCGATGGCAAACGGGCCGCTCGAGTAACGCAGCGTGGCACCGGCCTGACGTCCGCGTCGCAGCGATCCTGCCTGTTCGCCGGGGGAGTAGCTGATGCTGGTGGAGAGGTTGCCGAAGCTACCCTGATATTTGAGCATGTTGCTGTTGCGCACCAGTGTGGCACCGGCGGGCATCCAGGAATTAAGGTCATAGTTGCCGACGGTCAGCGGATCGAAATGATCGGCCATCAAATCGAACAGCGGGGTGGTCTGGCGGCCGGCGGTGAACTGGCCATAGTCGTTTGCCAGTCCGACATAGGCATGGCGGTTGAACATGCGGCTGCCGTCCGACATGCCGCCGGTATCGGAACTGAAGCCGTTCTCAAGACGGAAGATGGCTTTCAATCCATTACCCAGATCTTCCGTCCCTTTCAGCCCCCAGCGACTGTTTGAGAGCGCGCCGTTATCCATGCGGAAATTGCTGTTGCCGGCGGCATTGTCGTTGCTCACATACCGGAGACTGGTGTCGACAATGCCATAGACGGTGACATTGCTTTGCGCCATTGCGCTGGCGCTGCTTAATCCTGCTGCCAATAGTAATAAGGAATATTTTTTCATGTAGTTCTCCAGAGATTGTGATGAAGGGAAGCGCTCAATAAGCGAGTGCGCAAAGCAAATGCAGCACGACGATGCGTGCTGCGCTTATTCAGTGATCCCCCGGCTTTCTTGTTGTCATTGCGGAGTCAAAAAGTCGTCCGTGATGACCGTTCTTTCATTCCCGGCGCGGTGTGTTGTATGCGCGGGAAGCAGAACAAAAAAAGCTTAGCGTCCGGAGTTTTTTGCGGCAAAGCATTTTTGGCAGATGCCGCGTTTTATATTTTTATTTCCGTACCCGTCTCAGTAAATTATTTTTATTTTCTGAATTTCGACAAGACAAGCTTTAAATTCGGACGGGTAAATGCGCTGAGTACGAACTTTGTTGCAGCTGCTATGATCGCGGAAATTAAATAAAAACCTGGGAGTGGTGATGCGTCGTATGTTTGCCAAACATGGGGCGCGTTGGGCGCTGGCTTTTCTGTTCACTTTACTGGCCGGGGCGCAGGTGGCGGGTTTTATGCCCGCCTCTTTGACTGAGCGTATCGATCTGTTTTTCTACGATCTGCGCATGCGCATTGCCAGCGTCGAGCTTGATCCGCGTATTGTCATCGTTGATATCGACGAAAAAAGCATCGCCGAGCTGGGCCGCTGGCCGTGGAGTCGCGACGTCGTGGCCGGTCTGGTCGATAAAATGGCCGTCGCTTATCAGGCCAAAACGATCGCCTTCGATATTCTTTTTGCGGAGCCGGACAATAGCTCCGGCTATTCCACGATGGCGCGTCTGGCGCAGGGCGAACTGAAATCCCTGCCGCAATTCAGCCAGCAACTGGAACGACTCAAACCGACGCTTGATTTCGACGCTCGTTTCGCAGCGGCCTTGCAAGGTCGCCCGGTGGTGCTGGGCTATAACCTGTCCAATGAGGCCAGTGCGATTGCCAAAGGGCAGTTGCCCACGCCGGTGTTTAGCGTGACCGATCTGGCCGGGCGCAAGCTCGATGCCACGCAATGGAAAGCCTACGGTGCTAATTTGCCGCAACTGCAACAGGCTGCGCGCAGCGGTGGATTTTTCAATCCCTTGCTCGACAGCGACGGCCTGATCCGACGTGTGCCGCTGGTGGCGCAGATTGGCGCGAATTTCTATTCCTCGCTCTCGCTGGCGAGTGCCGAAACGGCGCTGGCGGCGGATCGCATCAAGCCGGTCTTCATCGAGCAAGATGCGGTGCTGTCGGATAGTCAGCTCAACGAATACGGCGCGTTGAGCGGACTATCGCTACGCGTTAAGCCGCGTCCCATCCTCGTGCCGGTGGAGCGTGGATTGACGGCGCTGATTACGTATCGCGGTCATGGTGGCGCGCAGGGCGGTGCGTTCCGCTATGTGTCGGCGGTCGATGTGTTGAAGGGCCGCGTGCCGAACGCTCTGCTCAATCAAAAAATCCTGCTGATCGGCACCACGGTGCCTGGCTTGTACGACTTACGCGCTACACCGGTCAGCCCGAATTATCCGGGGGTGGAAATTCACGCCAACCTGATCGCGTCCATCCTCGATGGCGATTTCAAGCAGCGTCCCGAGTTTTCGCAGGGATTCGATTTGCTACAGGTGATTGCCTTAGGTCTGGGATTGGGATTGCTGCTGCCGCTGCTCAGTCCTTTCTTTGCGATTCTGTTGTCGGTGGGCGCAGCGCTGGCGGTGGCGGGTTTGAATTTCTGGCTGTATGAAGGCGCAGGTCTGGTAATGCCGATGGCCACCGCACTGCTGCTGATACTCGGCCTGTTCATTGGTAATCTGGGCTGGGGCTATCTGTTTGAATACCGTAACCGCCGCGCCATCGTCAATTTGTTCGGTGAGTATGTGGCACCGGAACTGGTCGCGGAAATGGCGGCCAATCCCGCCAGCTACAGCATGGAAGGTGAAAGCAGGGAACTGACCGTCATGTTTTCCGACGTGCGCGGCTTCACCACTATTTCCGAAGGGCTGGAACCGAACGAGCTGCGCGAATACATCAACGCCTATCTGACCGCGATGTCGGAGGATATTCGCGGCAATCGCGGAACGCTGGATAAGTACATCGGCGACGCCGTCATGGCGTTCTGGGGCGCGCCGGTGGTCTTGCCGGATCACGCCGCGCGCGCGGTCGCGACTGCGCTCAAGATGCAGCAAAGTGTGATTGTGCTGAACCAGCAGTTCATTTTGCGCGGCTGGCCGCCGCTTAAAATCGGTATCGGACTCAATACCGGCATGATGCGCGTCGGCGACATGGGCTCCGCCATCCGTCGTGCTTATACGGTGATGGGCGATGCGGTGAATTTGTCGTCCCGGCTGGAATCGATCACCAAGGTGTATGGCGTGGGCATTCTGGTGGGACAACTGACCATGGAAGCGGCACCGCAGTTTGCTTACCGCGAACTCGACCGGGTGCGGGTGAAAGGCAAAAATGAACCGGTGCCGATTTTTGAGCCGCTGGGTCTGAGCGCCGGGCTGAATGAAGCGCAACGCACGCAACTGGACCAATGGCAGCAGGCGCTGGCATTGCTGCGGGCTCAGCAATGGGAGGCGGCTGAGGCGCTGATTCTGCAATTGCAGGCCAGCGATGCGCATGGGCTTTACACCTTGTATTTGCAGCGCATTGCGCATTTCCGGGCGAATCCATTGCCTCTGGACTGGGATGGCGTGACAACTTTCGATACTAAATAAGGACGGCGGCAGTCGTACTGCAAGCGTCTGCTCTTGGGCTGAGGCAAAGAGGCAGTTATTTCCTTGTCGATATTTCCCGATGCTACTCATGAGAAATGTTCCGTAAGAAACACTCTGCATTGCAATTGGATTGACGGGCTAATTTCAGGGAGTTTTTTTTATTTAGCTAGCTTTCCTGTAATTTAGAGACATTTCCCTGATTTTATATGTATTATTTTGCAACTAATCCGTATAATTTCGTTAGTACAATACGTGCTTATTTGAAATTTAATTTGTTAAATCTGGTAGATAGACTAGCCTGATGACGAGATTCACGCGCAGGCATGTTTCTGCGCTGCATAAGAAAAAAATAGAAACGATGGACATCTCACACATTCACAGTCGGACACCGATGTTAGCTTCGCTGTGACTCCGCTTCTCTGTGAAATCACCTCAATGAGGCGATTGCTTGTTACTGGAATCGCCGGACTGGTTTTTCTGGCGGCGACGCCGGCGATGGCAGCCTCCGACGATCACTTCGACATCCTGCGTTTCCAGATCGACGGCAATACCCTGTTGCCCGACGAGCAAGTGCAGCGGTTGCTCGCGCCGCTTGTGGGCCGTGGCCGGGTATATGGCGATGTGCAGAAAGCCCTGGAGGCATTGGAACTGGCGTATCGCCAGGCCGGATTCAGCACCGTGCAAGTCTATGTGCCGGAGCAGGAACTCACCGGCGGCGTGGTGCTGATCCATGTGACCGAAAGCAAAATCGGCACCGTCACCGTCACCGGCAATCAGTATTTCAGCGAAGCCAATATCCGCGCCAGCCTGCCATTTCTGGCGGTCGGCACGATGCCCAACCTGCGCGAGATTTCTGAATCGATTCAATTGGCCAATGACAATCCGGCCAAGCAAGTTGCGGTCACGCTGGGCGCGGCCGATGAGGGCGACGATGCAAAAATCGACGCCAAAGTCGTTGTGACCGACAGCAACCCGCTGCGCATTTTCACTACGCTGGACAATACCGGCAGCCCCGCAACCGGGCAATGGCGTACCGGCATAGCCCTACAGCATTCCAATCTATTCAATAGCGATCAGGTCGGAACGCTGGCCTATACCCTTTCGCCCGATAGTCCCAAGGGCGTCAGCGTGGCCTTGTATTCGCTCGGCTATCGCATCCCGATTTACACCTTCGGCGACAGCCTCGATTTTGTGTACGGTAAATCCAGCGTCAATACACCAAGCTCTTCGCCTACGCTGGGCGGCTCCCTCGGCATCCTTGGCAAAGGCGATGTGCTGGGCGCGCGATGGAATCATTTCTTTGCGCGGCAGGGAGAGGGCAGCAGCAAACTGGTGACCAGTATCGATTACAAAAAAATTGATTCCCGCTGCGATATCAACGGCGTCGATCTGGCCTCGGTCGGATTGGCACCCGGCCCTTGTCTGCCCTATACAGTCCGGCCCATCGGCCTGACTTACATCGCCCAGAGTCAGGGCGTGAACGAAGCCAGCGATTACAGCATCGGCCTGTCGCGCAATATTCCTATCGGCACCACTCACGTCAATACCGACGGTACGGTCGACCGCTATTCCTTTTTAACGCCGGGCAACCGCCGCACCGTCGATGCCTTTATGGTGTTGCGCGGCGGCGGTTCGTGGTTCAAGGGCCTGACTGGCGGCTGGCAAGCGCGGCTGGCGTTCAACGCGCAATACACCAATACCCCCCTGTTATCCGGCGAACAATTCGGCATGGCGGGAGCCAATTCGGTGCGCGGTTTTGGCGAACGCGCCGTTGCCGCCGACAGTGGAATGATCGTCAATGCCGAGTTCTACACACCCGAGCTGGCGGGAGAAAACAAGTTTCCCGGCAATCTGCGCTTTTTGACGTTTGTGGATGTGGGACGCGGCTACAACAACCATGTCGGCAGCAGCGGCGTGCCCGACCAGGTCACGGTTGCCAGCACGGGCGTGGGCATGCGGTTTGCCGTGGGACGCACTTTTAATCTGAAGTTGGATGTGGCGCGGGTCGCCAATCCCGGCACTTCCGTCGCGGACAAGCGCGGCGACTGGACTGCGCATCTGAGCGCGATGTTGGGATTCTGATGTTGGCGAAGAGAGATCATGTGAGTGACGCAAATACTGGCCGCGACAAGCCAACAGCAGGCCGGACGATGGACCTTGTTCCGCCACCGATGACCGTGCGTGTTGTGCGTATTGTGCGTATTGGCGGTCGACGGCTCACCTTGTCTTGGCGTCCGCGCAAGCGTGCCTCCACTTTGTTAGACGGTTTGCTGCGGCGATCATGGCGCATGCTGTTTGGCGCGGCGCTGCGTAAGACCACGATGGCTGTTGCCGTGTGCGCTGCCTGGAGTACGTCGGCTATGGCGGCCGCGCCGGCGCTGAATGCCTTGCCGGTGGTCAGTCAAATCGTGAGCGGTGTTTCCGGTGTGACGCAAAGCGGCAATGTGATGACCATCACGCAGGCGCAGCAAGCGGGCATCATCGATTTCAGTTCATTTAATGTCGGCGCCAGCGCGCTGCTCACTATTCGTCAGTCGAGCGCCGCATGGAGCTTGCTGGCGCGGGTAACCGGCACCGATCCTTCGCAGATCTACGGCCAGATTACCGCGCCGGGTTCGCTCACCCTGATCAATCCGAACGGCATCATGGTCGGTCCTTCCGGCCGCATCGACGTCGGCAGTTTTATCGCCAGTACACTCAATATGAGTAACGATGATTTTCTGGCTGGCCGACTGACCTTTGCTGGTGGCGCTACGGTAGGGGCCGTGCAGAATCTCGGCACCATCAACACCGTGCAAGGCGGCAGCGTATATCTGATCGGCTCCAGTGTGACGAATGGCGGTCTGATCAATGCCCCCGGCGGAGAAGTGATTCTGGCAGCGGGACAGACGGTGCAATTGGTCGACACCGGCACGCCCGGCGTATCGGTCGCTATTACCGGCAGTGCGGGCAATGTCACCAACCTCGGTCAGATTACGGCCGAAGCGGGCCGCATCGGATTGGCGGCAGGACTGGTCAATAACAGCGGCACACTCAATGCCAGCAGTCTGGTCAAGGAAGGCGGACGGATTTTCCTGCGCGCCTCTTCCACCCTCGCCACCAGCGCCACTTCCGATATCCGCGCCGATGGCGTGAGCGGCGGCAATGTTGTGTTGTATTCCGATGGCAGCGCCAATATCGACGGTACTGTGTCTGCGTTGGGCAGTGCCGGCGTCGGCGGCTATGTGGAGACTTCGGGCAAGCAATCGCTGTCGGTAGTCAACACGCCAAAGGTCGGCGCAGGCGGGCAGTGGTATATCGATCCCTATGATCTGACGATTGATGAAAACGGGACGCCCGCCGATACGACCGGCTCCAGCAATGCTATTTATTCTTCGGGCAGTCATTCCGTGATCAAGGCCAGCACCATCATGGATCAGCTCAACGCCGGTACCAGCGTGACGGTGTCGACTGGTGAGGGTGGTGCGGATGGTGGCGGCAATATCAATATCAACAGCCCACTGCTTAAAAATTCCAACGATTCGACATTCACACTGAATGCAAATAACAACATCATCGTCAACGCCGATGTGACGTGGAATGGCGGGACGCTGTCGATGAATCCGAACGGAGGAGGCATGGGGGGGAGCGTTACCCTCAATGCCAATGTACTGATGAACGGCGGCCAGCTGTCTATCTACAACAATGCGCAGCTCAATATTGGCGGCACCAGTGCCGGATCGCTGACGCTGGTAACCGGTTCTAATCTCTCCCTCTCGAATACCTTAAACATCAACTCCTTAGGTGTTCTGAACATGAGCGGCGGTCAGTTTAATGGCGGTGAGAGTATCAGCGGACTTAATAACGACGGAGTATTGAATCTGAATGCGGGCGACCTGAGCCTGGCCGACGGTACTAATACGGGGGGCGCGTTTAATGTTGCGAGTGGCTCGACGCTGAGTTTTACCGGGTATACGAATTTTAACGGCACCACCAACTTTGGCGGGCAGGGCAATGTCGGCTGGGCCGATTCTATTCGCATCAACGGCGGGCTGACGATGGCGGCGAACGGACCGGCGTTGAAGATACACGACGCCGATCTGTCGGTTGATAGTGGCTCACTGGTGACGAATGGCGTAACGACAATCGATGGGGCGGTGACGTTAGACGCAGGGTCAATCTGGAACAACGGCGGGCAAATGACGGTGCAGGCTGTCGGTTCTCTGGCCGCCTTGGGTACTGACTCAGTCTTAACCAATCAGTTGGGCGCATCCCTGACGATACTTTCCTCGAATACGACCAATTGGACAACAGTGGGCTGGCAAAATCTGGTCAACAACGGTACGCTGACCAAACAAGGCAGTGGTTCGGTATTCGTCCCGCTGAAAAATACGGCGACCGGTGTCGTTAATATTCAAGGCGGTACGCTGGGGGCAGACTTCAGTAGTTTCACTCCCAATCAGGGACGCATTATTCTTTCTGATGGCGCGACACTGGAGAGTGATGGTACTTATTTGTATAACGGTGCCACCGGTATCATCAGCGGTAGCGGCACTATCTCTCTGAGCGACATTCTGATTAATAATGGTCTTATCGCGCCGGGCGACGCTACGACGACAGGGACTATCTTGTTGACCGGTGGCGGCGGCTATACGCAAAACTCGACTGGTGTGCTGAAGATCAAGATGGCCGGTACTGCAAACGGCCAGTACGATGTGCTCAGCGTCGACAAGGACATCCATCTCGACGGTACGCTCAATCTTCAACTCATCAACGGCTACCGGCCGGTTTCTGGGGATAGGGCGAGCTTCCTGGTCCTGCCGGAAGGGGGCAGCGTTTCTGGCACCTTCGCCACGGTGACGCCGGCATCCATCACGTTGGGGGACGGGACAGTGGCAGTGCCTCAGGTGGGTTACGCGCAAAGCGCGGGTGAAGCCGCGCGCGTGACCATACTTGGCCCTAGCTCCGACTATTTTACTAACGCTTCGGGAGACATGAATTGGGCCAATCCTGAGAATTGGTCTGCGGCCTTGCCCGGCGCATCTTCCAACGTGTATATCAACGCCGGTTACAGCGTGACGCATGCTTCGGGCGACGACATTGTCAGCAGCCTGCTGATTGCCTATGCCAATTCGCTGCGGGTCTCGGGCGGATCTCTGACGGTGCTAAATAGAACCACACTCAACGGTGGCTTGACTGTTTCCGGCAGCGGGGCGCTGGCGCTGGTGGGAGCTTTGTCCGGTACGGGCACGCTATCGGTTGAAGGGGGAACGGCCACGCTGGGTCAGGTGACGAGTGCGGCAAATGGCGGGACGCTGACGATGAATCTTTCCGGCGGCACACTAGCGCTCACCGATGACGCCAAATTCGGCTGGCTCAATGTTCTCGGTGGCACGCTGAGCAGCGCGGCAGGGGCCAATCTCAATGTGTCGGAAGGTTTTACGCAGAGCGGCGGCAATCTCGTTTTGCTCGGCGATACGGCCTTGTCGCAGAACACCGGTGATTTGAATGTGGGCAATGTCGTTGCCGGCAATCTGGTGCTGGAAGCGGTTGACGGGGCGATTGCCCAAAACGCCGGCACTTCCCTGTACGTCAAAAAGCAGTTGATCGCCTCGGCAGTCGATGGGATTACATTGGGCAATAGCGGCAATCGCATTGCCGCATTCGCTGCCGATAACAGCGGCAGTGGCGATATCGTCTTTCTCAATAGCCGCGATCTGAGCGACAGCGCGCTGGCCGCCGTCACCTTGAACGGAATTACCAATGCCGGCGGCAATATCAGCATTAACAATACCGGTGCCACGGTCACTGCGCCGATCTCCGCTGCTTTCCTGAGCGATCTGGCTCCGTCGAATCCTGATCCCCTGGCTACTTTGGGTATCGATACCAGCGGCGCTATCAGCGCGCCAGCGGGAACGGTGTCGATTGAGGCGCATAGCCCGCTGACCATTGGCAGCGGCGGCGTGAGCGCGCAGGGTAATGTGGGTCTAGTCGCCGGCAGCTCTGCGGCGAACAACGACAATCTGACCGTCAACGGCCCGATCGCCACCAAAACGGGGATCGTTAATCTGTTTGCCGGGACCGGCATTTTTATCAACGCCAAAATCCTCGGCACTCTGGTGGCTAACCGCACGCCGCTGTACGGGAACGGCGCTTCGTCAGGGGTAACGGCCCCGGTTGCCTCTTCCAGCAACATCATTACCTTGACCGCAGATACCACCAGCCAGCTCAATCGCAGCGTGGACAAGACGCAGGCGACAGTCAATGTTGCCGCAATTGTTGGCAGCTCCGATACCAGCAGCCAGACTACGCTAGCCAGCACGCAGACGGTGGGCGGTGAAAGCGGCAGTTTCGGTGGCGACGATAGCGTCAAAGAGAGCAGTACTACGCCGGGCAGCACCAAGTCTGCCTCTGCCAAAAAACCACTTCCGGTGTGCAATTGATGATGCGTAAATTCCTCCTCACAATGCTGGCCTCGCTGGCGCTTTTAATGACGCATGCCGCATGGGCGCAAGTCGGTACGGTGACGCACTTATCCGGCATGTTGACTGCCCGTCATGCTGATGGCACTACCACGGTGCTGGCGGTGAAGTCCTCGATATTGCAGGGCGATACCCTGATTACGCAGAGCGATACCTATACCCGCGTCAAATTTGTCGATAGCGCCGAAGTGGTGCTGCGGCCGGGGACGCAAATGGAAGTGTCCAGTTATTTGTATAACGAGGCGCAGCCGGAAAAAAGCAATGTGGTGCTGAGCTTGCTCAAAGGCGGTTTGCGCGCGGTTACCGGTTTGATCGGCAAGGCCAATCACGATGCGGTGAATTTCAATACGCCAACGGCCACTATCGGCATTCGCGGCACGCATTTCGGTGCGCTGTTTTGTCAGGCCGATTGCGGCGGCGTGGTTGCCGCCGATGGCAAAGCGCCGCCGGATGGTTTGCACATTGATGTGGTGCAGGGAGCCATCCTTGTCAAAAATAATGGGGGGGAGCAAGTGTTCGCAGCGGGGCAGTTTGGTTATGTGGCCAATCCGAGTGCGCCGCCGGTGATCGTACCCCCATCGCAAGGGGTGCAGGTGACGATGCCTTTGTCGATCAGCCGTAATGCGCCGACGGTGCAAACGGCCGCCGCATCCAAGGGCGACGGATGCCTGGTGCAGTAATTTGATCTGCTGTGCGTCGGGCATGATGCTGTGATGGGCGAATTTTAAGCGGGGGAGTAAAAGCCCCGGCCTTTTTTAAAACTCGAAGACCGATGCCGCCATCAGCATGGACAGGCGATGATCGCCGCCTTGCGTAATCTCGCGTTCGATTTGCTCGAACTGACCGGGCTTGGCGTGGGTGACGTAAATGTCTGGCCGCGCGTGCAGCTTCTTCAGTTCGCTCAGCAGCAGACTAGGGCAGAAATGTTTGGACAGGATGGCCAGGGCGAGTTCGCTGTTGACGAAGGCTGATTCGATAATCAGGTAGCGTAAATCAGGGATGCGGTTGACGGCTTCCCACAGCGCATCGCAGACCGTGGTGTCGCCGCTGAACACCATGCTGGCCTTGCTGACATCGTTATCGAGCCGGTAGCCGACGGCGGGTACGGTGTGATTGGCTGGCAGCGCGGTAAAGCTGCGCTGACCGATGACGACGGGCTGGCCGACTTCAATCGTATTGAAACGCAGGAATGGTTTTTCGACGGAAGGGATCTGGCTGAAATCGGGCCAGATCAACCAGTTGAAAATATGCGCTTGCAGGATAGCTTGCGTTTCCCGGGTGGCGTGCATGGTCAGTGGCTTGCCGCGCAGATCGCCGACGCTGTCGAGAATAAACGGCAGGCAGGCAATGTGGTCCAGATGCGAATGGGTGAGGAACACATGGTCGATTTTCGCCATCGCATCGAGCGTCAGGTCGCCGGCACCGGTACCGGCGTCGATGAGGATGTCGTCATCCACCAGTAGCGATGTGGTGCGCAGCGGAGGGCTGGCTTCGTTGCCGCCACCGATGCCGCCACCGATGCCGCCACCGATGCCGCCACCGATGCCGCCACCGATGCCGCCACTACAGCCAAGAATTTTTACACGCATCCTGCCCTTGTTCTTTTGATATTGAGTGATCCCGGTCTTCCTGCGGAAGTGAATGCGGGAAATTGTTTACGAATTATTCGTGCGGTGCGAGTTTGCGATGTTGCCTTAAGAGAACTTATTTTATGGGCGCTGTAATGAAAACCGCGCGAAAACCGCGCGGAAACTGCACAACAGCGCCCGATGGTAGGGTATCCCGCAGTGCAGATCAATAAAAAACCGTATGTTGTTTTAAATATCTTTTTGCCAACACCTTTGGTTTTTTTACCAGGAAATCAGATTGTTAATTATCCGGTCATTTAATTGTCGGATAATCAAACTACATTCAAATAAAACCAAAGCCAATGTCTAATCCAGTGACTGAAAACCCCCGTTCCACAAAACCTCTACAGTTGACGTCCACCATCCAGTCTTTTTTACGAGCCGTGCCGGGGCAACTTCCTGCCGCACTGGTTCTGGCGCTCATTTCCATCAGTTTCACCACGAGTTATGCGGCGATGATTTACGGCAGCGGCGGGTCTGCCTTGCTGGCAGTCGGTTTGCCGCTGCTCTTGCTGTCCCTGTTTGTCATCATGCTGCTATCGGCCTGCACCAGTTCGCTGCCCTTCATGGTGGGCGGGACCGATACCAATTCCGTCGCGGTGCTGTCTTTGCTGGTGGCCGGGATTGTGGGAGAGATGCATGCCAACGGCAGCACGCCGCCGCAAATCGCTGTGACGGTGATGGTGGCGGTTTCTCTGAGTACGCTGATCTCGGGTCTTTGCATGCTGATGCTGGGCGGGGCGCGACGCGGCAATCTGGTGCAATTCATTCCGTTTCCGGTCGTCGGCGGTTTTCTGGCCGGCTCGGGTTATTTGCTGTTGAGCGGTGCTTTCGGTATTGCGACCGGTCAGGAACTGAGCTTTTTCAGTCTGCCGCTGCTACTGCATACCCACTGGCTGGTGCTGGTGCCGATGCTGATGGTGACCGGTTTGATGGTCTTAGCAAGTAAGCGGCAATGGCGGCATCCTATCGTTTTACCGCTGATTTTATTGGGGGCGAGCGCTGTTTTTTTCATTGGCCTGCACTTGAGCGATAGCAGTGTGGAGCAGGCGCGCAGCATGGGCTGGATGTTTCAACCGCTGCCCCACAGCAGTGAATTACTTCCTTTCAATTTGCCGCTGTCGGAAGTGAACTGGTCGCTGCTATCGCATCATTACAGGGAAGTCCTGGCAATGGTGGTGGTGGTGACGCTGGCGCTGCTGCTCAACGCGACCGCGATCAGTCTGGCGACCAAGAGCGAGATTGATTTCAACCATGAGTTGCGCAGCACCGGGATTGCCAATCTGGTTTCCGGCCTGATGGGCGGCGGTATCGGCGCACCTTCGCTCAGCCGCACCATGATCAATTACCGGGCCGGTAGCCGCAGCCGCGTGACGGGTGTGCTGGCGGCGTTGTTTGTTCTGCTGTTCGCCGGCTTTTTTTCCGACATGATCTCGCTGGTGCCTAAACCTGTTCTGGCCGGACTGCTGGGCGCGCTGGCATGGGGACTGCTGGAAGAGTGGGTGATCAAATCCCGACGGCATTTGTCGCGCAGCGACTATTTACTGATCCTCTTGATTCTGGTGGTGATTGCGGTCTCCGGCTTTGTGGCCGGTGTGGTGTTGGGCGTGATGGTTGCCTGCGTCTTGTTTGTTGTCGATTACGGCAGCATATCGTGCATTCAGATGGCATTTTCGGGAAGCTCATTAACCTCCCGGCTGGAGCGTGATCGGGAAACCAGCCTGCTGCTCAAAGAAGAGGGCTATCGCATTTTTGGCGTCTGTCTTCAGGGCTTCCTGTTTTTCGGCAGCTCCAACCAGATGGTCGAGCGCGTTCGCGAGCAGCTACGTTTGCAGGTGGAATATGTGGTCATCGATTTCCGTCGTGTGCAGGGAGTGGATGCTTCTACGTCGCAAAGTTTTATCAAGTTGCGCCAGATCTGCAATGAACGCGGCGTCACGCTGGTTCTGACCGGGGTGACCGAGAGTGCGCGTTTGTCGCTGGCGCATGCCTTGGGGCAGGGCGTCGCTGTGCCGGAATTCGAGTATCTGGATAGCGGGCTTGAATGGATAGAAAATGCGCTGCTGCAAAAATTGCAGACGGAGCAGGTAGCACCGGATTGGCATCAAAGCATGGCGCAGCATTTCGCTGCGGAGCAATTGCCGCATCTGTTTGCGCGGCTGGAAGTGATTGACCTGCAAGCCGGCGATCTGCTGTTCAACAAGGGCGATAACGGCGACGGTATGTATTTTATTGAGTATGGCCAGGTCAGTATCTGGTTGTCCTGGGAGGGGGGCCGGCCGGTTCGATTAAGATCGTTTGGAAGCGGTACTATCGTCGGTGAAATGGCGCTCTATACCGGCCTTCAGCGCACTGCGGATGTCATGACGGACAGGCCGACACGGGCGCACCGCTTGTCTGCCATCCATTTGCGTGAACTGGAGAAAGAAGAACCTGCGACGGCCTTGCAATTGCATAACTATGTGGTGAAAACCATTGCAGGCCGTCTGGCGGTGACGAATGAGGCTTACCGTCTGTCCTTTTAGGGAAATTGTTCCGCTTCCTGTACGATCGAAAAAATGATGTCAGTATTGCTGGCACACCTTCCACGCAAGGAAAAATAAGATGGATCAGCCGCAAACCGATATCAGTGACCGCCTCGAAATGCTGACCGAACTCAGCCTTGCCCTGAGCAGTAACCGCAATATTCCCCTGCTGCTGGAACGTATTTTGCAGACGGCAAAAACGATTACGCTGGCGGACGGCGGTACCTTGTACCGTACCGAAGAAGGCGCGGATGGCGCGGAAAGTCTGGCGTTCTATATCTCTATCAATGATTCGCTGAACATGCATCAGGGCGGCAGCAGCGATCAGAAAATCACCATTCCCAACCTCCCGCTGCGCAATGAAGACGGCACGCCCAATCTGAGCGCTGTGGCCGCTTATGCCGCTAATACAAGGCATTCGGTCAATATTGCCGACGTGTATCAGGCTGACGAATTCAATTTTTCCGGCATGCGGCAGTTCGATAAAAAATATGGCTACCATTCGACCTCGTTTTTGACTGTGCCGATGCAGGATCACGAAGGTGAACTGATCGGCGTATTGCAACTGGTCAATGCCATTAATCCGGCGACAGGGCAGCCGCATCCGTTTTCCGTGACCGACCAGAAATTCATCGAAGCGCTGGCGTCGCAAGCAGCGATTGCGATTACCAATCAGCAATTGATCTATCGCCTGGAAACGCTGTTCGAGCATTTCATCAAGCTGATCAATATGGGCATCGATGAGAAATCGGCGCATACCGGCCGTCATTGCGAGCAGGTGCCGGAACTGGCCATGATGCTGGCCGAGGCCACGCACGAGACCGTCTCCGGGCCGATGGCAGCGTTTACGATGAGCGAGCGCGACCGGCGGGAATTGTGGGTCGCCGGTTTGCTGCACGATTGCGGCAAGATCACCACGCCCAATCATGTGGTGGAAAAATCCACCAAGCTGGAAACCATTTACGACCGCATTCATCTGGTGGACGCACGTTTTGAGGTGCTCAAGCGGGATGCGGAAATTCGGATGCTGAAGAAGCAATATGCCTCCGGCGTGTCTTTCGATGCGGCGCAGGTGGCGGAGATGGCGCGCCAGTTGCAGCAAGAAATCGCAGAGATTGATGCCGACCGTGATTTTTTACGCAAGAGCAATCTGGGCAGCGAAGGCATGAAACCGGAAAGCCAGCAGCGCGTGGCAGAGATTGCCAAGCGCCAATGGGTCGGCCCTGAGGGCGTGCAGGGCAATGTGCTGAGCGAAGACGAGGCGATGAATCTCAGCATCCGGGCCGGTACGTTAAATGAGGAAGAACGCCTCATCATCAACAATCACATCGTGGTGACGATCAAGATGCTGGAGTCCTTGCCCTGGCCCAAACAATTGAAGCAGGTGCCTGAGTACGCGGGCGGGCACCATGAGCGCATGGATGGCAAAGGCTATCCGCGTGGCTTGCGCGGCGACCAGATGTCGGTGCCGGCGCGGGTGATGGCGATTGCCGATATTTTTGAGGCATTGACCGCGATGGACAGGCCTTACAAGCGCGGCAATACGCTGAGCGAAGCCCTGGAAATCTTGGGTGGCTTCCGTCAGCGCGATCATATTGATCCTGATTTATTCGACGTTTTCGTGCGCAGCAAGGTGTATCAGCAGTATGCCGATCGCTTCATGAGTCCGCATCAGATCGATGCGGTCGATCACAGCAAGATTCCCGGTTACGTTCAGTAAACGGGAGAGGTAATCGGCGGCGCGCGTCTTTCACAACGCGTCTTTCAAAACACGCCTTATTTTTACCCCCCTACCGTCGTAAACTCGGGACGATGGGGTTGCGGTGTATCTCTTCTCCCGACATGCTCGCGGAGGATTTCTTTTCTTTTGTGGTGATAATTGTGGCCATAATTGCGCATACTGATGCGTCATTGCGCACCCTCGCCGCCATCTTTGTTGGCCGGGCGCATGTCTAAAGGAGAACATGAATGGAGAGCACGAATGCAAATTGAAAATAGCGTATTTGTCGTGACCGGTGCGGGTTCCGGTCTGGGCGCGGTCACGGCGCGCATGCTGGTCGCTGCGGGCGGCAAGGTGTTGCTGGCCGATATCAATGCCGAGTCTGGCGCGGCAATGGCGCAAGAATTGGGCGCGGCGGCGCATTTTGTTAAAACCGATATTACCGATGGCGAGAGCGCGAAAGCGGCCGTCGATGCGGCGCTGGAAGT
Organism: Herbaspirillum sp. RTI4; assembly: GCF_034313965.1. Taxonomy (NCBI): domain Bacteria; kingdom Pseudomonadati; phylum Pseudomonadota; class Betaproteobacteria; order Burkholderiales; family Oxalobacteraceae; genus Herbaspirillum; species Herbaspirillum sp. RTI4. The sequence continues at coordinate 1,998,311 of NZ_JAVIWQ010000002.1, forward strand.
GTTCGGCAGTCTGCGCGGACTGGTCAATTGCGCCGGTATCGCGCCGGCGGAAAAAGTGCTGGGGCGTGAGGGCGTGCATAGTCTGGACAGTTTCGCCCGCGTCATCAATATCAATCTGATCGGCACTTTCAATATGCTGCGCTTTGCCGCTGCGGCGATCAGCAAGGGCGAGCCGGACAGTAACGGTGAGCGCGGCGTCATTATCAATACGGCTTCGGTGGCGGCGTTTGACGGTCAGGTGGGGCAAGCGGCCTATTCAGCCTCCAAGGCAGCGGTGGCGGGCATGACCTTGCCGCTGGCGAGGGAGATGGCGCGTTATGGGATTCGCGTGATGACTATTGCGCCGGGCATTTTTGAAACGCCTATGATGCTGGGCATGCCGGCGGAAGTGCTGCAATCGCTGGGGGCGGCGGTGCCGTTTCCTCCTCGTCTGGGGCATCCCTCTGAATTCGCTGCGCTGGTCAGGCATATTGCGGAAAACGGCTATCTCAATGCCGAAGTGATCCGTCTCGACGGCGCGATTCGCATGAACGCCAAATAAATCTTGTCGCTATAAAAAACAACCGGCAGACGCGGGTGCGGGTGCCGGTTGCGGTAGCGATTAATTGGGTGGGGTTCAGATGCCGTCTGGCGGCGTTTCCTGTTTGCGTGGACGGCGGCTGCGTGCCGCTGGTTTGCGTGCAGGTTTTGTCTTTGCTTCGGGCGCGGCGCTGTCTGTCTCGACGGGTGCAAGCGCAGCTACAGGCGGTAGCGGTTCGGCGGCTATCTGCGGCAGATTGTTTTCGATAGGCTCTACCGCCGCGTCGGTTTTCTTTTGCGCCGGCTTGCGGGTTCCGCGTCCCTTGCGGCGCGGTGCGGGGCGGTCGGCGTTGCTGTCGTCGCTATTTTCGTCGCTGGCTTCAACCGCCACGGCAAGCGTTTCCACTTCCTGCTGCGCCGACTCCGGTGTGCGCTGTTCCTGCAGGGCTTCGCTGGCGCTGACGGCTTGTTGGTTGCTGCGATAAACGAAGGTTCCCGATTTATCGTCCCGTCCGAATTCGAGCAGGCCGCGTGCCTGCGCTTCTTCCAGCAGATTGCCGAAGGCGCGGAAGCCGTAATAGGATTCGCTGAAATCCGGCTTGCGGCGCTTGATCGCTTCTTTCAGCATCGAGGCCCAGATTTTGCCGCTGTCGCCGCGTTCGGAAATCAAGGCGTCGAAAGTTTCGACGGCCATTTCGATGGCCTGGGTCTTGCGGGTTTCCAGGTCTTCCTTGCGCGGTTGTCCTTCTTCTGGGGCGCGTTTGGCGGCTGGCTGACCTTGACGGGCGTCGCGCTTGGCAGCGGCGTGTCGGCTTTCTCGCACCAGATCATCGTAAAAAATAAATTCATCGCAGTTGGCCACCAGCAGGTCGGAGGTCGATTGCTTCACGCCGACGCCGATGACTTGTTTGTTGTTTTCGCGCAGCTTGGAGACCAGCGGCGAAAAGTCGGAATCGCCGCTGATGATGACGAAGGTATTGACGTGCGATTTGGTGTAGCAGAGATCGAGTGCATCGACGACCAGGCGGATGTCGGCTGAATTTTTGCCGGACTGGCGCACATGCGGAATTTCAATCAGTTCGAAATTGGCTTCGTGCATGGCGGCTTTGAAGCCTTTGTAGCGATCCCAGTCGCAATACGCTTTCTTGACCACGATGCTGCCCTTGAGCAGCAGTCGTTCGAGAATCGGCTTGATGTCGAATTTTTCATAATTGGCGTCACGCACGCCGAGCGCGACGTTTTCGAAATCGCAAAACAGCGCCATGCTGAGATTGTCTGGGGAGGAGGACATAGGGGGTGTTTTCAGGTGAGGGTGGGCGCCTGCATGACAGGTCGGGGCGATGGGGGATTATAAAGCCAACGCCTTGCCGTACAGGAATGCTTGGCCAGCCACCGCTTGGTAAGTTCCGTGATGTTTGCTGTGATATTTACGGTGATACTTGCTGTGATACTTATGGATACAAACTAAATTGGGCATTTCTCTCGAATTAGGACAATATTCGGATAACTCAATTTTCTCTCTGGGCGCAATCATGTTCAAAAAAATACTGGTCAGTTTTTCGATGTTCGCCTGCCTTGCGTTTGCGGGACAGGTTTCTGCCGCGCAGGACCCTTCCTTGCACGAGGTCTATCAGGCGGCGCAGGCGGGTCGGCTGAAAGAGGCGCAAGACATGATGAAGCAGGTTTTGATCGACCATCCGAACAGCGGCAAGGCGCATTACGTCGAAGCGGAGTTAATGGCCAAGCAGGGCAATACCACCGGCGCGGCAACGGAACTGGCGACGGCCGAGCGGCTTTCGCCCGGACTCTTGTTCGCCAAGCCGGAAGCAGTGCAAAACCTCAGGGATTTGATTGCGCGTCCGAATCAACGCAAGGCGGCATCTCAGGCGGCGGCACCTCAGGCGGCAGTAGCGCTGACGCCGGCCAGCAGCACCTCCATGCCACCCTTGACGCTCTTGCTGATCGGATTGGGCGTGATTGCGGTGTGCTTCCTGCTTTTCCGCGCCATGCGTCGGGGTAATAACGTCGTGATGCAAGCGCCGCCCGGTGGTGCCTATCCTTCTCCTATGGGGCAGGGCGCAGCGCCGGTCCCCGGTTTTGGTAGCGGCAACGCAGGATACGGCGGCCAACCAGGTTACGGTGCAGGAGGCGTGGCGCAGCAGCAGGCGCCAGCGAGCGCGGGCAGTGGTTTGATGGGCAGTCTGGCAACGGGTGCCGCGCTGGGCGCGGGCGTGGTGGCAGGTCAGGCGCTGATGCATCGCTTTACCGATAGCGGTAGCAACAACGGCGGCAATCGCAACGATGCCCCGGCCGATAATTCCTCATGGACGCCGCCACCGGCCGACAATATGGGCGGCAGCGATTTTGGCGTTGCCGATAATTCCTCGTGGGATGACGCCGGCAGCAGCAGCGGTGGCGGCGGCGACGATTGGGATTCGTGAGATTGTTGTTCCGCTAGTTCTCTCGTCTGACGCAGCTTTACATCCAACAGGCCCCTTCAAAAGAGGGGCCTGTTGCATTTTGTGGTGCGGATAAAAATGTTGGTGCTGATGCGAATGCGAGTGCCGGCGCGGGCGGTTCAGTTGGGCAATTAAGAGAGGTCTATTGCCCCGTCCTTTCGCCCTCATTATTTCTGACAGATTTGTCATATTTAAGCTGACTTGCTCCTATGCAGCTTGGGGTATAGTAGTCCTACTTTAACGATTGTGTGAGTCTCATCGATGCAAGCTTGCGATACCAATTTCTTGTTGATTTGCGGCAATTTCCTCAATTTAAATAAACCTCCACTTATTTCCTCTCATCCCGCACATGCATGCTTCAGATAAGACTGTAGCGACTGGTTCGCTGCCGGGTCTAGGTTTTCGTTGTTCTCGTCATCTGGTTCTGCTGACAGCGCTTGTTACCCTGTCGGCCTGTAGCGTAGGGCCTGACTATGTCCGGCCGTCGTTTGAGGCACCCACTGCTTACAAGGAAGCCGGTCCCTGGAAAACGGCGATTCCCGGCCAGATCGATGGCAATCATCGCTGGTGGGAGGCGTATGGCGATAGCGTCCTGAGTGACCTGATCGACCAGGCCAATAGCGCCAATCAGAATATCCGCTACGCCGAAGCGCAGTTCCGTCAGTCGCAGGCGACGGCACGCGTGGCGCAAGCCGGGTTCTGGCCGACTGCGGGAATATCCGCAGGTGCTGCGCGGGGACAAACCAATACCAACGGCACTATTCGACTGGCGGACACTTACACCACGGGCCTGAACGCGACCTGGGAAGCGGATGTGTGGGGTCGCGTACGACGCTCGGTGGAAGCCGGCGATGCAGGTAGTCAGGCCAGCGCAGCGACGCTGGCCGCCGCGCGTCTGAGTATTCAGGCGACGCTGGCGCAGAATTATCTGCAATTGCGGGTGACCGATTTACTGAGTGACCTCTACCTGCGGACGACCCAGGCCTATACCCGGACATTCGAGCTGACGCAGCGTCAATACGCCGCGGGTATCGCTTTGCGTTCTGATGTGGCGCAAGCGGAAACGCAGCTGCTCAACGCACAGGCGCAAAAAATCGATCTGGACGCGACGCGCAGTCAGTTGGAGCACGCCATTGCGATCTTGGTCGGCAAGGCGCCCGCTGTGTTTGCTTTGTCACCCGTCGCCGGACCCGTCGTTGCGGTCATGCCCGCCATTCCTGTCGGTCTGCCTTCCGAATTGCTGGAACGGCGTCCCGATATCGCCAGCGCCGAGCGACTGGTTGCGGTGGCCAACGCCAATATCGGCGTGGCCAAGGCGGCTTACTTTCCTTCTTTGATATTGAGCGCCGGCGGCGGGTATTCCAGTCCCGGTTTTGCTTCCCTGTTCAATACGCCGGCGCGGGTCTGGTCGCTGGGTGCGGTACTGGCAGGCACCTTGTTTGATGGCGGTTTGCGCTCGGCGCGTACGGATCAGGCCATTGCCTTGTTTGATGCTTCCGTGGCGCAGTACAAGCAAACGGTGCTGGGCGGCTTCCAGGAAGTGGAGGACAACCTGGCCGTGTTGCGGGTGCTGGCAAACGAATCCAAAGTGCAGGCGCAGGCGGTGCAGGCGGCCTTGCTGGCGGAACGCTTGATTACCAGTCAGTACCGGGTTGGCACGGTGACCTATGTATCGGTGGTAACGGCGCAGGCAGCGGCACTGGCCAGTCAGCGCACGTTAGTGCAATTGCAGGGGCGTCAGTTGCTGGCGGGGGTAGCGCTGATCAAGGCGACCGGCGGCGGCTGGAGTGCGGCAGAACTGGTGGCCGGTGCGCCAGACCTTGCTAAGCATCCCTGATAAGGCGCCTTTGACGCAGCGACTGTGCGACGCCATCTCATGATGGCAAGGCGCGAGACACTGAATCAGAGTTTCCCCCATTTTTCCAATAAGTTGGCCAAAAAATAAATAAACGGGCAAGCGCAATGAGAACTTCTTCTTCTGCAAAACGTAACACGCTATTCATCGTCATCGCGCTGCTGGTATTGGCGCTCATCTGGTTTGCCGTCGTGCGATGGGGGGCCGATAAAGCGGCCAAGCCGCCAGCGCCGCCGGTAGCGGTTAGTGTGGTGCAGGCCCTTGAAAAAGATGTGCCGATTTATCTGACCGGCGTCGGTACGGTAACGCCGAATGCCACCGTGACCGTCAAGGCGCGCGTGGACGGGGCGCTGGAAAAAGTCGGTTTTGTCGAGGGACAGGAGGTCAAGGCCGGGCAATTGCTGGCGCAACTTGATCCGCGTACTTTGCAGGCGCAGCTGGAACAGGTGCAGGCGCAACGTGCCAAGGATCAGGCGCTGCTGAACAATGCGATGATCGATTTGCAGCGCTACACCACGCTCAGAAGTGAGGATGCAGCGACGCAGCAAACGCTCGATACGCAACGGGCCTTGACGCAGCAATTGGCGGCGGCGATCAAAACCGACGATGCGCAGATTGCCTACGCCAAGGTGCAACTGGGCTTTACGACGATCAATGCGCCGATTTCCGGGCGTGTCGGTGCGCGCTTGGTGGACCCCGGCAACATTGTGCATGCCACCGATGCCGTCGGACTGGTAGTGATCAATCAGATTGATCCGATCACAGTGCTGTTCACGCTGCCGGAAGATGCTGTGCCAGCCATCATTGCCGCGCAGAATGCCGGAAAGGCTGCGCTCAAGGTACTGGCTTTGCCGCGCAGCGGTGGTCCGGCGATCAGCAGCGGTAGCCTGATTCTGCTGAACAATCAGATCGATACCACTAGCGGCACGGTGCAACTCAAGGCGCGTTTTGCCAATGCGAATCATGCCTTGTGGCCGGGGCAATACCTCAATGCGCGTCTGATGCTGGGCGATCATCAAAAAGTAGTGACCGTTCCTGCAGCGGCGATTCAGCGTAATCAGGAGGGCACGTATGTGTACCTGGCGGGTGCTGATAATACGGTGCAAATTCAGCCGGTAAAGGTGACGCAGATTCAGGATGGCGTGGCGGTGGTCGGGGAAGGCGTGCAAGTGGGGCAGAACGTCGTGCTGGATGGACAATATAAATTACGTCCTGGGGCGCGCATTGTTGTCAGCAAGCCGGCGGCGGCCGTGAAAGGGCCGGCCAAGTGAGTATTTCCGCTTTCTTCATCAAACGTCCTATCGGTACGACCCTGCTGGCAGTGGCCATCATGCTGGTCGGGCTGGCGACATGGCCCTTGCTGCCGGTAGCGCCGCTGCCGCAGGTGGATTTTCCGACCATTCAGGTGTCTGCCACGCTGCCGGGCGGTAGTTCGGAAATCATGGCGTCCAGTGTGGCGCAGCCGCTGGAGCGTCAGTTTTCACTGATCGCCGGGCTGTCTCAGATGACTTCGCTCAGCGCGCTGGGCTCGACGCAGATCACTTTGCAATTCGATCTGAACCGCAATATCGATGCCGCTGCGCTGGATGTGCAGGCGGCGATTAATGCCGCCACAGGTCAGTTGCCCGCCAATCTGCCGAATCCGCCGACTTTCCGTAAGGTCAATCCGGCCGATTCGCCGATTCTGATTATGTCGGTGCAGTCGGATGCGCTGCCGATCAGCCAGGTGAGCGACTACGCCGATAACATTTTGGCGCAGCAGATTTCACAGATCGCCGGCGTGGGTCTGGTGAACGTGAACGGTGCGCAAAAGCCGGCGGTGCGGATTCAGGTTGATCCGCAAAAAATCGCACTGTTGGGATTGAGTCTGGAAGATATCCGCACCGTTATTGCCACGACTACTGTCAATCAGCCGAAGGGTACGGTGGATGGCGAGCATCAGAGTTTCACTGTCTACACCAACGATCAGTTGCTGAGTGCTGCGCCGTGGCGCGATATGGTGCTGGCTTACCGCAATGGTGCGCCGATCCGGGTGCGCGATATCGGTACCGCTGTCGATGGACCGGAAAATACGAAACTGGCGGCTTGGGCGTTTGCCGGTGCGGCGGTGTTGCCGGGCAGTACGGTCACCAACGGGCGCGCGATTGTGCTGGCAGTGACCAAGCAGCCGGGCGCGAATGTGATCGAAACGGTGGATCGCATCAAGGAGGCCTTGCCGCGTTTGCAAGCCGCGATTCCTGCCAGCGTTCGTCTCAATACGCTGATTGACCGGACGCAGACGATTCGGGCTTCGGTGGACGATGTGGAATTCACGCTGGTGCTGACCATTGCGCTGGTGGTGATGATTATCTTTGTGTTTTTGCGCAATGTGCCGGCCACGCTGATTCCGAGTCTGACAGTGCCGCTGGCGCTGATGGGGACGGCGGCGATCATGTATCTGGTTGGTTATAGCCTGGATAACCTGTCGCTGATGGCGCTGACGATTGCGGTCGGGTTTGTGGTCGATGATGCCATCGTGATGCTGGAGAACATCTACCGCTATGTGGAAGAGGGCATGTCGCCGATGGAGGCGGCATACAAGGGGGCGGCGGAAATCGGGTTTACGATTATTTCTATTTCGGTGTCGCTGGTGGCGGTGTTTATTCCGCTGCTGCTGATGGGCGGGATTGTGGGCCGCTTGTTCCGTGAATTTGCCGTGACAGTGACCTTGACGATTGTGGTGTCGGTGGTGATTTCGCTGACGCTGACGCCGATGTTGTGCTCGCGCTTCCTCAAGAATTCGCATGCGGAAACGCATGGCCGTCTTTACATGCTGTTTGAGCGCGGTTTCGACGCCATGCTTAATGGCTACAAACGTGGCTTGCATGTGGTGTTGCGGCATCAGTTCCTGACTTTATGCGTGTTCCTCGGGACGCTGGTGCTGACGGCCGTGCTGTTCATCATCATTCCTAAGGGGTTTTTTCCGCAGCAGGATAACGGTGTGATTGCCGGTTTTGCCGAGTCGGCGCAAGACTCGTCGTTTGCTTCGATGAATAAACGAATGCTGCTGGTGGCGGAAATTGTCCGTAAGGATCCCGATGTCAGCGGTTTTGCGATGAGTGGTGGCGCATCGACTTTTAATACCGGTACTTTTTTCATCAGTCTGAAATCGAAGGAGCTGGGACGTACCACGAGTGCGGATCAGGTCATTGCGCGTCTGCGTCCGCAAATCGCCAAGGTGCAGGGCATTAACCTGTTTTTGCAGGCGAATCAGGACATCAATGTGGGCGGTCGCTTATCGCGCACGCAATATCAATACACGCTGATTGATTCCAATCTGGAAGAACTCAATAGTTGGGCGCCGCGCTTGCTGGCGCGCTTCCGTTCTCTGCCGCAATTGACCGATGTGGCGTCCGATCAGCAAAATGCCGCGGCGACGGCGACGCTGACCATCGATAGGGCGCGGGCCTCGAGCTTTGGCATTTCGCCGTCGCTGATCGATGCCACGATCTACGATGCGATCGGCCAGCGTCAGGTGGCGCAGTTCTTTACGCAGATCAACAGTTATCGTGTGGTGCTGGAAGTGACGCCTGAATTGCAAAAAGATCCTTCGCTGTTTAGCAAGCTGTACATCACGTCGCCGTTGAACGGGCAGCAAGTGCCCTTGTCGAGTCTGGTCAAGATCGATACGGAAAAAACGGCTTATTTGTCGATCAGTCATCAAAGCCAGTTCCCGGCGGTGACGATTTCTTTCAATCTGGCGCCGGGCATGGCCTTGGGTCAGGCAGTCGATGCGATTCAGAAGGCGCAGACCGAGATGGCGGTGCCGCAGACACTGATCGGGGCGTTTCAGGGGACGGCCAAGGCCTTTGGCGATTCGCTGTCGTCGCAACCGTATCTGATCGCGGCGGCGCTGGTGACGGTGTATATCGTGCTCGGCTTGCTGTATGAAAGTTATATCCATCCGTTGACGATTCTGTCGACGCTGCCGTCGGCGGGTATCGGGGCGCTGCTGATTCTGATGGCGGGTGGTTACGATCTGAGTGTGATTGCGTTGATCGGGATCATTTTGCTGATCGGTATCGTCAAGAAAAACGGGATCATGATGGTCGACTTTGCGCTGGTGGCCGAGCGCGAGCATGGCATGAAGCCGGAGGAGGCCATTTATCAGGCCTGCCTGTTGCGCTTCAGGCCGATCATGATGACCACCATGTGCGCGCTGTTGAGCGGCTTGCCGCTGATGCTCAGTCATGGTTCCGGTTCGGAATTGCGTCGTCCTTTGGGCTACGCCATGGTGGGCGGTCTGATTGTGTCGCAGGCGCTGACTTTGTTTACGACGCCGGTGGTGTATTTGTATCTGGATCGTGCGCATTATTGGTATATGGAACGCAAGGCGGCGCGTCTGGCACGGCGTGAGCAGGCGCGTAAGGCGCGTTTGCTGACTCCTCCTGAGTCGCATTAGCCTGGCCGGAGTCTGAAGCCCATGAAGATACTGATCGTCGAGGATGAGCAAAAGACGGCGGACTATTTGTTCCAGGGATTGAACGAGCAGGGCTGTACGGTCGATCTTGCCGCCAATGGCATCGATGGCTTGCAGCTGGCGATGTTGCATGACTACGATGTGATCGTGCTCGATGCCATGTTGCCCGGACTGGACGGCTTTTCCGTTCTGCGTTCGCTTCGCACGGCGAAGCAGACGCCGGTCATCATGCTGACCGCGCGCGACCGCATCGAGGACCGCATCAAAGGCTTGCAGGAGGGGGCCGATGATTATCTGATTAAACCTTTTTCATTTCTGGAATTGCTGGCGCGCCTGCAGGCCTTGAGCCGGCGCGGCCGCATGATCGAGCCGGTGCAGTTGCGCATCGGGAATTTGCAGATCGATTTGTTGAGCCATAAGGCTTATCGACTTGCTACGCGCATTGATCTGACGGCCAAGGAGTTCTCCTTGCTGGCGGTGCTGGCGCGGCGGCAGGGTGAAATTCTGTCGAAAACGACGATTGCCGAATTGGTCTGGGACATGAATTTCGATAGCAACACGAATGTGGTGGAGGTAGCGATCAAGCGTTTGCGCGCCAAGATTGATGCACCCTTCGGACAGAAATTGCTGCACACCATTCGTGGCCTGGGATACGTGCTGGAATTGCGCCAGAGCGGGAGCGAGGAGTGAGGCATTCCATTACGGCGCGTCTGGTGCTGATGTTCGCGGCGGCTGCGCTGGTGATTTTTTCCTTGATCGGTATCGTGCTGTATGAAGTGGTCAAGATTGAATTGTCGCGCCGCGAGCGCGATGGTTTGCAGACGACGTTTTCCGATATCAAATACAAGGTGGAGTGGGCGGGTAACGTCGAGCGTTGGGCTCGCTTGCAAACGCGGCTGGATATGCTCACACCTGGCAATGGCAAGGTGAGGTTCTGGATTGTGAGCAGTGACCCACGGTTTCAGTATGGCAAGGATCTGGCCAATATCCGGCACACCGATTTCGGGGGCAATCCCAATGGAGGAGATGAGTCCGGCGATCATCTGGGTGAACTTGTTATCAAAGGAATGCCCTATCCGATGCGTACCTTGACGGCTATTATTCCTGCGTTGGAGGACCGGCCCTCGATACAGTTGATTGTGGGTACGGATACCGGTTCGTACTATCAAACGTTGCACAGGTTTTTGATGGCGTTGATCAGTCTGTCACTGTTGGGTGTGGTGCTGGTGGTGCTGTTTGCCTATTGGGTGGCGCGCGCGGGTTTGTTGCCGTTGAAGCGGCTGTCGGATAGTGCCAAGACGCTGAGTCCGAAGGCGCTTTCGCAAAGGCTGGATATGTCCGCTTTGCCTTCTGAACTGTCGGATCTGGCTGGTGCCTTTAATGGTGCGCTGGGCCGTATTGAAAATGCGTACAAGCAGTTGGAATCGTTCAATGCCGATGTGGCGCATGAGTTGCGTACGCCGCTGGCTAATCTGATCGGCGAGACGCAGGTGGCGCTGTCGCGTGAGCGGAGCGCGGACCAGTTCAAGTCGGTGCTGCAATCGAATCTGGAAGAGCTGGATCGCTTACGGGCGATTATTAACGACATGCTGTTTCTGGCGCGTTCGGATCAGGGCGAGGCGGCGACCAGTTTGCAATCGGCGCTGATCGCGGCTGAAGTGGGAAAAACCATCGATTTCTTTGAGTTTGTGCTCGATGAAATGGCAATGACGGTGGGTGTCGATGGGCCATGCGATGCCAGCGCGATGATAGAAACGGCTTTGTTCCGCCGGGCAATGACGAATTTGCTGCAAAATGCGATTCAGCACTCGTCGCCGGGTGCGCATTTGCGGGTGTCTATTGCGCGACTGGAGGCGGCTATTTGTATTACGGTGTCGAATCCGGGATTGCCTATTGCGGAGCAGCATCTGGGTCGCTTGTTTGACCGTTTCTACCGGATTGATGCGTCGCGTCATGATACGCAGTCGATGCATGGGCATGGCTTAGGGTTGGCGATCGTCAAGGCGATTGCGCAGATGCACGGCGGCATGGTGTCGGCAAGCAATGCTGAAGGCTTTACGCGCATCAGTTTTACTGTGGCGGCGTGAAGTAATGTGGCGGGGTAGGGCGGGATTGACGGGCAGATTAGGAGTGAGCGTGTTATGTGCTTTGCGAATGACTGATATTCTTAAAATAAATTAGTCGTAATATGCTGCGCTGCGCTATAGTTGATTTGTCTCCTCCAATCTCAAAAGAAATTGGATTCAGCCCGCAGCCTCTGGTTAGCGGGCTTTTTTTTGCCTGTTCGCTTCGCTAATTTTTGGGGTGCTATGGTGCGATGCGAGGTCGCTTGACCTGGGGGGATGGCTGGCATGCACGTTGTTGGTATCGACTTTATTGCCTTCGGCAACCCTCGAAGGCCGGGCTTGGTAAAATACAAGGCGTATATTCGTTTTCTTCTTTGAAGGTCTTGATGTCTATTCCTGTTGCCGATCGTCCTGATACCCCTTGTGTTGCTGTCTGTTCGACTACCTTCGATGATGTGTGCCGCGGTTGTGGCCGCACGGTCATGGAGGTTGCCGATTGGGTATTCATGTCGCAGGATCAAAAAAATCTGGTCTGGGACCGGATTACGGCCGAGGGCTTTCCCCGGCGTCAGTCTTGATGTGTTGCTGATTCGTTAATCGCGTCGGCTAAAAAATGATACCCCCGCGTGCCGCAGCATCGTGGTGAGTGCGATCAGGGGCAATCCGGTGAGTGCGGTCGGGTCGTCACTTTCGATTTTTTCCAGGATGGCAATGCCCAGGCCCTCATTTTTGGCGCTGCCTGCGCAGTCGTAGGGCTGTTCTATGCGCAGATACGCTTCCAGTTCGCTGTCGGGCAGATTGCGGAAGGTGACGGCGGTCAGCACGTTTGCCGTTTGGGCGGCTTGTGCCGGATCGGATAGGCGCCCATCCCATAGGCACAGTGCGGTATGAAACATAACGCAGCGCCCGCGCATGGTTTGTAATTGCTGGAGTGCCTTGGCGTGTGAGCCGGGTTTTCCTATTTGCGCGCCGTCGAGTGTGGCGACCTGATCTGATCCGATGACCAATGCGCCGGGCCATCGTTCTGCAACGGCACGCGCCTTGGCTACTGCCAAGCGCAGTGCTGTGACCGGAGGGGTTTCGCCGGGGCGAGCGGTTTCATCGATGGCGGGGACATCAATGTTGAAGGGAATTGCTAGTCGAGACAGCAATTCTGCCCTGTAAGGCGAGCTGGAACCGAGTACTACTAGCGGGTGCGTGAGGGTCGGCATGATGTGGGGTTTTCTGAATGCTGTTTCGATTTTGATGCGAAATCCGCGCAGATGAGTGCTAACACTTTGACTGCTAAGGGATAATCCGTTATTATCGCAGGCTTTCCAGCTTGATCTAGACTATGGACTCTTTAGTAATCGACGCGTTTGAATTCAGTCGGCTCAAAGAGCTGGCAGTAGGGACTATTCCTGTTGCCGATTTAGTCCGGTTGTCGCAAGAGTGCGTAGGTGCGGCGGGATCTATCGACTGGTCGGTTCAGGGCGGCGTTGATCTGCTTGGGCATCCGGGGCTGAAAGTCAGCGTCAGTGGTGAATTGCAGCTGATATGTCAGCGTTGCCTGGGTCCACTGCCTTTCACTATTAAAACTGAGTCTTTTATAGTTCTGGCCGTCGATGAAGATCAGGCTGACGCGCTGGAATCAATGGTGGGCGACGAGGAAATTGACATCATCGTTGGTTCGCAAGCTTTTGATGTGCATTATTTGGTTGAGGATGAGGCGCTGTTAGCGTTGCCTTTGGCTCCCAAGCATCAAATTTGCCCTGTCGATCAGGATGTCGGAGTGGATGTTGTTAGTGAGGACGCCTCCCCGTTCGCTATATTAAAGAATTTGCAGAAGTAAATATCTGTCGTAAATAACCGTCCGATAGTAGGGCGGGAAGTGTATTGCGGTTGGTGGCAGGGTGGCGGGATTTCGTTGCCGGCAATCGAGTATGTTAAAATTTTGATTTCAAGATTCAGGAGTTATCATGGCAGTCCAGCAAAACAAAAAAACACCTTCCAAGCGCGGCATGCATCGTGCACACGATTTTCTGGTTGCGCCGCCACTGGCAGTAGAGCCAACGACTGGTGAAACGCATCTGCGTCATCACATCAGCCCGAACGGTTTCTACCGTGGGCGTAAAGTTCTCAAAACCAAGAACGACGAGTAATTGGTTTTTTGTTGTAGTCGGGACGCGGCGCATTGGATCTCCGCATGGAGTTCATCGGGCGCCGCAACTGTTTTCCGCGCAACGATAATAGTGCGTCATTTTGAATCGCGCCGAAATGAGTTCCGCCTTATGGAACCGACAGGGCTTTGAATCAAAACGATGACAATCAAGATTTCTATCGACTGCATGGGGGGCGACTACGGTCCATCCGTTACCATCCCCGCAGCCATCGCATTCGTCAATCATCAACCTGACGCCGAGTTAATTCTGGTCGGCCAGGAAGATGTGATTCGCGGTGTTCTCAAAAAACTTAAACAGATTTCGCATCCCCGCTTGACGGTTGTGCATGCCTCCGAAGTCGTCACTATGGACGATTCGATTGAGGTTGCCTTGCGCCGCAAGAAGGATTCGTCAATGCGCGTTGCCACCACCCTCGTCAAGCAGGGTGCGGCTGATGCTGCCGTTTCCGCTGGTAATACAGGCGCGCTGATGGCAGTGTCCCGCTACGTGCTAAAAACCATACCCGGAGTAGATCGGCCGGCTATCTGCACCATTCTTCCCAATCAAAAAGACGGTCCTACTTACATGTTGGATCTGGGTGCGAACATTGACTGTGAGCCTCAGCATTTGCACCAATTTGCCTTGATGGGATCGGCGCTGGTGTCGGCAATGGAAGGTAAGGCTCGTCCAACTGTCGGATTGTTGAATGTCGGGGAAGAAGAAATCAAGGGTAATGGCTTGGTTAAGCTCACGGCAGAGCTTTTGCATGCCGATCATGAAAAAGGCATACTCAATTTTTACGGAAATGTCGAAGGGAATGACATTTTTGAAGGCACGACCGACATCGTTGTATGTGACGGATTTGTCGGCAACGTTACCTTGAAAGCATCGGAAGGATTAGGGCGTTTCGTAAAAGCTGTGTTGACCACCGAATTTAAAAAAGGATTTTTTAATAAATTAGGGGCACTCATTGCTTACGGAGCAATCAAAGCGCTGTCGCGACGACTGAATCCATCTCGTTACAATGGGGCCAGCTTGTTAGGCTTGCGTGGCTTGGTATTTAAGAGCCACGGTGGGGCTGATGCCTATGCGTTTGAATGGGCCATACGACGCGCATACGACGCAGCTAAATACGATGTGCTGTCACGAATTACTGCAACGATGGCGGAATTGCTGCCGCAAGTATCTGCGGCGCCGCTGTCGGAAGACGGCATTGGCAATAACGAATTTCAAATACAGAAGACAGTATGACTTTCTATAGCAGAATTTCTGGTACGGGCAGCTTTTTGCCGCCCAGGCGCGTAAGCAATGATGAGCTAGTCACGCAACTCGCAGCTCAAGGCATTGAAACATCCGATGAGTGGATCGTATCTCGTAGTGGCATTTCTGCTCGCCATTATGCAGATGTTGACATGCTGTCGAGCGATATGGCTGTACAGGCTTCCAAGCGAGCCATTGAGATGGCTGGTTTGCAGGCAGACGATATCGACATGATTGTGATGGCAAGCTCCACTCCGGATCATTTCGGTGGATTTCCAAGCACCGCCTGTGTTGTGCAGCGTAAGTTGGGAATTAAAAATGGTGGCGCTGCCATGGATGTGCAGGCGGTGTGCAGTGGCTTCGTTTACGCACTTTCCGTAGCAGATAGCTTTATTAAATCTGGCACATACAAGAATGTGCTTGTCATTGGTGCAGAAGTGTTTTCGCGCATTCTGGATTTCAACGATCGTTCGACCTGCGTACTGTTCGGCGATGGGGCCGGTGCAGTCGTTCTTTCTGCCTCCGATGAGCCCGGTATTCTGTCGACCAAGTTGCATGCAGATGGTAGTTATGCCGATATTTTGTGCATGCCAGGCAATGTCAACCGCGGCATTATTGCCGGTAGCGCATTTTTATACATGGATGGTCCTGCCGTATTCAAGTTGGCGGTGTCTGTTTTGGAAAAGGTTGCGATCGAGGCGTTACAACTCGCTCATTTGGACGCGAGCGATATTGACTGGCTGGTTCCACATCAGGCTAATTTGCGCATCATGCAAAGTACGGCAAAAAAACTCCGTTTGCCTTTGGAAAAAATGATTGTGACAGTCGATCAGCAAGGCAACACTTCTGCGGCCTCCATCCCTTTGGCACTCGATAAAGCTGTTCGCGATGGTCGGATTCGTCCAGGTCAGAATGTGATGATGGAGGGTGTTGGGGGTGGTTTTACATGGGGTGCGGTGATGGTTCGCATGTAGTAAGTATCTGGCAGGCGTACTACTTAGGCTCTTCCGTAGGCGCGCCAGGTCCGATTGTTCAAATAATTCGCAGTAAACACAGGTGACATCGAATATGGCTAATTTTGCTTTTGTTTTTCCAGGACAGGGTTCGCAGACAGTCGGTATGTTGAACGGTTTTGCCGATAATCTGATCGTTCGCGACACGGTAGCTGAAGCTTCCGATGCTTTGAATTTCGATCTGGGGAAATTAATTGCCGAAGGTCCTAAAGATGCGTTGGATTTAACGACGAACACTCAGCCAGTGATGTTGACTGCTGCAGTTGCAATTTATCGCGCCTGGTTGGCCGCTGGCGGACAAGCGCCCACGATTGTTGCCGGACATAGTCTTGGCGAGTACTCTGCATTAGTGGCCTCTGGGGTGATTGCTTTCAAGGATGCTGTTCCTCTGGTGCGTTTTCGGGCGCAGGCAATGCAAGATGCCGTGCCTGTTGGGCAGGGCGGTATGGCGGCTATTCTTGGTCTGTCAGATGAGGATGTCCGCGCTGCGTGTACGGAAGCCGAGCAAGGTGAAATTGTCGAGGCAGTCAATTTCAATGCGCCATCCCAGGTGGTGATCGCCGGGCATAAAGCGGCTGTTGAGCGCGCCTGCGAAATAGCAAAAACAAAAGGTGCAAAACGTGCATTGCTACTTTCCGTGTCAGCGCCGTTTCATTCTTCTTTACTTCAGCCGGCCTCTGTTCGTTTGCAGGCTTATCTGGCCGATATTAGCTTTGCAGTCCCCGGGATTTCAATAATCAATAATGTTGACGTTGCTATCGAAACGTCGTCTGAAGCGATCAAGGATGCATTGGTACGGCAGGCGGCGCGTCCTGTTCGATGGGTAGAAACCGTTCGAAAAATTGCTGATAAAGGCATAACTCATATGATCGAATGTGGTCCCGGCAAGGTATTGACCGGTTTGACCAAGCGTATTGATACAAGCTTGAGTGGTGATGCTATCTTTGATCAGGCTTCGCTGAATACACTACTGGAGTCGTTACAATGAGTAAGCAATTACAGAATCAAATCGCCTTAGTCACCGGTGCCTCGCGTGGTATTGGTCGTGCTATTGCCTTAGAGTTGGCGCAGCAGGGCGCTATTGTTGTCGGCACAGCCACATCGGAGGCGGGTGCGGCAGCAATCAGTGAATACTTGTCGGCTTTTGGTGGCAAAGGCGTGGTTCTGAATGTGAATGATCCGGTTGCCTGCGCTGCAACGATTGAGTTGGTACAAGGGGAATACAAATGCTTGTCGATTCTGGTCAACAATGCCGGTATTACGCAGGATCAGTTGGCCATGCGAATGAAGGATGAGGAATGGGATAGCGTGATTGCGACCAATCTGACTGCAGTAGGCAGGCTCGCACGCGGCGTATTGCGAGGCATGGTAAAAGCCAAATACGGACGAATTATTAATATTACTTCTGTGGTTGGATCGTCTGGAAACGCAGGGCAAATGAATTATGCCGCAGCGAAGGCCGGCGTGGCAGGAATGAGTCGCGCACTGGCGCGTGAGATAGGTAGTCGCAATATTACTGTCAACTGCGTCGCGCCAGGGTTTATCGATACAGACATGACCAAAGCACTGAGTGAGCCTCAAACTGCCGCATTGTTGCAGCAGATTCCTTTGGGTCGCCTCGGAGCGCCAGAGGACGTCGCTACAGCGGCCGCATTTCTTGCGTCCCCTCAGGCTGCTTATATTACCGGCACGACGCTGCACGTTAATGGCGGTATGTACATGAGTTGATTTGCTCGATGTTGAGCTGGTCGTCTATTTTTTGCTTGAGCGGGCTGGCTGGCGAAATTCTAATTTGACCGAAAGCTGTTCTGATTTGTTAAACGAGTTCTTGTAAAAGTAATTATTAGTGCGCAAACCTGATAAAATGCGCGCACTTTTGTAACCATCACCACTGGAGGCATAACATGTCGGATATCGAACAACGCGTTAAAAAAATCGTCGCTGAACAACTGGGTGTCGCAGAAGCCGACATCAAAACGGAATCTTCTTTTGTTAATGATTTGGGTGCGGATTCTCTGGATACCGTTGAACTGGTCATGGCATTAGAAGACGAATTTGAAATGGAAATTCCTGACGAGCAAGCTGAAAAAATCACAACAGTGCAGCAGGCTATTGATTACGCCAAGCTGAACGTCAAGGCCTGAACTGCTTGAACGATTCCAGGAGAATTGCTTGATTCGATCGCGTGAACGTCGCGTAGTTGTTACCGGACTTGGATGCATCTCACCTGTAGGCAATACTGTTGCCGACACTTGGGAAGCTATCCTTGCCGGTAAGTCTGGTATAGCTACTATTACCAAGTTTGATCCCACTCCTTTTTCGACGCGTTTTGCCGGAGAGGTAAAGGGGTTCAATATTGAAGACTATATTCCTGCAAGAGATGCCCGTCATATGGATACTTTTATCCATTTCGGGATGGCTGCGGGAGTTCAGGCAATGGAGGATAGTGGCCTGATTGTGACGGAAGAAAATGCTGAGCGCATTGGTGTCATTATTGGTTCTGGAATAGGGGGGTTGCCTCTGATTGAAGAGATGCATGGCGAATTGACTAATCGCGGCCCCCGTCGTATTAGCCCTTTTTTCATTCCCGCATCAATCATCAATATGATCTCCGGGAACCTTTCGATTAAATACGGACTGAAGGGGCCTAACCTCGCGATCGCAACCGCTTGTACTACCGGTTTGCATAGCATTGGTATGGCAGGTCGGATGATCGCTTACGGCGATGCTGATGTCATGGTTGCTGGTGGGGCAGAAGCTAGTGTTTCGCCTTTAGGTGTTGGTGGTTTTGCCTCTGCCCGTGCTTTATCTGCCCGCAATGACGACCCGGCTACTGCTTCGCGACCTTGGGATAAGGATCGCGATGGTTTTGTTTTGGGCGAAGGTGCCGGTGTTATGGTGCTTGAGGAATATGAGCATGCTAAGGCACGCGGAGCTACCATTTATGCCGAATTAATTGGTTTTGGCATGACTGGGGACGCTTATCACATTACCGCGCCTAATCTCGACGGCCCTCGCCGCTGTGTGACTTTGGCGTTGCGAGATGCGGGTATTGCAGCCGATGAGGTGCAATACTTGAATGCACATGGCACATCTACTCCGCTAGGTGATAAAAATGAAACCGAGGCAATTAAGGCCGCTTTTGGCGAACATGCCTACAAGTTGGTAGTGAACTCCACTAAATCCATGACTGGGCATTTGCTTGGCGGTGCTGGAGGACTTGAATCGGTATTTACAGTGCTTGCATTGCATCATCAAGTGTCTCCGCCTACTATCAATATCTTCAATCAGGATCCGGATTGCGATCTTGATTTCTGTGCCAATACAGCAAGGGATATGAAGATCGACGTTGCTGTTAAGAACTCCTTTGGCTTTGGTGGTACCAACGGTACTTTGGTATTTCGTAAAATTTGAAGCTGAGTGTCGGATTTTTCTCCGGCACTCAAACTCCAGGTGCACAACTACGAATTGATTTTTATCAGATATGTCAATTGCGTTGTCAGCTGAAATTAAGCCTTCTCGCATATTTTTATTTTTCATTGCGGGAATTTGCTTAGGGTTCGGTGCGCTCAGCCTGGTTTTGGAAGTGATGTTGTTCGGCACGCATTTCTCTTTGGGAAAATTCTTTATTCCAATAATTACCTTCGTGGCTGGCTTGCGAAGCGTCCTGAATATTTTATCTTTAAGTCGGAATTCTTATCAACTCGATATTTCTGATAGTGGTCAGATTCGTTTGCGGAATTCCTTATCTATTGATATTTCTGGGTCTAATGCCGTACTTGGTGCGCCTCTGATATTAAACAGCGATTCGCTTTTGTGGCCGTATCTGTTGGTTTTAAGAGTTCAAATGAGTGAAGGTTCGCACAAATCTTTAGTTGTGCTGCCAGACAGTACTTCGCGTCAGAATTTTCGTGCGATTGCCGTGGCCTGCCGCTGGGTGGCAGCTCATCAATTTACCGTGTGTAAAAGGCGATAATGATGAGTATCTGCTTAGCGTGCGCGTAAAATGAAGGGCGATGTTGCATCAGACTATTAACGCATTTCTCCTCGTCCTGATCGGGCTTTGGTGGGATTGTCGGAACGAAGAATAGGATACCTAATTGATTGATTTTTACAATATCTAAAAAATATTATAAATGAGAAAAATAAATCCAATTGGTTGCGCATTCTAAGGTGATTGTCCTGCTAGGGGTGCGGACGTGTGGTGTTGCAAAAAAGCAAGGGATAGGAGTTTTGACGACAGAACGCGAAATTGATCAGTTGCTTGTGGAGCGCGTGCAACGCGGCGATAAAAAAGCATTTGAACTGTTGGTTATTAAATATCAGCGAAAACTGATGCGTCTCGTTTCGCGTCTGGTGAGGGACCAAGCCGAGGCGGAGGATGTTGTCCAAGAAGCTTTTATTAAGGCCTACAGGGCTATTCCTCAATTCCGAGGTGATTCCGCATTTTATACTTGGTTATACCGTATAGGGATTAATACCGCCAAAAATTACTTGGTTACTTTGGGGCGGCGAGCGCCCACCTCGACGGAGGCCGATATTGAAGATGCTGAAACTTTTGACACCGGTGAGCAACTAAGAGATATAAATACGCCAGAGTCCATGCTTGCTACTAAGCAAATAGCACAAACCGTCAATATGGCAATGGATGCTTTGCCCACTGAATTGCGAACTGCAATTACGCTACGTGAAATCGAAGGTTTGAGCTATGACGAGATCGCGGAAGCAATGGCGTGTCCAATAGGTACTGTTCGGAGTCGGATTTTTAGAGCGCGCGAAGCTATTGCAGAAAAACTGCGCCCATTATTGGGGACAGCAATTGATAAGCGTTGGTAAATGCAAATGTAAGTGCGCCTAGTTGAGGCTTAATAAGTCTAAGGTCAGGGAATCATGAATAGTACAGATATCAAGATGCAGATTTCGGCGCTCGTAGACAGTGAGCAGCTTGAAAACTCGATGCATGTCTCCTTGGCTGGACTGCACAATCCAGATGCGCGCGCGGCATGGGACGTTTACCATCAAATTGGCGACGTACTACGCTCGGACGACATGGCATTTTCGTTTAGTGATAAATTTTCTGCGCGCATGTGGGGGCTTCTCGAAGCCGAACCCACCTACATTACTTTGAAGGATTCGATCGCTACTGCGACGCATCTGAATTCAACGAGTGTTAGTGGGAATAATCAGAGTTCGAGAATGACTCGCAGGATTGCCGGATCTGGGGTTGTAACTGTTATTGCGGTGGCAGCTCTGATTTTTATGGTGAAGCCGGAATCGTCTCTACATCCAGTACTAACTCAAGTGATGTTGCCTGCGTCAGCAACAAATCCCGTGTGGCCTACGGTGTCCGCGACTCCATCAAACAAGTCCTTATTCCTTACTGCAGATAAGTTGAGTGCGGATAATGAAGGTCTTCCCGGTTTGGCAAGCTTGGCGCAACAGGGTGATGTTGTGCGCGATCCAAGAATTGATAATTATCTGTTAGCGCATCAGCGTTTTGCTCCACACCCCAATAACTCTACGGAATATGCCCGCACTGCCGTTTTTGCAGTTGATTCCAAAAAATAGATCCATATCTCGGCTTAATCGTATTAATTTAATGTCATCTTTTTAGGTTAATGCTCGCGTTAGGCTCTGTTGGATATGCACTGCACATGTAGTTTCAGGCTTCTAATCAAACACTCCTTGAGTAAGTCCCTTTCAGAAATATTAAAAATGACCTGTTATTGCCCGTAAATTGAAAATTAATTTTTCGGGCATGGTTGCCTTGGTGCGTAAATTTTAGCTAACGGTTCTAGGCGACCTAGTGCGGCTCCTCATCTGGGTTTCTGAAAGACGTAGCAAATAACGCGTATCATTTTGGGAAGTCACAGGATTGGTGGCGCTCGGGCTATCAATTCGGCGAGCCAGTACTAAAATGACAAAATCCCCTATATTTCACCTGCAGGCGTTGCTACGACTTTTGTTGCATACAGTCATGCGCCAGCCTAATGCGCTATGCAAAAAAGCGTCGTGAATCTTGTAGGGCGAAGGAGTGCCGACTGGCGACAGTTGGTGAGACCCAGGATCAAACGATTAGTCAGATGGCATCCTCGATTGTATTTAAACCTCGATAATTTATGAACATATTCTTATTCTTCCCAAAACCCATCCTTCCGATTTTGCTGTCTATTAGCATTTTTGCGATTTTTCCAGGAATCCAAAGTGTCGCTTACGCGGCACCTGCAGTGATTGGTTTGCCAGATTTTGCCGACATCGTTGACCGTACCGGGCCGGCTGTTGTCAACATACGCACGACTGAGCGTGCCAAAGTGGTGCAAGCGCAGGACGGTAGCGAAGACGAGGAAATGCAAGAGCTGTTGCGCCGATTTTTTGGTGCCCCACGTCAAGCGCAGCCGAATACGCCCCGAGGTAAAAAGCCCGCACCGCAACTCGAAGAAGTACCTCGAGGGGTCGGGTCAGGTTTCATTATTTCTGCCGACGGCTACATCATGACCAACGCACATGTGGTTGATAGTGCAACAGAAGTATATGTAACGCTGACTGACAAGCGAGAATTCAAAGCTAAGATTATCGGTTCCGATGCAAGGTCTGATGTTGCCTTGTTGAAAATTGACGGTAGCAATTTACCCCGGCTGGCTATCGGGGATTCGGACAAAATCCGGGTCGGTGAATGGGTCTTGGCGATTGGTTCACCTTTCGGTCTTGAAAGCACGGTAACCTCCGGCATCGTTTCGGCCAAAGCACGCGATACGGGTGACTATCTTCCCCTTATCCAAACGGATGTCGCAGTCAATCCAGGTAATTCCGGTGGCCCTCTGATTAATCTTCGTGGTGAAGTCATCGGAATCAATTCACAAATTTACAGCCGCTCCGGCGGCTTCATGGGTATTTCATTCGCCGTACCGATTGACGAAGCTTTGCGCGTTTCCGATCAGCTTAAGAGCAGTGGAAAAGTTACCCGAGGCAGAATCGGGGTGCAGATTGGTGAGGTTACCAAGGATGTGGCAGAGTCGCTGGGCCTGACTCGTGGACAGGGAGCTTTGGTGCAGCGGGTTGAACCCGGAGGGCCAGCCGAAAAAAGCGGACTCGTACCTGGCGATATCATTCTCAAGTTCAATGGCGCACTGATTGACCGATATAGTGATCTGCCTCGATTGGTTGGTAGCACCAAGCCAGGTTCGCGGGCCGTTCTCAATGTCTGGCGAAAAGGAAGCGCGCGCGATATTAACTTAGTCATCGTCGAACTAGAGTCAGATAAAGTGGTGAAGGCCGCGGATAAAAAAAGCCGACCAGAGCCGTTCGTCAATGCCCTGGGCTTGAGCGTAAGTAATCTGAACGATGATCAAAAGAAAGAACTGAAAATTGAAAGCGGCATTGTGGTTGATGTCGCAGAAGGTGCCGCAGCTCGCTCGGGCATTCGCCCCGGAGATGTGATTCAGCGGCTTAATAATATTGACGTTACTGACGTCCGCCAATTCAACGCCTTAGTGGCTAAGTTGGAGGCCAAGAAAGCGGTCGCCCTTTTAATTCGTCGGGCTGATTCCTCCCGGTTTGTAACGGTTGCTCCCGGCGGCAATTAAAGATTGATGAATTGCTGGAAAAGCTGCATGAGTATCCCTCATGCAGCTTTTTCATTTCTGAAGTAATTTCAGCGCAGCATGTCTGAGTCTTAATCAGTTCTGGGCATATGCCAATAGCGATTCTTCCTCAACTACACAATTGCCGATGGTCCATTTCACACTTTATTCCCGCGGGTATTGCCATTTGTGCGACGAGATGCTGTCTGCATTGCAGGCTTATGCCGCTGATTTCAGATTTACTGTTGAAGTCGTCGATGTCGATGCGGACCCCGCGCTAGTGGTCCTTTACGATGAGCTGGTCCCCGTACTGGTCTATAGCCATAACGGCGCGCCACCGGCACAGTTGTGCCACTATTTTCTCGATAGGGAGGGACTTGTTGACCTTCTTGCGAAGGCCTGATCTCCTGTCCGATAGAGATACACGGCTGCTCACCCCGGAAATCCGGTAAAATGAGGCTTCTATAACCTGCAGCGAAGGCGCTCGCCCCCGGGAAATGTTACCTGGCCGGAGCGCTTTTTTTGTAACCGCAATTTTAATGAAAAATATCCGCAACTTCTCCATTATCGCCCACATCGACCACGGCAAATCAACGCTGGCGGATCGCATCATTCAGCTTTGCGGAGGCCTGTCAAACCGCGAAATGGAAGCCCAGGTTCTCGATTCCATGGACATTGAACGTGAGCGAGGCATCACGATCAAGGCACAGACCGCAGCGCTATCCTACAAGGCGCGTGATGGTCAGATTTACAACCTGAATCTGATCGATACACCCGGCCACGTCGATTTCAGCTACGAAGTGAGCCGTTCACTTTCCGCTTGCGAGGGGGCATTGCTGGTCGTTGATGCCTCGCAAGGGGTAGAAGCCCAGACGGTCGCCAACTGCTATACCGCGCTCGAACTCGGCGTGGAAGTAGTTCCCGTACTGAACAAGATCGATTTGCCTTCCGCCGATCCAGACAATGCCATTTCCGAAATCGAAGACGTCATTGGCATTGATGCCAGCGATGCAGTGCATTGCTCGGCTAAAACGGGTCTTGGCGTCGAGGACGTGCTGGAAGCGCTGATCGTCAAGGTGCCCGCACCAAAAGGCGATGTAGATGCCCCCCTGCAAGCTCTGATTGTCGACTCCTGGTTCGATAACTATGTCGGCGTCGTCATGCTGGTGCGCATCATCAATGGCATGCTGCGGCCAAAGGACAAGATATTGCTGATGGCCAGCGGCACCCAGCATCTGACCGAAAGCGTGGGCGTATTTACGCCCAAGTCGCAATCGCGCGAGTCGCTATCAGCCGGGCAGGTAGGCTTCATCATTGCCGGTATCAAGGAATTGAAAGCCGCCAAGGTGGGCGATACCGTGACACTAGCGGCCAAGCCTGCTGCCGAAGCCTTGCCGGGCTTCAAGGAAGTGCAGCCGCAAGTGTTTGCCGGCTTGTTCCCGGTCGAGGCGAACCAGTACGACGCGCTGCGCGATTCGCTGGAAAAACTCAAGCTCAACGATGCCGCCTTGCAATATGAGCCGGAAGTCTCTCAGGCGCTGGGGTTTGGTTTCCGTTGCGGCTTCCTCGGTTTGCTGCACATGGAAATCGTCCAGGAACGTCTGGAGCGCGAATTCGACATGGACTTGATCACCACCGCACCAACGGTGATCTATGAAGTGATCCTGCCTAGCGGCGCGATCCTGATGGTCGACAATCCCTCCAAGATGCCTGAGCCGTCCAAAATTCAGGAGGTAAGGGAGCCGATCGTTACGGTCAACCTGTACATGCCTCAGGAATACGTCGGCTCCGTGATTACCTTGTGTACGCAAAAGCGTGGTGTGCAAATCGACATGAGCTACCACGGCAAGCAAGTGCAGCTGATTTACGAAATGCCCATGGCTGAAATCGTATTGGACTTTTTCGATAGGCTCAAATCGACTTCGCGCGGCTATGCCTCGATGGATTATGAATTCAAAGAGTACCGCGCTGCCGATGTGGTGAAGGTCGACATGCTGATCAACAGCGAAAAAGTCGATGCGCTGGCAATCATTGTGCATCGCTCCAATAGCCAGTTCCGAG
The DNA here is from genome assembly GCF_034313965.1 of Herbaspirillum sp. RTI4. NCBI lineage: Bacteria > Pseudomonadati > Pseudomonadota > Betaproteobacteria > Burkholderiales > Oxalobacteraceae > Herbaspirillum > Herbaspirillum sp. RTI4. The sequence goes on from NZ_JAVIWQ010000002.1 coordinate 2,023,724, forward strand.
GCCGTGCGGTGGCCGCCAAGATGCGAGAACTGATTCCCCGACAAATGTTCGATGTCGCCATTCAGGCAACGATTGGCTCCAACATTATTTCTCGTGAGAACGTCAAAGCTCTGCGCAAGAACGTGCTGGCCAAGTGCTACGGCGGTGATATCAGCCGCAAACGCAAACTGCTGGAAAAACAGAAGGCCGGTAAAAAACGGATGAAGCAAGTCGGCTCTGTGGAAATCCCGCAAGAAGCCTTCCTGGCAATTTTACAAGTGGAATAACAATGAACCTGCAAGCCCTGTTAGGCAATTTCGCCTTGATTTTATTCGTGTTGATGCTCATTACTGGCGTCATCTGGTTCCTGGATCTGTTTTATCTCGGCCGTCAGCGCCGCGCCCGAGCCGATGCAGCACTGGCAGCGTTCGATGCCCGTAACGCGCAGTTGCGCGCGCAAGGGATTGAGCCAGACAGCACCGGCCGTGTGGAGTTGGCAGAAGGGCTGCTGCGGCAACCGGTATGGATAGAATATTCCGGCAGTTTTTTCCCTGTCATTGCCGTGGTGTTCTTTTTGCGCTCGTTCTTGTATGAGCCATTCAAGATTCCTTCCAGCTCTATGGTTCCAACGCTGCTGGTGGGCGATCTGATTCTGGTCAACAAGTACACTTACGGCATTCGTTTGCCCATCATCAATAAAAAAATCCTTGAAATTAATCAGCCGCAACGCGGCGACGTGATGGTGTTCAAATACCCGAAAGACACGGCGGTCGATTACATCAAACGGGTGGTTGGCGTGCCGGGTGATAAAATAGTCTATAGAAACAAGCGTTTAACGATTAATGGTAAGGCGCTTTCTTATGAGTCGCTGCCTGATTTTCTCGATGAAGAAAGCCTCACGTATTCCAAGCAGTGGCAGGAAAATCTGACCGGCAACGATCACAAGATCCTCAACAATGAAAACGCGCCGAACTACGTGCCTAACCCGGACGCTTTTCCGCAGCACGAATTGTGTACTTACGACTCCGATGGCTTTGCCTGTACGGTTCCGGCCGGTCAATATTTCATGATGGGTGATAATCGGGACAATAGTCTGGATAGCCGCTACTGGGGCTTCGTTCCCGATGCGAATATTGTAGGGAAAGCATTTTTTGTCTGGATGAATCTGGGCAACTTCAAGCGTATCGGCAGTTTTCATTAAGCCTGCGTGCAGCATGGCAGACGTTCCGTAAGGAAGTCTGCCCGGTGAATGCCCGACGTTGTTGGCATTTTCCTTCAGGGCCTAAGTGAGCATCAAATGGATTCATCAATATTGCAAAATCGGCTTGGCCACAAGTTTCAGAATGCTGGGTTGTTGCAGCAGGCCTTGACGCATCGAAGCCATAGCAGCATCCATAACGAGCGCTTCGAATTCCTCGGCGACTCTATTCTCAACTGCGTCGTTGCTTCTCTCTTGTTCGATCGCTATAGCAAAATCGACGAAGGCGATCTGTCGCGTTTGCGCGCCAATCTGGTCAAGCAGCAGTCGCTTTACGAAATTGCCCAGCGTCTGGAGTTATCGCAATTCCTTCGGCTGGGCGAGGGTGAGCTGAAATCGGGCGGTTTCCGACGCCCCTCCATTCTGGCGGACACGCTCGAAGCACTGTTTGGCGCTATTTTTCTCGATGCCGGATTCAATGCCGCACGCGATGTCATCCGTTCGCTTTACATTCCGATCCTCGACAGCGTAGATCCTAAAACCTTGGGCAAGGATGCCAAGACACTGCTGCAAGAATATCTGCAAGGAAAGAAAATTGCCCTGCCGCAGTACAACGTGGTTGCCACGCATGGCGCCGCACATAATCAGGAATTCGAAATAGAGTGTCTGGTCCCCAAACTGGAGATTCAGGTCTTCGGAACCGGTGGCAGCCGCCGTGCAGGCGAGCAGGCCGCGGCCAAGCTGGCATTGGAGGCAGTGCAGACCGCTCTGGTGAAAACACCTTCCGGCGCGCGTAAAGCCCGGCCACGCGCCGCGCAACTGAAGCTGACTGGTATCGCCACGATACAATCGGGCGCACCGACTGGCGAAGACTCTGCTCAGGAGTCCTTGCAGTTGATCGCACATAAAGCCGCTTCCAAAACCGAGAAATCGGATAAAGACAGCAAAGCCACCGCACTCAAGGCAGAACCTAAAACGCATGCCAAAACTGACGCCAAAGCAAGCGACGCCAAAGCATCACACAGCGAATTGAAACCTGACGCCACAACCAAGACCGTCACCCCCAATGACGCTCCCAGCGATACCGGCACACCGGCCGCTTCACCTACCGCTAATAACACTAAAATCGCATGACCGAGCCTTCTACCAGCACGACACTCCCCGCCGATTTCCGTTGCGGCTACATTGCCATCGTGGGGCGTCCCAACGTGGGCAAATCCACGCTGATGAACGCCTTGATCGGCGCCAAAGTCAGCATCACCTCGCGCAAAGCACAAACTACCCGGCACCGTATCACCGGTATTCAGACCTTGCCGGATACGCAATTCGTCTACGTTGATACCCCCGGTTTTCAGACGCGGCACAGCAATCCGCTCAACAAGACACTGAACCGTACCGTCAACAATACCCTGACGTCTTCCGACGTCATTCTGTTTCTGGTCGAAGCCGGCACGTTCAGCGCGGCCGATCAGCAAGTGATCGACCTGCTGCCCAAAGATGTACCGTGCATCCTGGTCATCAACAAGTCGGATCGCGTGACGGACAAAGCCACCCTGATGCCCTTTGCCCAACAGCTTGCCGCCAAGCATCCGTTTGTCGCCGTGGTACCGGTCTCGGCCAAACAAGGTTTTCAACTGGAAAACCTGCAAGGCGAAGCGCGTCGCTACCTGCCGCAAAATCCACCGATGTTCGATGCCGACGACATCACCGACCGCAGCGAAAAATTTCTTGCCTCGGAAATCGTGCGCGAAAAAGTATTCCGTTTCGTCGGCGAAGAGCTGCCCTACACCAGCACCGTTATCATCGAAAAATTTGAACAGGAAGGCAATCTGCGACGCATTTTCGCCGCCATCCTGGTGCAGCGCGAGATGCACAAAGCCATGGTCATCGGTGCCAAGGGTGCGCGTCTGAAGGACATCTCGACTCAATCCCGGCTCGACATGGAGCGGCTGTTCGGCGGCCCAGTTTATCTGGAAATCTGGATCAAAGTGAAATCTGGCTGGGCCGACAATGAAGCCGGTCTGCGCGCCTACGGTTACGAATAGGCATTGCCGCTTTGAGCACGGATCCCGATGCCGGGTTGGCGTCATCCACCGATAGCACGACCGCGCCGGCAGAAACCTCTGCCCCGCGTGTCAAAACCGCTGCTGCCGCCAAGCCGCGCACAAGTACTGCGCGACGCAGCCCAAGCGAACATCGTGTGACAGAGCAACCCGGCTTCATCCTCCACAGCTATCCCTACAAAGAAACCAGCCTGATCGTCGACGTGCTGACACGCGATTACGGCCGCATTGGCTTGATGGCCAAAGGGGCTAAACGCCCGCATTCCAAGCTGCGCGGCGCATTGCAAACCTTTCAACCGCTGGCAGTCGGCTGGTCCGGCAAATCCGAAATCCGCACGCTGATCGCCGCCGAATGGGTAGGCGGACTATTGCCGCTGGAAAAATCGGCACTGCTGTGCGGTTTTTACCTCAATGAACTGCTGGTCAAACTGACCGCCCGCGACGATCCCCATCCCGAACTGTTCGACCACTACGTTGCCACGCTCAACCAGCTGGCGCATGGAGAAGCGCCGCCGATTGTGTTGCGCCAGTTCGAGCGCGCCTTGTTGAAATCGACCGGCGTGGCCGGCAATCTGACGGTCTGCACCCGCAGCGGAAAAGCCGTACAGCCGGACGGTCAATACGTCGTCGATCCCGAACGCGGCGCACGGCTAGCCATGGTGTCCGACGTCTGGCCGCGTGTATCCGGCAAAACTTTGCTGGATATGGAAAGGGAAGACTACGCCGACAGCACCACCCAGATGCAAAGCAAATTCCTGATGCGTTTTTTGCTGGCGCATCATTTGGGCGGCGTGCAGTTGAATACACGGCAGATATTGATCGACCTGATGCAGTTGTAAATCCGTGCTGATGGTCGCCGTATCGACGCCTGTCATCGTCACGATGCAAGTCCGGGCAGGGCAGATGGGGAATGTTGCGTAAAATTGCAGGGATGCCGACGCAGGCAGAATGAGAGCTCCTGTAAAACCCGGCCCGCATCATTGCGGCAGCGTTACTCTCTACCAATGTAGTCAGGCACTTTTAGTCATCGATTCGCAGAGTTTCTAAAGGAACACATGAGCTTTTTACAACCCGCCGGTTCCGCTCTGGAACTGGGCATCAATATCGATCACATCGCCACCTTGCGCAACGTGCGCGGCACCGTCTATCCCGATCCTCTGCAAGCAGCGCTGCAAGCTGAAGAAGCCGGAGCCGATGCCATCACCCTGCATCTGCGCGAAGACCGGCGTCATATCCGTGATGCGGATGTGGAACTGATCCGTCCCCAATTGCGCACCCGCATGAACCTTGAAGCGGCAGTCACGCCGGAAATGATCGACATCGCCTGCCGCATCAAACCGCAGGACGTTTGTCTGGTCCCGGAAAAACGACACGAAGTCACTACCGAAGGCGGGCTGGATGTCGTCACGCATTTCGCGCAGGTGCAGGCGGCTGTCAGACAATTGCAGGCAGAAGGTATACGTGTGAGTCTGTTCATTGATCCCGACACGGCGCAAATTCAGGCCGCCGCCGAAACCGGCGCGGAAGTGATTGAATTGCACACCGGCTGCTATGCCGATGCGCCGGACGCCGCCACCGAAAAAACCGAACTGGCGCGGGTGCAGCAAAGCGTGCTGGAAGGCATGCGGCGCGGCCTTAGAGTCAATGCCGGCCACGGTCTGCATTTTGGCAATGTCCAGCCGATTGCGGCGATCACCGATATCTCCGAACTCAATATCGGCCACGCCATCGTCGCTCACGCCGTCTTCGTTGGCTGGCAATCTGCAATCCGTGAAATGAAAGCGCTGATGCAGCAGGCGCGCAGCATGGATCACCGGGGGGCCTGATGATCTACGGCATCGGCACCGACATCATCCGCATTGCGCGGATAGAAGCGGCCCTGAAACGCAACGGCGACCGCTTTGCCGAGCGCATCCTCGGCGCTGAAGAAATGGAAAAATATCGGGATCGCACGAGGCGGGTTGAGGCGCGCGGCATCCGTTTTCTGGCCACGCGTTTCGCCGCCAAGGAAGCTTTTTCCAAAGCCATTGGACTGGGCATGCGCATGCCCATGACCTGGCGCAGCATGCAAGTACTCAATGCGCCCAGCGGTAAGCCGGTCGTCGTCGCTAGCGGCGCATTGAAAGACTGGATGGAATCCAGTGGCATCACAGCACAAGTCACCCTTACCGATGAAGCCGAATATGCCGTCGCCTTCGTCATCGCGGAGAAAGCATGAACGCAAAAAAAACAGCAGCCCCTTCCTTGCCCGGCCCGGTCATGCTCGATGTGGTCGGCCTTCGCCTTGATGCCGACGACCTGCGTCGTATCCGCCACCCGCTGACCGGCGGCGTCATTTTGTTTGCGCGCAATTATCACAACCGCGAACAACTGACGGCCCTGACGACCGCCATCCATGCCGTTCGGCCGGATGTGCTGATCGCGGTCGATCACGAAGGTGGCCGGGTGCAACGCTTCAAGACGGACGGTTTTACCCATTTGCCGGCCATGAGCAAGCTTGGCGAACTATGGGAGCGCGACGTACTGGTTGCCACCCGCACCGCTACCGACGTCGGTTTTGTGCTGGCCGCTGAACTGCGCGCTTGCGGTATCGACCTCTCGTTTACGCCGGTGCTGGACCTCGATTTCGGCGTGTCCGGCGTCATCGGCAATCGCGCATTTCATCGTGATCCGCGTGTCGTGGCGCTGCTGGCAAAAAGTCTGAATCAGGGACTGGCGCTGGCCGGGATGGCCAATTGTGGCAAGCATTTTCCCGGTCACGGTTACGTCGAAGCGGATTCGCATGTCGCGCTTCCGGTCGATGAGCGCAGCATGGAAGATATCCTCGGTGAAGATGCCGCGCCTTACGGCTGGCTGGGCATGAGTCTGGCGGCAGTCATGCCGGCGCATGTGATTTATCCGCAGGTCGATCCGCATCCCGCCGGTTTCTCAAAAAAATGGCTGTCCATTCTGCGCGACGATATCGGTTTTCAGGGCGTGATTTTCAGCGACGATCTGAGCATGGAAGGTGCCAGCGTCGCCGGCAATGTCGTCGAAGGTGCGCGTGCGGCACTGGCTGCCGGTTGCGACATGGTGCTGATCTGCAATTCGCCTGAGAAGGCCGATCAATTGCTGGACGGACTGCCGTCGGCGATCGATGCCATTTGCTCTGCACGCGTGGCCGCGCTGCGTCCGGTTGCACCAGCATTGGACTGGGACGCTCTGCAACAAGATGCGCGTTATCAGGCAGCGAAGAAGGCCTTGCAGATTTTATGAAATCCCCCGCGACAAGGCCCGTGCCGCAATGAGCGAGACCTTGCCGCCGCCCGATCCGCGTGCCGAGGTGCTCGATACCGTCGCCAAGTTGCCGCACCTGCCGGGCGTCTACCGCTATTTTGATGCCGACAACAAAGTGCTGTACGTCGGCAAGGCGCGCGACCTGAAGAAGCGCGTATCGAGTTACTTTCAAAAGACCCTGTCGAGTCCGCGCATCGCCATGATGGTGGCGCGCATTGCACGGCTGGAAACTACGGTTACCCGCAGCGAAGCCGAGGCCTTGCTGCTGGAAAACAATCTCATCAAGAGTTTGCAGCCGCGTTTCAACATCCTGTTTCGCGACGACAAGTCGTATCCCTACCTCAAAATCAGCGGCCACCGTTTTCCGCGCATGGCGTATTACCGTGGCTCGGTGGATAAGAAGAGTCAGTATTTCGGGCCATTCCCCAATGCTTGGGCGGTAAAGGAATCGATTCAGATTCTGCAAAAAGTATTTTTGCTGCGCACTTGTGAAGACACGGTGTATGCCAATCGCACCCGGCCTTGTTTGCTGCATCAGATTCATCGTTGCAGCGGGCCTTGCGTTGACTTTGTGTCGCAGGAAAACTATGCGGCGGATGTGGATAATGCCGCTAAGTTTTTGCGCGGCCGTCAGACGGAAGTGATGCAGACGCTGGAAACCAATATGCAAGCCTTTGCGGCGGAGTTGAAGTTCGAGCAGGCTGCCGTGGTGCGCAATCAGATGAACGCTCTGTCGCGCGTGTTGCATCAGCAAACGATGGAAGTCGGCAGCGATGCCGATATCGATATCATCGCCGTGATCGTGCAGGGCGGGCGAGCTTGCGTCAATCTGGCTATGGTGCGTGGTGGTCGGCATTTGGGCGATAGGGCGTATTTTCCTTCGCATGTCGATAATGCACTGGCAACGGTGGAAGGCAGTATCGAGACTGAAGTGCTGAAGGCTTTTTTGGCGCAGCACTATATCGAAAAATTTATCCCTGGCACCTTGGTTCTGAATCTGGAAATGAATGAGCCGGAATTGATGCTGGCCCTGAGTGAGCAGTGCGGCCATCGGATTCAACTGACGTTTCAGCCGCAGGGACAGCGCCGGCAATGGCTGGAAATGGCGCACAAGGGTGCGGAGCTGGCGTTGGCGCGGCTTTTGTCGGAGCAAGGCTCGCAGCAATCGCGCACGCGCGCGCTGGTCGATGCGCTGGCGCTGGAACCGGACAACATCGACGAGCTGCGTATCGAATGTTTCGACATCAGTCATACGCAGGGCGAGGCGACGCAAGCTTCCTGCGTGGTGTTCCATCATCACGCCATGCAAAACAGTGAGTATCGGCGCTACAACATCGAGGGTATTACGCCGGGCGATGATTACGCCGCCATGCGGCAGGTGCTACAGCGGCGCTATGAAAAAGTGGTCAGCGGCGATGGCATCATGCCGGGTCTGGTGCTGATCGACGGCGGCAAAGGGCAGGTAGAAATGGCATGTCAGGTGTTGGCAGAGCTGGGTCTCGATATCAGTCTGATCGTCGGTGTCGCCAAGGGGGAGGGGCGCAGGGTTGGTCTGGAAACCCTGATCTTTGCCGATGGCAGGGAAGCGCAGGAACTCGGCAAGGAATCGGCGGCGCTGATGCTGGTCGCGCAAATCCGCGATGAGGCGCACCGGTTTGCCATTACCGGCATGCGCGCCAAACGCGCCAAGGCGCGGCAAACTTCTCAGCTGGAAGAGATCGAGGGCGTCGGTGCCAAACGTCGGCAACGATTGCTGGTACGCTTCGGCGGCTTACGTGGGGTGGTCGATGCCAGCGTGGATGATCTGGCGACGGTCGAGGGGATTTCGCGGGTGCTGGCCGAACAAATTTATCGACAGTTGCATTGACTACCGGAGTTCCTGTGATTTCTTTATCAGGACTTGACGCTTGGCTCTGCTACTATTTCCCACATTGCGTGTAACGAACCTATTCAAAAATTAAAATGCCCTTCAATATCCCTATCTTGCTGACCTGGTTGCGCGTTGCATTGATTCCTTTGGTGGTCGGCGTTTTTTATTTGCCTGAACTTGGCTTGTCGAGGGCGGAGCAAGGTCTGGCCTCGACCTTGATTTTTATTGTTGCCGCCGCGACCGACTGGTTTGACGGTTTTCTGGCGCGGCGCTGGAATCAGACATCGGCCTTCGGCGCTTTTCTCGATCCGGTGGCTGACAAGCTGATGGTCACGGGGGCGTTGCTGGTGCTGGTCCATCTGGATCGGGTGCATCCGATTATCGCGCTGGTGATTATCGGTCGTGAAATCGCGATTTCCGCTTTGCGCGAATGGATGGCGCAGATCGGTGCATCGAAATCGGTGGCGGTTAGTTCGCTGGGGAAAATCAAGACTGCCGCGCAAATGACGGCTATTCCCTTGCTGCTGTTTTCCGGCAGTCTTTTTGGCATCGATACCCGCCTCCCCGGCGAGCTGCTGTTGCTGGTGGCGGCGGTGCTGACGGTCTGGTCCATGCTGTATTACTTGCGCAAAGCATGGCCGCTGATAAAGAAATTACAGGATCACAAGCCAGAAGCTTGACAATGCCTGACTAAGCCCTATAATAGCGCTCTGTTGTTCATGCGGGAGTAGCTCAGTTGGTAGAGCGATACCTTGCCAAGGTATAGGTCGAGAGTTCGAGCCTCTTCTCCCGCTCCAGAATACTAAAGGAAGCTTCAACGCTTCCTTTTTTTATGGCAAACGATGTGAAGCCGATTTCTTTGTGCAAATGTGCAGAGAATGACATTTTCAAAGCGGCTTGCCGATATCCCTCACGGCGGGGTAGCAAAGTGGTTATGCAGCGGCCTGCAAAGCCGTGTACGCCGGTTCGATCCCGACCCCCGCCTCCAAAATAGACGTGTTGAATTGATTATTGAGCCCACTTTCGAGTGGGCTTATTTTTTGCGCGCGCAAAAAATGCGATGTGTACATTTGGGCGGGAGCTACTCACGCAGCGAGTCGATCAAGATGAGCGAAATGAACTGTCAATGCGGGAAGGGACCGTTGGGTGGGGACCCTTGTCCTCGTTAATGCAGATGGAAATTGAGCTGGCTCAGATTGTGGGTATTTAGCCTCGATGCTGCTGACAAAAGCAGTGCTATAAAACGTATCAGGTGTCTTTACTTCCCCCTTGCGGGTAATCCTGGTGCGTCCGTACAAATACGTCTTTCGATCCCCGCATATTGCGCAACGCCCTTAAATGGCTGTTCAAGGCAGCTTTGCCGCAGGCGTGGGGTAGTCAATGAGCGATCTGTTACGGTATCTTTTTGCTAACTCTGTATCTATTGCGGCGCGATCTGAGCAACGATCATAACGTATGCATACGCTACCCCCCCCACCTTCCTTGTCAGAAGAGCTGCCTTCGGGCATGCAGCCACTCTACCGCCGTTTGGCGGAACATTATCTTACCGCGATACGCGCTAATACTTTGCCGCCCGGGCAGCGTATGCCGTCGGTGCGGAGGTTGATGCGACAGCATGGAGTAAGCCTGTCAACGGCACTGCATGCGTTGCGATATCTCGAACAATACGGTTGGTTGGAAGCGCGGCCGCGCTCTGGTTATTTTGTACGACAGCCGCGCAGAGCCATGCTGCGGCCAGTTGCAGAGCCCTTGGATTTGACGCCGACCAATCCCGAGCAATACGCCGGAATTCATGAGCGGGTTTCTGCTTTCGTTTCAAAGTTGCAGCAGCAGCCTCTGTCTATCGATTTGAGCGGAATGAATTGTGCGCCGGAGCTCTATCCGGTCGAGACATTGAAAAATGTTGCCATCCGCAATTTGCGACGCAAGCCGAGTTTGCTGACAAAATCCCCTGAGCATAGTGGTAACGCTGGTTTTCGGGCCATCCTTGCGCGTCGCGCACTCACCGGCGGCATGCATCTGACGGCGACCGATATTGTGGTGACAAATGGGTGTATCGAAGCCATCAATGTCGCTTTGCGCGCCGTAGCGCAGGCCGGCGATACGATTGCCGTGGAGTCGCCTACTTATTTCGGATTGTTGCAGGCCCTGGATAGCTTGGGCATGGTCGCGCTGGAAATCCCCACCAGTCCGCAAACGGGTATTTCGCTGGAAGCGCTGGAGCTAGCCATGCGCAGTCATCCGCATATCAAGGCAGTAGTGGTCGTGCCGAATTTACAGAATCCTCTTGGTTGCATCATGCCTGACGCGAATAAAGCCAGACTGGTCAGCCTGTGCGAGTTGCGGCAGATTCCTTTGATTGAAGACGATACCTATACTGAATTAGCGGATGTCAGTGTGCCGCTGAAGGCGCTCAAAGCGTGGGATACCACGGGTAACGTGATTCATTGCGCTTCGCTTAATAAGGTGCTGGCACCCGGCATGCGACTAGGTTGGCTGACGGCAGGGCGCTGGCAGGCGCGTGTCGAAATGCTGAAATACGCCTATACCCGCGGTAATGAAGAGTGGACTCAAATGAGTGCGGCTGATTTCCTCGATTCGAGTGCTTATGAGCGTCATTTGCGACGATTGCGTAATGCCTTGAAGCAGCAGCGTGAGCAAGTAGCGGAGGCGGTCGCGGAATATTTTCCAGAGGGAACTCGCCTCAATGTTTCCAGTGGCGGTATCGGCTTATGGGTAGAGTTGCCGCAGATGCTCACCTCTGATCGAGTATTCGAGGCTGCACTGAAAGAGGGGATAGGAATTTCACCCGGCCTCATATTCTCGAATTCCAACCGTTATTCGAACTATTTGCGCCTGTGCTGTGGTCAGCCTTACACAGGGCAGGTAGAGCAGGCATTGAAACGGCTTGGTGGCATTACCAAGCGCATGCTTGAAGAAATGGTTGTGGCGACCTAGGCCTAGGGCTTGTTGACGTTTCATCAGCGAGACGGAGTGGTTTTCCGTCTCGTTTTTTTATATTTATTTCAAAAATATTCCTGCCGTGAGCACGGGAATGAATTAATACGATTGCGTCAGTTTCAGCGTTTCCAGATCGATTTGCACTGCATCGGCATTGGCCCCCATCCAAATCTGCCCATCCTGGATCGTGCATTGCAATTGCATGTTGCGCTGAGCCAATCGAGCCAGCGCCGCGCTGGTTTCTGCGGGGATCTGAATCACGCTCAGGTTCCGGGCGCGTTCGACACGACTACCTGTTTGTCCCCACCAGATAGCACCGGTACTGCTATAGCTATAGACGATTACGCGTGTAGCACGGCCGCAGGCTTTCAGTATGCGCTTGTCGTCCGGTTGGCCGACTTCTATCCAGAGGTCAATCGCGCCGGTCAGGTCTTTTTGCCACACATCGGGCTCGTCGATGTCTGCAAGTCCTTTGCCGAAACTCAACATCGGGTCCGCATGCAGCGCAAAGGCCAACAGCCTGATCATCATCCGCTCATCGGTCTCGGAGGGATGGCGGGCAATGGTCAGTATGTGGTTCTGATAGTAATGCCGGTCCATGTCGCTGATTTGCAGATCGGCTTTGAAGATAGTTGCCTTGAGGGCCATATTGATAGGAGTAGTTGAGGGGAGTGATTGGCTAACGGACGTGCAGCTTAACCGAGGTTTGGCCCGTTGCGTAGGTCTAGTTTGAAGTGCGCCGGTTTTTGCTATATACTGCGCGTCTGGTCATTCGGCCGGATTTAATTTTTGTTCACGGTTCGTGGGGTTGTAATGCAGACTCCGCATGCCGCTTGTGAAAGGTAAGACATGTCTCTCGAAAAAGTACAGAAAGCAGCAATTATCACTGATAACGCTCGCGCGTTGAACGATACCGGATCGCCGGAAGTGCAAGTTGCTCTGCTGACAGCCCGTATCAACGACCTCAACGGTCACTTCAAAATCCACAGCAAAGATCATCATTCCCGTCGCGGTTTGATCAAAATGGTCAACAGCCGGAAAAGCCTGCTGTCTTATCTGCGCGGTAAAGATGCATTGCGCTATCGCGCATTGATTGAAAAACTCGGTTTGCGTAAATAATCGCTGTTATCCGATTTGTTTCAATCCGTTTCCGGATCGCTTGTCACAATGCCTGCGTCAGTTTCTGACGCGGGCATTTTGTTATGGTGGCGCGAGCATGGTGTAGCAATTAAGCATTAGCCTTAGTCTTAAAGCGCGCCACTTTTCAGATTGCAATTGTAGTAAGCGTGGCCTCATACGAGTGTCATGCGGTAGCAAGACGATGTGCCGTTTTCAGGCAATTGTCCGTGGTGAGGTGAACGACAGCTCCTGAAAATCTGTCGGTAAAAAAGAAATCCCGGCAAAAGCGTTTTTACCGGGGGATCAAAATAGAAAGGAAACACCGTGTTTAATAAAGTCACTAAAACTTTCCAGTACGGCCAACACCAAGTCACGCTGGAAACAGGTGAAATTGCGCGTCAGGCTTCCGGTGCTGTGCTGGTATCGATTGAAGATACCGTCGTGCTGGCAACCGTCGTTGCACGCAAGGATGCCAAGCCAGGCCAGGATTTCTTTCCCCTGACTGTTGATTACATTGAAAAAACGTATGCTGCCGGTCGTATTCCGGGCGGTTTCTTCAAGCGCGAAGGCAAGCCTTCGGAAAAAGAAACACTGACCTCGCGTCTGATCGATCGCCCGATCCGTCCGCTGTTCCCAGAAGGTTATCTGAATGAAGTGCAAATCATCATTCACGTACTGTCGGTGAACCCAGAAATCGATCCAGACATCGCTGCCATGATCGGCGCATCCGCTGCGCTGTCAGTCGCTGGCCTGCCGTTCAATGGCCCTGTCGGCGCTGCCCGCGTCGGTTATATTGACGGTCAATATGTCTTGAACCCTACCAGCTCGCAACTGAAGACTTCGCTGCTCGATCTGGTCGTTGCCGGTACCGAAACTGCGGTTCTGATGGTCGAGTCCGAAGCCAAGCAATTGTCCGAAGAAATCATGTTGGGCGCAGTTGTATTCGGTCATGAGCAATCGAAGGCGGTCATCGACGCTATCCATGAACTGGTGCGCGACGGCGGCAAGCCGGAAGTGCAGTGGAGCCCTGCGCCGAAGAATGAAGCGCTGATCGCTCGCGTAACGGCACTGGCCGACGACAAGCTGCGCGATGCCTATCAAACCCGTGACAAGCAGGCACGTACTGCCAAGCTCAAGACGGTGACTAGCGAAGTCAATGCGGCTTTGGCCGCTGACGGTAGCGCAGTCGATGCCGCAGAAGTCGGCGGCATTCTGTTCGATCTGGAAGCAAAAATCGTTCGTTCGCAAATTCTGGATGGCGAGCCACGCATTGATGGTCGCGATACGCGCACCGTGCGTCCGATTTCGATCCGCACCGGCGTGTTACAACGTACGCATGGTTCCGCCTTGTTCACTCGCGGCGAAACTCAGGCGCTGGTGATTGCTACGCTGGGTACTGCCCGCGACGAGCAAAAGATCGATGCCCTGATGGGTGAGTACACCGACCGCTTTATGCTTCATTACAACATGCCTCCGTTTGCTACCGGTGAAACCGGCCGCGTCGGTACGCCGAAGCGTCGCGAAATCGGTCATGGCCGTTTGGCCAAGCGCGCTCTGCTGGCTGCACTGCCGGCACCGGAAGAGTTCAGCTACTCCGTGCGTCTGGTTTCGGAAATTACTGAGTCGAACGGTTCTTCGTCGATGGCTTCGGTCTGCGGTGGTTGCCTGGCACTGATGGATGCGGGTGTTCCTATGCAAGCGCACGTGGCTGGTATTGCCATGGGTCTGATCAAGGACGGCAATAAGTTTGCGGTGCTGACCGATATCCTGGGCGATGAAGATCACCTCGGCGATATGGACTTCAAGGTAGCGGGTACCGCCGTTGGCATTACTGCACTGCAAATGGACATCAAAATCCAGGGCATCACCAAGGAAATCATGCAGGTCGCACTGGCGCAGGCCAAAGAAGGCCGCGTGCATATCCTCGGCAAGATGCAGGAAGCCGTACCAGCGGGCGCAGGCGAATTGTCTGACTTCGCACCGCGTCTGATCACGATCAAGATCAATCCGGAAAAAATCCGTGATGTGATCGGCAAGGGCGGCGCAGTGATTCGCGCGCTGACCGAAGAGACGGGTACGCAGATCGATATCAGCGACGAAGGCGTCGTTACTATCGCTTCGGTGGATGCCACTGCAGGTCAGGAAGCCAAGCGTCGTATCGAAGAATTGACTGCCTCGGTTGAGGTGGGCAAAGTCTACGAAGGCACTGTGCTCAAATTGCTCGATTTCGGCGCAATTGTGCAAGTGTTGCCAGGCAAGGATGGCTTGTTGCACATCAGCCAGATCGCCAACGAACGCGTCAATGCGGTTGCTGACTACCTGAAAGAAGGCCAGCAAGTGCGCGTGAAGGTTCTGGAAACCGATGACCGTGGCCGTCTCAAATTGTCGATGAAGGCTGCGGCGGAAGAGGGCGCGGCACCTGCTCCTGCTGTTGTTGAGGCTGCTGAGTAACTCTTTTGCAACATTGCCCGGACTGTGTTTTTGCAGGCCGGTTAGAAAACCGCTCCATGGCTCTTTGCTTGGGGCGGTTTTTTTATGGTGATGGCGATTCCGGTGAAGAGCCCAAATTTTTCTTTTCTGCGATTCTTTGGCATTTCTAAATTGTCGGTGGTGCGCAGCAAGAAGTACGGTGGCGGGTTACCATTCGGCACCGACTGCGATCGAGCATGTTGCGGCACTGTTTCTGTATTACCTGAGCGCTGCCAGCTTTACTTATTCAAAGGATGTCGCTATGCAAGCAATCGAGATTACCCGCCCTGGCGCGCCAGAAGTATTGCAACTCTGTGAGCGCCCGATGCCCGTTCCGGGGCAGGGTGAAGTGTTGATCAAGGTTCATGCTGCTGGCGTCAATCGCCCTGATGTCGCTCAACGCCTTGGCAATTATCAGCCACCTGCTGGTGCTTCCGATATCCCCGGATTGGAAGTGGCCGGCGAAATCGTTGCTGGCGATCTGGCTGGCAGCCGGTTTAAGGTGGGTGATCTGGTATGTGCGTTGTTGCAAGGTGGCGGTTATGCGCAATTCTGTACGGCGCCGTTGGCTCAATGTTTGCCGCTGCCAAAGGGTTTGACGGCTTTGCAAGCAGCGGCTTTGCCGGAAAATTTTTTTACCGTTTGGAGTAATGTTTTCGAACGTGGAAATCTGAAGGGTGAGGAAAGCTTGCTGGTGCAGGGAGGCTCTTCAGGCATTGGCGTGACGGCTATTCAGCTGGCGACCGCACTCGGTCACCGTGTTTTTGCTACCGCCGGCAGTGCTGAAAAATGTCGTGCCTGTGAGCAAATGGGGGCTGTGCAAGCAATCAATTACCGGGAGCAGGATTTCGTCGAAGAAATCAAGGCGGCAACCGAAGGCAAGGGTGTCGATGTGATTCTTGATATGGTGGGTGGCGATTACGTGCCGCGTGAATTGCGTGTTCTTGCTGAGGATGGTCGTTTGGTGTTGATTGCGGCGTTGGGCGGAGCCAAGTCCGAACTGGATTTATGGCAAATTATTCGTCGTCGCTTGACTATCACCGGTTCTACTTTGCGTCCGCGTTCGGTGGCATTCAAGGCGGCCATTGCGGTGCAATTGGAAGCCGCTGTGTGGCCCTTGATTGAAAGCGGTAAGATAGCTCCTCAGATTTATCGCACATTCCCATTGGAGCAAGCTGCGCAAGCGCATGCTTTGATGGAGTCGAGCGAGCACATAGGTAAAATTATGTTGGTGGTGGCATAAGCAATTGATCGAATAGATCGATCGCAACGCCCGGTTTCGCAGCGGTCATAAATATTACTAGGATAAGTTCAGCACTGCTCATTTGACCCGGCATCCTCCTACGCGCTAGAATGGCGGGTTATTCAATATTAGGCTTCTAACTTTACTCGTATGCGTCAAAAACTCATTGCTGGCAATTGGAAAATGAATGGCAGTCTGTCTGCAAATGCAGATCTGCTGTCGGGAGTTTGCGCGGGGCTGTCTCAGCCGCATTGCGAGGTAGCCGTATGTGTGCCGACGCCTTATCTTGCGCAAGCGCAGTTGGCGCTTGCTGAGTCAAAGCTGAAGCTGGGTGCGCAGGATGTTTCGGCTCATGCAGCGGGCGCTTACACGGGTGAGGTTTCTGCTTCGATGTTGCTGGAGTTTGGCGTGCAGTACGTGATCGTGGGGCACTCCGAGCGTCGTGCTTATCATTCTGAGAGTGATGCCGTAGTAGCGCAAAAAACACTTGCAGCGCTTGCGGCAGGCTTGACCCCGATTGTTTGCGTTGGCGAAACTCTGGAGCAGCGTGAAGCCGGGCAAACGAATGATATTGTGGCTAATCAGCTCAATAGTGTGTTGGCTGTGATTTCCAGCGACGATGTGGCTCGCATTGTGGTGGCTTATGAGCCTGTTTGGGCCATTGGTACCGGGAAAACTGCAACACCGTCCATGGCGCAAGAAGTGCATGCATTTTTGCGCTCTCAGTTAGCAATCAAGAACGCAGCGGCGGCTCAGCTAGTGGCGATTTTGTATGGTGGTAGCATGAAGCCCGATAATGCTGGCGAATTGCTGGGCATGGCCGATATTGATGGCGGACTTATTGGCGGCGCGGCTCTAAAAGCAGCAGATTTTCTTGCCATTATTCAAGCGGTCTGACGCTTCATATTTGATTTATCTGAAATTGGAAACTGTAAATACATGAACACTTTTTTTACCGCTATTGTTATTGTTCAAGTGCTGTCTGCGCTGACTATTATCGGACTGGTTTTGCTGCAGCACGGTAAAGGCGCCGATATGGGAGCTGCTTTTGGTTCTGGTGCTTCGGGCAGTTTGTTTGGTGCCACTGGCTCATCGAATTTTTTGTCTAAGTCGACAGGGGTGGCTGCGGCAGTATTTTTTGCGGCGACACTGGCGTTGGCGTATCTCAGTAATCATCACGCGGTAGCGAGTGGTGGTGTTATGGATGCACTGCCAATTCCGTCAACAGTCGTTCCGACTCCGGCTGCGCCAGTTGTTCCAGCCACCCCGGTTAATGAAATTCCGAAATAACTTTCCTTGTTTTGTTTCGCGGTCGCTAGCCTTGGGCGATCGAGTGTTAAACAATCAGTTTTAATCCTATTTGTGCATTGAACAAGAATGACAAGCAGGTTAAAATAGCAGCCTTAAGCCGACGTGGTGAAATTGGTAGACACGCTATCTTGAGGGGGTAGTGGCGTAAAGCTGTGCGAGTTCGAGTCTCGCCGCCGGCACCAGAAATGAAGTGGAAAAGCCAGCAAAGGAGTAAAGCCTGAGCTGGCTTTTTGTCGAAGGGATACGTTGCTCGATATTGAGAATCATTCCTAAATTTTTGTTCAACATACCTGCGCCCAAACGTGAACCTCGATAATTATCTCCCCGTATTACTGTTTATTTTGATTGGCATCGGCGTAGGTATCGCCCCTCAGTTGCTTGGTCGTCTACTCGGCCCGCACAAGCCTGATGCCCAAAAAACTTCTCCCTATGAGTGTGGCTTCGAAGCGTTTGAAGATGCCCGCATGAAATTCGATGTGCGCTACTACCTCGTAGCCATTCTGTTCATTTTGTTCGACCTTGAAACTGCTTTTTTCTTTCCCTGGGGCGTCGCAATGCGCGATCTGGGCTGGTCCGGCTTTGTCACGATGATGGTGTTCATCGCTGAATTTGTAGTCGGCTTTTGGTACATTTGGAAGAAGGGTGCCCTGGACTGGGAATAACTTATGTCAATTGAAGGCGTATTGAATGAGGGGTTCGTAACCACCTCGCTGGACAAAGTAATCAACTGGACGCGCACAGGTTCAATGTGGCCGATGACCTTCGGTTTGGCGTGTTGTGCTGTTGAGATGATGCACGTTGGGGCGTCCCGCTATGATCTGGACAGGTTCGGAATTATGTTTCGTCCGTCACCACGTCAATCGGATGTGATGATCGTTGCCGGCACACTGTGCAATAAAATGGCACCGGCATTGCGTAAAGTTTACGACCAGATGGCTGAGCCGCGTTGGGTTATCTCCATGGGTTCATGCGCTAATGGCGGTGGTTATTATCATTATTCTTACTCGGTGGTGCGCGGTTGTGATCGCATCGTGCCGGTCGATGTCTATGTGCCAGGTTGCCCGCCCACAGCGGAGGCTTTGCTGTACGGCGTCATCCAGTTGCAAAACAAGATCAAGCGCACTAATACCATTGCGCGCTAAGAGGGTAGAACGATGACTAAACTGGAAACTCTCGAAGCAGCCGTGCGCAATGCGCTGGGGGGGTATCTGCAAAATCTGGTCGTGGAATTGGATCAGGTCACCATTATCGTTAATGCAGGCGATTATTTATCTGCAATGCGTGTATTGCGCGATCACGCCGATACTCGCTTTGATCAGATGATGGATTTATGCGGTGTCGATTATTCTGCTTATGGCGACAGTGAATGGGATGGCGCGCGTTTTGCCGTTGTCTCACACCTGCTATCGGTGCAACACAATTGGCGCTTGCGCGTGCGGGTATTCGCGCCGGATGATGATTTGCCGCTAGTGTCTTCGGTAACGTCTATCTGGTCGACAGCCGACTGGTACGAACGCGAAGCTTTTGACTTCTTCGGTATTCTCTTCGACGGTCACAACGATTTGCGTCGTATTCTGACTGACTATGGCTTTATTGGTCATCCTTTCCGCAAAGACTTCCCTGTTTCCGGCTATGTCGAAATGCGTTACGACGCAGAGCAAAAACGTGTGGTCTATCAACCTGTCACCATCGAGCCGCGTGAAAACGTTCCGCGCGTGATTCGCGAAGAAAATTACGGGATCAAATAATGGCAGAGATCAAGAATTACACGCTCAATTTCGGTCCTCAGCATCCAGCTGCACATGGTGTTTTGCGTCTGGTGTTGGAGCTTGACGGTGAGGTGATCCAACGCGCCGATCCGCACATTGGTCTGCTGCATCGCGCGACCGAAAAGCTGGCAGAGCAGAAAACCTATCTGCAATCAGTGCCATACATGGATCGGCTCGATTACGTGTCGATGATGTGTAACGAGCATGCTTATGTCATGGCGATTGAAAAGATGTTGGGTGTCGAGGTGCCAGTGCGCGCCCAGTACATTCGCGTCATGTTCGATGAGATCACCCGCTTGATGAATCACCTGATGTGGATTGGTGCACATGCGCTGGACGTCGGCGCCATGGGGGTGTTGCTGTATGCCTTCCGCGAACGTGAAGATTTGATGGATTGCTACGAAGCGGTCTCCGGTGCGCGTATGCATGCCGCGTATTACCGTCCGGGCGGCGTCTACCGCGATTTGCCCAATGCCATGCCGCAATATCAGGCTTCGATCATGCGTAATGACAAGGCGATTCGCGCGCTCAATGAGAATCGTCAAGGCTCCTTGCTCGATTTCATCGATGATTTCACCAAGCGTTTCCCGACTTATGTCGATGAATACGAAACCCTGTTGACCGATAACCGCATCTGGAAACAGCGACTCGTCGGTGTGGGTGTGGTTTCCCCTGAGCGAGCGCTGGCAATGGGCTTTACCGGTCCGATGCTGCGCGGCTCCGGGATCGAATGGGACTTGCGACGGAAACAGCCTTACGAAGTCTATGACCAGTTAGATTTTGATATTCCTGTTGGCAAGAATGGCGATAGCTATGATCGCTATTTGGTACGGGTTGAGGAAATGCGCCAATCGAATCGCATCATTTCCCAGTGCGTTGAGTGGTTGCGAAAAAATGAAGGCCCGGTCATTGTCGACAATCACAAGATTGCACCGCCGCCGCGGGTCGACATGAAATCGAACATGGAAGATCTGATTCACCACTTCAAATTGTTCACTGAAGGATTCCATGTACCGCCGGGCGAGACTTATGCGGCAGTTGAACATCCCAAAGGGGAATTCGGTATTTATCTGATTTCTGATGGTGCCAACAAGCCATACCGCATGAAGATACGCGCTCCTGGCTTTGCGCATTTGCAAAGTCTGAACGAAATGGCCAAAGGTCACATGATTGCCGATGCAGTAACGATTATTGGATCGCAAGATATTGTATTTGGTGAGATCGATCGTTAATCGATGATGTGATGCTGATGCTTTTTCCTATTGCTATATTGCAATAACAACCCCGCGCAGAAGATTGCGCACGGACGGTCAACGACATGCTGTTATCTCAAGAAGCCTTACATAAAATAGATCGCGAGCTGGCGAAATATCCAGCCGATCAAAAGCAATCTGCCGTTATGGCAGCATTGGCAATTGCCCAGGATGAACATGGTTGGTTGCCGCCCGAACTGCAGCATGAAATCGCTGACTATCTGGACATGGCGCCGGTAGCAGTACAAGAAGTCGCCACGTTCTACAACATGTACAACACGCGGCCAGTCGGGAAATTCAAAATTACCGTATGCACCAATTTGCCTTGCCAGTTGTCAGGCGGTGCCAATGCAGCCGCTTATCTCAAGCAAAAATTGGGCATTGGATTCAAAGAAACTACATCGGACGGCCAGTTCACTCTGCTTGAAGGCGAATGCATGGGCGCTTGCGGAGATGCGCCTGTGATGTTGCTCAATAACAAACGGATGTGCAGCTGGATGTCGAACGAAAAAATTGATGCGCTGATTGTAGAGTTAAGCGAAGGCACTGCCAAATGACCTCATTGCACAATCGTCATATCAATCCATTGATTCTTGCAGGTCTAGATGGTGCCAACTGGCATCTGGCTGACTATGTCAAGCGCGGAGGTTATGCCTCTCTCAAGCGTATTCTTGCTGACAACATCACTCCAGAACAAGTGATTGCCGAACTGAAGGCATCCTCGCTGCGTGGACGTGGCGGCGCCGGTTTTCCGACTGGCCTGAAATGGAGTTTCATGCCGCGTCAGTTTCCAGGTCAGAAGTATCTGGTCTGCAATAGCGACGAAGGCGAGCCGGGCACATTCAAGGATCGGGACATTCTGCGCTACAACCCGCATGCATTGATCGAAGGAATGATCATTGGCGGCTATGCAATGGGTATTACCGTTGGGTATAACTACATTCACGGCGAAATTTGGGACGCCTATGCGCGTTTCGAAGAGGCGTTGGAAGAGGCGCGTGCTGCCGGTTTTCTTGGCGACAATATCCTCGGTTCCGGTTTGAATTTCCAGCTGCACGGCCATCACGGCTATGGTGCTTATATTTGTGGAGAAGAAACGGCGTTGCTGGAATCGCTTGAAGGTAAAAAAGGCCAGCCGCGATTCAAGCCACCGTTCCCTGCGAGCTTCGGCTTGTACGGTAAGCCGACCACGATCAACAATACTGAAACTTTCGCCGCAGTGCCTTTCATTTTCCAGATCGGCGCAGCCGCTTATGCGGGTATAGGCAAGCCAAATAATGGCGGTTCGAAGATATTTTCGATTTCAGGCGATGTGGAATTGCCAGGAAATTATGAAGTACCGCTCGGAACGCCATTTGCCAAATTGCTGGAACTGGCAGGTGGTATGCGCGGCGGGAAAAAAATCAAGGCTGTGATTCCTGGTGGTTCTTCTGCACCCGTTATTCGGGGCGATGTCATGATGGATACGGACCTCGATTACGATTCGATTGCCAAGGCTGGTTCCATGCTAGGTTCTGGTGCGGTCATCGTAATGGACGATACCCGCTGCATGGTTAAGTCCCTGATGCGCCTGTCGTATTTTTACTTCGAAGAATCTTGTGGTCAATGTACACCTTGCCGGGAAGGTACCGGCTGGATGTATCGCATGGTAGAGCGAATTGAAAACGGTCAAGGTCGTCCAGACGATTTGGATAAGCTCAACGCTGTTGCCGACAATATTCAGGGGCGGACAATTTGTGCGTTGGGAGATGCGGCGGCAATGCCGGTGCGTGCTTTCATCAAGAATTTCCGTGAAGAGTTTGAGTATCACATCGAGCATAAACATTGCCTGGTGCCGTCTTATATCTAGCCACTGCCTGCCGCATGGCATGCGGTGATAGGGCGTTGTGTAATGCCAGCTAAAAACTGGCAGCACAGAACGCATTGAAGCAACAGCACATACTTAGTTTGGGCAAAAAGCCATGGTCGAAATTGAAATAGACGGCAAGAAAGTGGAAGTACAAGAAGGCAGCATGGTGATGGACGCTGCCAACAAACTTGGCACGTACATTCCGCATTTCTGCTATCACAAAAAACTGTCCATCGCGGCTAATTGCCGGATGTGCCTGGTTGACGTCGAAAAAGCACCCAAGCCCCTGCCTGCCTGCGCGACTCCTGTCTCTGCGGGCATGATCGTACGCACCGCGAGCGATAAGGCGGTCAAGGCGCAGCAAGGCGTGATGGAATTTTTATTGATCAATCATCCCTTGGATTGTCCTAT
Organism: Herbaspirillum sp. RTI4; assembly: GCF_034313965.1. Classification (NCBI taxonomy): domain Bacteria; kingdom Pseudomonadati; phylum Pseudomonadota; class Betaproteobacteria; order Burkholderiales; family Oxalobacteraceae; genus Herbaspirillum; species Herbaspirillum sp. RTI4. The sequence continues at coordinate 2,046,495 of NZ_JAVIWQ010000002.1, forward strand.
TTGTGACCAGGGTGGCGAATGCCAATTGCAGGATCTTGCAGTCGGATATGGCGGTTCTACCTCACGTTACGAAGAAGAGAAGCGTGTAGTGACCCCCAAGGATGTCGGTCCGCTGATATCGATGAAAGAAATGAATCGCTGCATTCACTGCACCCGTTGCGTCCGTTTCGGTCAGGAAGTTGCTGGCGTCATGGAGCTGGGGATGCTGGGTCGTGGCGAACACGCGGAAATTACTACTTTCGTCGGCAATACGGTGGATTCCGAGTTGTCGGGAAACATGATCGATCTGTGTCCGGTTGGCGCACTGACCTCCAAGCCTTTCCGTTACAGCGCTCGTACCTGGGAATTGTCACGCCGCAAATCGGTGAGTCCGCATGACGGCATGGGAACCAACCTGACTGTGCAAGTCAAGGGTGGCAAAGTGATGCGCGTCCTGCCGCTGGAAAATGACGATGTCAACGAGTGCTGGATCTCGGACAAGGATCGTTTTTCCTACGAGGCTCTGGACAGTGAACAAAGACTGACCGCACCGATGCTCAAGCAAGATGGTGTCTGGCGCACAGTCGATTGGCAAACCGCGCTCGAATATGTTGCCCACGGATTGCGCAATATCAAACACGAACATGGTGCTGACGCAATCGCTGCGCTGGCAACGCCTACTTCGACGCTGGAAGAAATGAACTTGCTGCAAAAAGTAGTGCGCGGTATCGGTTCTGAAAATATTGAATTCCGTCTGCGTCAAACAGATTTCACGCTGGATCATCAAGTCACGCCTTGGCTGGGCATGTCTATCACCGAATTCGGCCAGCTGGATCGGGCATTAGTTATCGGGTCTTTCCTGCGCAAAGATCATCCGCTGCTTGCAGCTCGTCTGCGCCAATCGGTGAAGAATGGCGGTCATGTCAATGTGCTGCATGCCACTGACGATGACTTGTTGATGCCGATTGCGAACAAGTTGGTGCGCGCACCGTCCGATTGGCTCGCTGCATTGGGTGAAATAGTTGCTGCTGTAGCCGCGCTCAAGAATGTTACGGCACCGGCTGGATTCGAAGCTGTCGTTGCGACGGAAGCGGCGCAGAAAATTGCGGTCAGCTTAATGTCTGGTACTGCAAAAGCGATCCTGCTCGGTAATGCTGCGAGCCAACACCCGCAAGCGTCGCAACTGCATGTGGCTGCGCAGTGGATCGCCCAACATACCGAATCCAAACTTGCGTATTTGACAGAAGGCGGCAATACCGTCGGTGCTTATCTGGCAAATGCCATTCCTGCTGCAGGCAAGGCCCAGCCAGTGTTTGGCGTGGCGCGCAAAGCGTATCTGCTGCTGAATGTCGAACCAGAATTGGACAGCAGCAACCCGCAAGCTGCACGGACTGCACTGAAGCAAGCCGAGATGGTGGTGGTGATGTCACCTTACCGTCATGGTGAAGAATATGCGGATGTGTTGCTGCCAATTGCACCGTTCACTGAAACTTCCGGCACCTTCGTCAACTGCGAAGGACGGGCCCAAAGTTTCAACGGTACGGTCAAGCCACTCGGTGAAACGCGTCCAGCCTGGAAGGTTCTGCGGGTACTGGGTAATTTGCTTGGCTTGCCTAACTTCGACTATGAGACTTCCGAGTCAATCCGTGCAGAAGTGCTTGGTGCGACCATACCGTCGCAGGCTGAACTGTCTGCCCGTCTGAACAACACGGCATCCTTGGTTCTGACGCCTGCATTTGCGATGGATGCGGGTGGTTTAGAACGGATTGCCGATGTGCCAATTTACTTTACCGATGCGATTGTGCGTCGTGCGCCTTCTCTGCAGCAGACGACAGATGCACGGCCGCCTCGTGCCTGGCTTCCTGCTGCCTTGGCAAAGCAGCTCGCCGTGTCGACTGGGGACCTTGTGAAAGTGACTCAAGGGCAGGGCAGCAGCGTGTTGACTGCAGAAGTTGATACTCGGTTACCGGCTAATGTGGTGCGTATCGCCGCAGCTCATACCGCGACGGCAGCGCTGGGCTCAATGTTCGGCACGATCATGGTGGAGAAAGCGTGATGGAACACTATATTGCTGCTCTCAATAATATTGGTCTGTCTACTCTTGGCTTTTATGGTTGGGCGCTGGTCTGGAATGTACTGAAGATCCTGGTCGTCATGGTGCCGTTACTGGTATGCGTTGCTTATCTGACGTATTGGGAGCGCAAGTTGATCGGTTGGATGCATGTGCGCCTTGGCCCCAATCGTGTCGGTCCAGCGGGTTTGCTACAACCGATTGCCGATGCGCTCAAACTTATTTTCAAGGAAGTAACTACTCCGGCCAAAGCCAATAAGATACTTTTCTTTATCGCGCCGATTATGACCATCATGCCGGCTCTGGCCGCATGGGCAGTGATCCCGTTCGGACCTGAAAAAGTGCTGGCTAACGTCAATGCCGGATTATTGTTTGTGATGGCAATTACTTCGATGGAAGTCTACGGCGTCATCATCGCTGGATGGGCTTCGAATTCGAAATACGCGTTCCTAGGTGCGATGCGCGCCTCTGCGCAAATGGTTTCATATGAAATCGCAATGGGTTTTGCTCTTGTAATCGTGCTCATGGTCACCGGCAGCCTGAATCTCACTGACATTGTGATGGGGCAGAGCAAAGGTTACTTTTTCGACCATGGCGTTAATTTCTTGTCTTGGAATTGGTTGTCGCTGCTGCCGGTGTTTGTGATTTATGTTATTTCCGGTATCGCTGAAACCAATCGGCATCCGTTTGATGTGGTTGAAGGTGAGTCCGAGATCGTCGCCGGTCACATGATCGAATACTCAGGGATGTCATTCGCCATGTTTTTCCTGGCGGAATACGCCAACATGATTCTGATCTCAGCATTAGCGTCACTGATGTTCCTCGGTGGATGGGCCTCGCCGTTGCAAGTTCTTGATTTCATCCCGGGCTGGATATGGCTGGGTCTGAAGACTTTCTTTGTTGTGTCCTTGTTCATCTGGGTACGTGCTTCGTTTCCGCGCTACCGCTATGATCAAATCATGCGTCTGGGCTGGAAGGTATTTATTCCACTGACGCTGGCCTGCTTAGTGATTGTCGCTATCTGGATGCAGACACCCTGGAATATTTGGAAGTAACGGAAAAGGTTGATACGAAGATGGAAGCAATTAAGGATTTCTTTAGCAGTTTGATGCTGCGTGAATTGCTGAAAGGCCTCGCGCTCACTGGTCGCTATCTGTTCGCCCGGAAAATCACCATTCAGTTTCCTGAAGAAAAAACGCCGCAGTCACCGCGTTTTCGAGGTCTGCATGCGCTTCGCCGCTATCCCAACGGGGAAGAGCGTTGCATCGCCTGCAAACTGTGCGAAGCTGTGTGTCCTGCGATGGCCATTACTATCGAGTCTGAGCAACGTGACGACGGTTCGCGCCGAACCACTCGCTATGACATCGATTTGACCAAGTGTATTTTTTGTGGATTTTGCGAAGAATCTTGCCCTGTCGATTCTATTGTGGAAACGCATATTCTGGAATATCACGGTGAAAAACGCGGTGACTTGTACTACACCAAGGAAATGCTGTTGGCAGTTGGCGATCGTTACGAACCGCAAATTGCCGCTGCCCGTGCAGCAGATGCAACGTATCGCTGATTAAAGTAAATGTGGCAGTGCGGCGGCATGTCCCGTATCTGCAAATTGTGCTGTAGTGCTTTCAATAGCCGACTTTTGGTTGATTATGGAATTTAAAACTTTCTTGTTTTACGCGTTCTCGCTGATACTTATATTGGCAGCCTTGCGCGTTATCACCGCACGCAACCCTGTTCACGCAGCCTTGTTTTTGGTGTTGGCGTTCTTTTCGGCAGCGGGTATTTGGCTGCTGTTGCAAGCGGAATTTCTGGCCATCGTTCTGGTGCTCGTGTATGTAGGCGCAGTCATGGTGCTGTTCCTGTTTGTCGTGATGATGCTCGACATCAATTTGGAACAAATGCGCGAAGGGTTCTGGGGATATTTCCCCATGGCGGCCACTATTGGTGTGGTGATCGTGCTTGAAATGGCGGCCATACTCATGCGGAATTTCTGGATCAGCGAGGCGCAGGTGCCTCCGGCTTCTGCCAACATTGGAAGCACCAAAGCGCTCGGCATGTTGATTTACACAGAATACGTTTACGCATTTGAAATCGCCGCCGTCATTTTGCTGGTGGCGATTGTCGCGGCAGTCTCACTGACTTTACGAACCCGCAAAGACACCAAACATTTCTCGCCGTCCGAGGCAGTTAAAGTCAAGCGCAGCGACCGCGTCCGTTTAGTGAACATGAAATCGGAATCCCCACGCAACGATCCGCCCGCAGCTGCGGTGACGGACACTCAGGCTTAAGAGAACCACCATGAATTTATCGTTGGCACATTACCTGGTTCTCGGCGCGCTGCTGTTTGCTATTTCTATCGTCGGTATTTTTCTCAATCGGAAAAACATCATCGTGCTACTGATGGCGATCGAACTGATGCTGTTAGCGGTCAATATGAATTTCATCGCTTTTTCGCATTATCTTGGCGATGCGGCGGGGCAGATTTTCGTTTTCTTTATTCTGACGGTGGCCGCGGCTGAATCGGCGATCGGACTGGCTATTTTAGTACTCGTATTCCGCAATCTGAATACCATCAATGTAGAAGACCTGGATAGTCTGAAAGGTTAGGCGCTGTGACGCTGGAGCAGGACGAGTTCGTTTGAGTCGGCGGTAACGCAGCTCAGCTTTCATTCAAAATAGCGATAAGGTTTATCATGGCGGGGCAACTTAACCCACACCTTCTACTTGCCGTACCACTGGCTCCGCTGGTTGGCTCAGCAATTGCCGGCTTGTTCGGCACAAAGTTTTTCGGCAACGTCGTCGGACGTAAAATTTCACACAGTGTGACCATTCTTGGCGTGCTCATTGCGCTGATCATCTCGATACAGACACTGCTCGCAGTTGTTGGCGGGGCCAGTTACAACGGCACGCTATACACCTGGATGACGGTAGCTGGAATGAAGTTCGAAGTCGGTTTCCTGATTGATAGCCTGACGGCGTTGATGATGTGTGTAGTGACCTTCGTTTCCCTGATGGTGCACATTTACACCATCGGCTACATGAAAGACGATGAAGGCTACAACCGCTTCTTTTCATATATTTCACTGTTCACCTTTTCGATGCTGATGCTCGTCATGAGCAACAACTTCCTGCAACTGTTTTTCGGTTGGGAAGCAGTGGGTCTCGTGTCTTACTTGTTGATCGGTTTCTGGTACACGCGGCCGACTGCAATCAAGGCGAACATGAAGGCCTTTCTGGTCAACCGTGTCGGCGATTTCGGTTTCATCCTCGGTATCGGTTTGCTGATGGCCTATGCTGGTTCGATGAACTACGCTGAAGTCTTCGCTAGGAAAACCGAGCTCGCTCAGCTCACATTGCCAGGTACTAACTGGATGCTTCTTACCGTGGCATGTATTTGCCTGTTCATCGGTGCGATGGGTAAATCGGCGCAATTTCCGCTGCACGTCTGGTTGCCTGATTCGATGGAAGGTCCTACACCTATCTCCGCGCTGATTCATGCCGCTACGATGGTTACTGCAGGTATCTTCATGGTGTCCCGTATGTCGCCGCTGTTCGAATTGTCCGATACTGCGTTGTCAGTGATTCTGGTGATCGGTGCGATTACGGCACTGTTCATGGGTCTTCTTGGCATCATGCAAACCGACATCAAGCGAGTGGTTGCCTATTCGACCCTGTCACAACTAGGTTATATGACTGTGGCACTCGGTGCTTCGGCGTATTCCGTGGCGGTATTCCATCTGATGACACACGCTTTTTTCAAAGCGCTGCTATTCCTGGGAGCGGGTTCGGTCATTATCGGGATGCATCATGATCAGGACATCCGTAACATGGGTGGTCTGCGTAAATACATGCCGATTACCTGGATAACTTCACTCGTTGGCTCGCTTGCGCTGATCGGCACGCCTTTCTTCTCGGGTTTCTATTCCAAAGACAGCATCATTGATGCCGTGCATGCATCGACCTTGCCTGGTGCCGGCTTTGCTTATTTCTCTGTGCTGGCGGGTGTGTTTATCACGGCCTTCTATTCCTTCCGCATGTATTTCCTGGTGTTTCACGGAGAAGAGCGGTTCGGCAAAGCGGCACATGGTAGCCATGACCAGCATGCATCGGCCGCTGTTAGCCACGACGCACATGATGCAGCACATGCAGTGGATGATGCTGTTCACGACGATCACGCTCACGATGGATTAGCGCCGGGGCAGAAACCGCATGAGTCGCCACTGGTTGTCACTTTGCCGTTGATTCTGCTGGCTATTCCTTCTGCAATTATTGGTTTCCTGGCAATTGGTCCGATGCTGTTTGGTGATTTCTTCAAAGGCGTGTTGTTTGTCAGTGAAACGCATGCCGCCATGGAGGAACTTGCACATGAATATCATGGGCCTGTCGCCATGGCAGTGCATGCACTGACCTCGCCGCCATTCTTGCTGGCATTGGCTGGTGTGCTTGTGTCTTATTACTTCTACATGGTCAATCCACGTGTGCCAGCATGGATCAAGGATAAATTTTCGCCTATCTACACGCTGCTGGAAAACAAGTACTACCTTGATAAATTTAATGATGTTGTCTTCGCCGGCGGTGCGCGCTTGCTTGGCGGCGGTCTTTGGAGTATCGGCGACAAGGGTTTGATTGATGGCTTGATCGTCAATGGCAGTGCCAAAGTCGTCAACTGGTTTTCTAAAGTCATGCGGCTGGGGCAGACCGGCTATATCTATCATTATGCTTTCGTAATGATCATTGGCGTTCTGGGTTTCCTCGTGTGGTTCCTGCCGTTTCCGTTTGCCAATTAAGTTGGCGGAGTAAAGTTAAAAATAACCATGATGCAGTCATCTCTTCCTCTCCTCAGCATCGCGATCTGGTGTCCGATCGCCTTCGGTGTCCTCGTCCTGTTGATCGGGCGCGACAGTAATCCAGCGCTGGTGCGCTGGTTGTCTCTCTTCGGTTCCTTAGTCAGTTTTGTCGTGACATTGCCGTTGGTGCAACAGTTCGACAATTCTGCTCACGGCATGCAGTTTGTCGAAAAATTTGCCTGGATCGAACGCTTTAGCATTAGCTACTATCTTGGCATTGATGGTTTGTCGCTCTGGCTTTTGCCTCTGACGGCATTTATCACCATCATCGTCGTGCTGTCCGCGTGGGAAGTGATACAAAAGCGTGTTGCCCAATATATGGGGGCGTTTTTGATTCTGTCGGGCCTGATGATCGGTGTGTTTTCGGCGCTGGACGGGTTGCTTTTCTACGTGTTTTTTGAAGCCACGCTCATTCCGATGTTTATCATCGTCGGTGTCTGGGGCGGCGCGAATCGCGTATATGCCGCGATCAAATTTTTCCTCTACACCTTGCTTGGTTCCTTAATGATGCTGGTGGCGTTGATTTATTTGTACTTTGTTTCAGGCGGAAGTTTTGAAATCCCGGTATGGCATCAGACGGCATTGTCGATGCAAGAGCAAATCTGGATTTTCCTGGCATTCCTGATGGCCTTTGCCGTCAAGGTTCCTATGTGGCCGGTGCATACCTGGTTGCCGGATGCCCACGTTGAAGCGCCGACGGGCGGTTCCATTGTGTTGGCTGCGATCATGCTCAAGCTCGGCGCTTATGGTTTCCTCAGATTTTCCTTGCCCATTACGCCTGACGCCAGTCATTACCTCTCGGGCTTCATGATTACGCTGTCCCTGATTGCCGTGATTTACATCGGCTTGGTCGCACTGGTGCAGGAAGATATGAAGAAGCTCGTTGCGTATTCGTCGATCGCGCACATGGGTTTCGTTACGCTTGGCTTTTTCATGTTCAATGATTTGGCATTGCAGGGCAGTATTGCGCAAATGATTTCGCACGGGTTGGTGTCGGGCGCCATGTTTATGGCGATCGGGGTCATGTATGACCGCATGCACACTCGTCGGATTGCTGATTACGGCGGAGTCGTCAATCGCATGCCACGCTTTGCTGCTTTTTTCGTCCTGTTCTCACTGGCCAACTCGGGATTGCCGGCTACCTCGGGTTTTGTAGGCGAATTCATGGTGATTCTGGGTGCGGTCAAATTTAATTTCTGGATTGGCTTGTTGGCGGCCACAGCATTAATTCTGGGGGCTTCCTATTCTCTGTGGCTGGTCAAACGGGTGATATTTGGTGCGATTGCCAATCACCATGTCGACGAGCTGACCGATATCAACAAGCGTGAATTCCTTATATTGGGATTGTTGGCCATCGGCATACTTGTCATGGGCTTGTATCCTGCCCCGGTTATCGATGCGATGCAGGTGTCGGTGGCGGATCTGTTGAAGCATATTGCGATCTCCAAGATCAACTAAGAACACTTAAGCGGCACATATGATTATTTCGAACCTGATCCCTGTTTATCCAGAAATTTTTCTTCTGATTGCAGCCTCTGTAATTTTGCTGATCGATATGTTCCTGCCCGATGGGAAGCGATTCATTACGTATTTGCTTTCGCTGCTGGCGCTTGCTGTTTGCGCCGCCCTGACCATCCTTACTTTTAATGGCGGTGCGACGGTCTATACCTTCAGCAACATGTTTGTGGGCGATCCGCTTTCGAGCCTCTTGAAGCTGGCTTCTTATATCGCTGTTGGTGCAACGCTGGTTTACTCGCGCCAATATGCTACCGAACGCGGGATGATCGGTTCGCAACTGGGGGGTGAGTTTTACCCGCTTGCGTTGTTCTCCCTGCTGGGTCAGATGGTCATGATTTCCGGCAATAATTTTCTCAGTATGTATCTGGGACTGGAATTGATGTCCTTGACGCTTTATGCGCTGATTGCATTGCGACGCGATAGTAACGTGGCCACTGAGGCCGCGATGAAGTACTTCGTGTTGGGGGCGCTGGCTTCGGGGTTCCTGTTGTATGGCATTTCGATGCTCTATGGCGCAACCGGTTCGCTGGAACTGAACGAAGTGTTCCGCGCCATCATCTCTGGTTCTGTTGATCGTAATGTGCTGATTTTTGGTCTGGTATTTGTGGTTGCCGGACTGGCGTTTAAATTGGGTGCAGTTCCTTTCCATATGTGGGTGCCGGATGTGTATCAGGGTGCGCCGACTGCGGTTACGTTGTTGCTCGGCGGTGCGCCAAAACTGGCGGCTTTCGCGCTGACTTTCCGTTTTCTGGTCGAAGGCCTGTTGCCTCTGGCAATCGACTGGCAGCAAATGCTGACGGTGCTGGCAGTGTTGTCCATCATCATTGGTAATCTGACCGCGATTGCACAAACCAATTTCAAGCGGATGTTGGCCTATTCGACCATTTCGCACATGGGTTTCATGCTCCTGGGTTTGCTATCAGGTGTGGTCGATGGCAATCTTTTTTCTGCAGTCAATGCCTATAGTTCTTCCTTGTTTTATGTCATTACCTATGTGCTGACGACGCTCGGTACTTTCGGATTGATCATGATGATGTCGCGCTCCGGGTTTGAAGCGGATCGGCTCGAGGATTTGAAGGGCTTGAATCAACGCAGCCCATGGTTTGCAGCGATGATGATGCTGATGATGTTTTCTCTGGCAGGTGTGCCGCCGCTGGCGGGCTTCATGGCTAAATTCTCCGTGTTGCAGGCCGCTCTGGGTACGGGGCAGCTTTGGCTGCCGATTGTGGCAGTCGTGTTCTCACTGGTCGGTGCCTTCTATTACTTGCGCGTGGTCAAGCTGATGTATTTTGATGATGCAACCGATACCGCCAAGTTGACTGCTCCTATCGATGTGCGAGTTTTAATGAGCATCAACGGTCTGGCACTTTTGCTCTTCGGATTGTGGCCAAAACCATTGTTAGATGCTTGTACCAATGCAATCGTGACGACCCTGAGCGTGTATCTCGGCAAAATTGTCTCCTGATAACCTTGAGCATTTTTCCCTCTGACAGCGTTCGTTTCCTGTGAGCGTTTCCATTTCCTCCTGGCTGGTGATTCTGCTGGCATTGCTGGTTGCTAATGTGCCCTTCTTTAATCAGCAATTGTTCGCTTTTCTTCGCCTGAGTAAAGCGGACAATTATCGCAAACCTATCTGGATGCGATTGTTGGAACTGCTGGTGTTCTACATCCTGTTAGGTGTAACCGGACGTCTGATGGAGGCGCAGGCTGGTAATGTCTTTGTGCAGACCTGGGAATTTTTTGCCATCACTGCTTGCTTGTTTCTGGTGTTCGCTTTTCCTGGTTTTGTATTTCAGTATTTGCGCAAACATCAAGCTTGATGTTCCTCTTAAGCGCCTCTACTTCGGGAAGCAGTGATGACCATGCCGCTAGATGAAATAAAGCTCGATAGTCAACAAGTCTATGACGGTCACTTTCTAAAAGTACAGCGCGACACCATCAGGTTGCCAGACGGCGCGCAAGCTACACGCGAATATATCAAACACCCCGGTGCGGTTGTCATCCTTCCCTTATTTGACGACGGAAGCGTGCTGCTGGAGCGACAGTTCCGTTATCCTCTCCACCGCGTTTTTACCGAATTCCCGGCCGGGAAAATTGATGCCGGCGAGGCAGCTTTGGCATGCGCCAAGCGAGAGTTGCTTGAGGAAACAGGTTTTACGGCGGCGCGTTGGGATTTCGTGTGCACTATTCATAACGCCATCGCCTACGCCGATGAGCATCTGGAAATTTTTCTTGCGCGTGATTTGACTGCCGGACAAAGCCAGTTGGATGATGGTGAATTTCTTGAGGTATTTACGATGCCATTATCGGCATTGCTGGGGCAGGTACGCGGTGGTGAAATCACTGATGTGAAAACCATCATCGGTACCTTCTGGCTGGAAAAAATCGTAGCCGGGCAATGGCAACCGACCCCAAGTTGATTATTAGCAGTCTGTAAGACGCCGTATGTACACACATGCTGAATATATATCGACAGGCCCTGTGTCTGCGATCCCCGACAAACAATAACGCTTCAGCCCCCTTATTCCGAGGCGCTTCGGGAATCCATATTTGCTTAAGGATTCCCGAAGCAGCTGACGTTCGTCGCAGGAAGTGGTGCGCTTCCCTCTCTCTTTCTCTCTGCACCGCCTCGCCTCGCCTAATACCGGCTACTGATCATTACATATTCGGATAATTCGGCCCGCCGCCGCCTTCCGGACTGACCCATACGATATTTTGTGTCGGATCTTTGATGTCGCAGGTTTTGCAATGTACGCAGTTTTGCGCATTGATTTGCAGACGTTGCGTTTGATCATCATTAGTCACGTACTCATACACCCCGGCAGGGCAATAGCGCGCTTCTGGTCCCGCATATTTGAGCAGGTTGATGTTGACTGGCACTGAAGCATCTTTCAGCGTCAAATGCACAGGCTGATCTTCCGCGTGATTGGTATTGGAAATGAATACCGATGACAGACGGTCAAAACTCAGCTTTCCATCCGGCTTGGGATAAACGATGGGTGTGTAATTGGCGGCTGGTTTCAGGCATTCGTGATCGGCGTGCGAATGATGCAGCGTCCACGGTGCCTTGCCGCCGAATATCACCTGATCAATACCTACGAGCAGCGTGCCGGTGTACAAACCCTTGCTCATTGCCGGTTTGAAATTGCGGGCCTTGTGCAGCTCCTCATGCAGCCAGGATTGTTCGAATGCCGTGGCGTAGTCGCTCAACTCATCGGACTGGCGACCTGCACTGACTGCATCAAAGGCCGCATCGGCCGCCAGCATGCCGGTTTTGATCGCGGCATGACTACCTTTGATGCGGCTCGCATTTAAAAAGCCCGCTTCGCAGCCGATCAGCGCACCGCCATTGAACGTGAGTTTAGGTAAGGATTGCAGACCGCCAGCAGTGATGGCGCGCGCGCCGTAAGAAATTCGCTTGCCGCCTTCAAGGAAGCGCCGAATTTCTGGATGCGTTTTGTAGCGCTGAAATTCTTCGTAAGGAGATAAATAAGGATTTTCATAAGCGAGTCCAACCACAAAACCAACAGCAACCTGATTATTTTCGAGGTGATACAGAAATGAACCGCCGTAAGTATCGTTGCTCATTGGCCAGCCTGCGGTATGCACCACCAGACCTGGCTGATGTCGCGCCGGATCGATTTCCCACAACTCCTTGATGCCCAGCGCATAGGTTTGCGGATCTTTCCCTTTATCCAAGGCATATTTGGCGATCAATTGTTTGCCAAGATGGCCGCGGGAGCCCTCGGCGAACAAGGTGTATTTGGCGTGCAGCTCCATGCCTAATTGAAAGCTGGCAGTTGCTTGTCCGTGGTGATCGACACCCATATTGCCTGTCGCCACACCTTTGACCGCGCCATTGTCGTGGTAAAGAATTTCAGCGGCAGGAAAGCCGGGAAATATTTCAACGCCCAGCGATTCAGCCTGCTGACCCAGCCAACGCACCACGTTCGCTAAAGAAACGACATAGTTGCCGTGATTCTGAAAGCAAGCTGGCAGCAGCCAGTTCGGTGTCTTGTAGTATTTTTTCTCGCTCAGAAACAGGAAGCGATCTTCGCTGACTGCCGTATTGAGTGGGGCGCCGCGCTCTTTCCAGTCGGAAAATAATTCGGTGAGGGCTTTCGGATCCATGACTGCGCCGGACAAAATATGCGCGCCGAGTTCGCCGCCTTTTTCCAGTACGCAAACGCTGAGTTCTCGACCTTGTTCCGCAGCGCGTTGCTTGAGCCGTATTGCCGCTGAAAGTCCGGCCGGCCCACCGCCGACAACAACAACATCGTATTCCATGGTGTCGCGCGGACCGTATTGAGTAAGCAGGTCCGAAGTTTGTGTATCCGTCATGTATTTTTATTCCACTATGTTTTTGTCGCCCGGCATGGTCGCCGCTGTTCGCTTTTTTGCCTGTCTCCCAACTGACGTTTAAAAATTCCGTTTGTAAGCGGGCTTCAATCTAAATGTCAGGACCCCTATTTTATTTGATTTTGCGAGATCGGCCGGTATTTGCTGCAAACTGCGAGATTGTGTAAGTTTGCGGATTTTTCTACGGATGAAATTAATTCGTCGCGCCATAAATAATTCATGTCACCACGTTTAAAAAAGGATTGCTGAATGAACGCCAGAGTACTGATGCATACACTGCGCATGGATCTTCGCTGGGGAGACCAGGATGCTTTTGGCCATGTCAACAACACGGTCTATTTTCGCTACATGGAGCAAGCACGCATCGATTGGCTGGCAACGATGGGCAATACATTGGAGGCCGTGGCAGAAGGGCCTGTCCTACTGGACGCGCACTGCCGCTTCATGCGCCAGTTGAAATATCCTGGATCAATTGATATCCAGGTTTATGTCGAAACGCCTGGACGTACCAGCTTGCAAACGGCTTACGAAATTCGGCGCGTGGACCAGCCGGAAGTATTAGTTGCTGAAGGCAGCGCAAAAATCGTGTGGATCAATTTTCAGACAGGCAAACCGATTCCATTACCCCATTTTTTACGGCAACAATTGCCCCAACCGTAAGTTTACTGAAAGGTACATGGCCCAGAATTATTCTGTTACTGTATGCGCGTCCTACCGTCGCAGCGTTACGGCGGAGCTAGCAAATGGCAGCACAACCAGAATTACAATTGCCGACAAAAGTAATCGGCAAATTAATAAACCCCCAGGAGGAAGACATGTCATATAAAACCCAAGCCTTTGTTGCCGCCGCTCTGTTGAGCCTTTCCCTTTCCAGCCATGCTGCCGACCCGATTCTGATCGGCGTATCGGGTCCTTTCACCGGCGGTTCAGCGCCGATGGGCGTATCAATGCGCGATGGCGCCAAGTTGGCGGTCGCTGACATCAATGCCAAGGGCGGCGTATTGGGTCGTCAATTGAAACTGATTGAACGTGACGATGAAGCGAAAAATGAACGCGGTGTGCAAGTTGCGCAAGAATTGATCAATAAGGAAAAAGTTGTCGCAACCGTCGGGTTTGCCAATACCGGTGTTGCACTGGCGTCGCAGCGCTTCTATCAAGAAGCAAAAATTCCGGTCATTAATAATGTCGCCACCGGCAGTGTGATTACTCAGCAATTTAAAGCGCCGGAATATCCAGACAATTACATTTTCCGCACTTCTGCAAACGATACGATTCAATCCCGCATGATTGTTGACGAAGCGGTGACCAAACGTAAATTCAGCAAAGTAGCCATTCTGGCGGACTCGACTAACTATGGTCAGCTTGGTCGCGAAGATCTGGAACGTGCACTGACGGCCAAGAGCATCAAGCCGGTTGCTGTTGAGAAGTACAACATCAAGGACGTCGACATGACGTCTCAGCTGCTCAAGGCAAAGCAGGGCGGCGCAGAAGTCCTGCTGACCTATGGTATCGGACCTGAGCTGGCGCAAATCGCTAACGCCATGGAAAAGCTCAACTGGCATGTGCCAATCATCGGCAGCTGGCCGCTCTCGATGGGTAACTTCGTCGACAATGCAGGCAAGAACGGTGAGGGCGCACGGATGCCGCAAACCTTCATTCAGGATGGCAACACACCAGTGCGCAAGACTTTCATCGCTTCTTATCAAAAAGCCTACAAGGTCGACCGCATGCCATCGGCTGTCTCTGCCGCGCAAGGTTACGATTCCATCATTCTTTTGGCGGCGGCAATTAAGCAAGCAGGTGCTACTGACGGTGTAAAAGTCCGCGCCGCGTTGGAAAGCCTGAACGGCGCAGTAGAAGGCGTGGTCATGACTTACAACAAGCCATTCACCCACGACGACCACGAGGCGATCAAGTCTAACCAAGTGTTAATGGGCGAGGTCAAGAGCGGTCGCATTATTGAGTCGAAATAAATTGCCTTGCAGAAATGCGGGGTTTCGCTAACGGTTTCCCCGCAGCGCAAAGACAGGCGTGCATTCCGCCTCAAGCCAGTCACCGCCTACCGGAGACTGGCTTTTTTTCAAAAACATGATAGACGCAAGACCGGTACCAATTTCTTGTGCCGGGTAGTCGTTCCTGCCTTATTGTTTTGATTGCCGTATCTGGGATAAATAAAATGGAAATATTGCTGCAACTCCTCATTAGCGGAATTTCTCTCGGCATGATTTACGCCGTGATCGCATTCGGTTATCAACTCACGTTTGCGACGTCGGGGACATTGAACTTCGGACAGGGCGAATCGCTGATGTTGGGCGCGCTGGTGGGCTTGAGTCTGGTCGGGACCATCCACGGCGGCCCCTATCTCAATTATTGGCTGATGATTCCTGTGGTACTGATCTTCGGTGGTTTGCAAGGGATGCTGGTGGAGTGGATCGCTGTTCGTCCCGCCATCAAAATAAAATCCGAATTCGGCTGGATCATGTCGACGATTGCACTGGCAATCATCTTTAAAAATGTCGCAGAAAATATCTGGGGTAAAGATGATTTACCTTTCCCTAGCCCTTTGTCATCGACTCCGTTCCAAATTTTCGGTGCCAATGTGCAGCCGATGCAAGTCCTGGTGGTGGTCGGCGCTCTCGGCATGATGCTGGCGGTGGAATTGTTCAACCGTAAATCGATTTACGGGAAAGCAGTCGTAGCAACGTCAAACGACCGTGACGCCGCCGGATTGATGGGCATCAACACCCGCATGGTCATCACATTTTCCTACGCACTTTCATCAGCTACCGCGGCATTCGCCGGCGTGCTGGTCGCACCGCTGACGCTGACTGGCGCCACCATGGGTACCGCACTGGGTTTGAAAGCATTTGCTGTCGCCATCATCGGCGGACTCACTTCCGGCATGGGCGTCATCGTTGGTGGTTTGATTTTGGGTATCGCAGAAACCACCACCGGTTTTTATATCTCCACTGGTTACAAAGAAGTGCCAGGGCTGGTGTTGCTCTTGCTGGTGCTGGCGATTAAACCCGCAGGCCTGTTCGGTAAAACAGCGATCAAAAAGGTCTGACAATGAAAATAATCAACATCTCTCTGGCAGTCATTGGCATTGCCGCGCTGGCCTTGCTGCCGCAATTTGTGCATAACCCGTACTACCTGCACATGGCTGAAACCATTCTGATCTACGCCATCCTGCTGTTCGGTCTGGATATCGTGGTCGGCTATACCGGTCAAGTGTCGCTGGGCCATGCCGGCTTGTTCGGCATCGGTTCCTACACCACCGGCGTGCTGTACTTCAAACTGGGACTGCCATTCCTGGTCGCCGCGCCTGTTAGTCTGGGCGTGACCGCCGTGTTTGGTGCCATCCTGGCTTTGCCAGCGCTGCGTGTGACCGGCCCGTACCTCGCGATGGTCACACTGGCATTCGGTACCATTATTCAGATCCTGATCAATGAAATGACCTTCCTGACGGAAGGCCCGCTCGGCATCAAGGTCCCCAAGCCGCTGCTGATGGGCGTCAAAATGACCGAGGTCCAGTATTTTTATCTGGTGGCGATATTGATGGTGCTGTCGCTGATCGTGATTCACCGTATCGTCAAATCGCATCTGGGCCGCGCGTTCGAGGCATTGCGTGACAGTCCGATCGCTTCCGATTGCATGGGCGTGTCGGTCTATCGTTACAAGGTGTACGCCTTCGTCATCAGCGCCGCGCTGGCAGGACTGGCGGGTAGTCTCTACGCGTATTCCGAAGAATACATTTCGCCGAATACCTATAACTTCGAATTGACTATTTTGTTCCTGTTGGCAGTCATCATGGGCGGTCGCAAGACGCGCAGCGGTTCGCTGATTGGTGCGCTGATTGTCGTCATGCTGCCTAGTCTGCTGTCCGATATTGAATTGTTTCGCCTGATTGCATCGATTGCCGCCGCTATTGGCGTGATCGTCAGCGCGGCTTTGCTTATCAAGCAGCGCAAAACGCTGCGCCAGATATTGCCGCCGCTGGTAGCAGTAGTGGCGATGGCTGTATTTTCCTATCGGCTGGAAAACATTACCGACTGGCGCTTGACGATCTTCGGCATGATGATGCTGTTCGTCGTGTATTACCTGCAAGACGGTATCGTCGGCTTTGTGCGGGGATTGTTCGGCCGTTTGCGGCTTAAGTCAGTGGTGCAAGTTGCAGAAAATGTGACTGTCGAAGCGGTTCAGAGTGCGGTCGAAAATCGTGCCCAGCCAGGTACTACTTTGCTGGAAGCAAAACAAATTCTGATGCAGTTCGGCGGTCTCAAGGCACTCAACAGGGTCGATTTGAATATCGTCCAAGGCACTGTACATGGCCTCATCGGTCCCAATGGTTCCGGCAAGAGCACGATGATGAATGTGCTTACCGGTATTTACAAGCCAACCGATGGTGCCGTCGAACTCAATGGCCGTGTTATTTCCGGATCGACCCCTTCAGCGATTGCTTTGGGTGGCGTGGCACGTACTTTCCAGAACGTGCAACTGTTCGGTGAAATGACCGCGACAGAAAACGTGCTGGTCGGCTTGCATCACACGTTCAAGAGCAATGTGCTCGATGTGATGCTGCATACCCCGCGTTATATGCGCGAAGAGCGTGATGCGCGGGCGCGGGCAGCGGCCATTCTGCAATTCGTCGGTCTGGCTGATCTGGCGAATGAAGAAGCGCGCAATCTGCCGTACGGCAAACAACGCTTGCTGGAAATCGGCCGCGCACTGGGTCTGAATCCGACCTTGCTGCTGCTGGACGAACCTGCTGCGGGTCTGACTGCCCCTGATATCAAGGATCTGGTCGCGATCATCCGCAAGATTCGCCAGACCGGCATCACCATCATCCTGATTGAGCATCACATGGATGTGGTCATGTCGATTTGCGATACGCTGACCGTGCTCGATTTCGGACAAAAAATTGCAGAAGGAAAACCGGCTGCGGTGCAGTCCGACCCTAAAGTCGTGGAAGCGTATCTCGGCGGTACCGCCGGCGAAGCGGACCTCAATGCGCATGGCGCGCCCTCCACCGGCATGGGAGCTTAAGATGCTGAAAATTTCTAATTTGCAGGCCGCTTACGGCAAGGTTGAAGTGTTGCATGGCATTTCGCTGGATGTGCCAAAGGGCAAAGTAGTGACCCTGATCGGCTCCAATGGCGCTGGCAAGACCACCACCATGCGCGCCATTTCCGGCATGCTCAAACCGAAAAGCGGCACCATTATGCTGGCCGGAAAAGATGTGACTGGTCTTGATTCACATCGGATTGCACGGGCCGGGTTGGCCCATTCGCCGGAAGGCCGACGTGTATTCGCCACGATGAGCGTGACAGATAATCTCTTGCTGGGTGCCTTCCCTCGCTTTACCGGATCGCGTCCTAAGGGAGATATTCAGGATGATCTGCAACAGGCGCTGGAATTATTTCCGCGTTTGCAAGAGCGCCGGAATCAGCTGGCAGGTACTTTGTCCGGCGGCGAGCAGCAAATGCTGGCGATGGCGCGGGCAGTGATGCTCAATCCGGAAGTCATCCTTCTGGACGAGCCATCAATGGGGCTGGCACCGATTCTGGTCGAAGAAGTCTTCCGCATCATTTTGCGTCTGAAGGAAAAGGGCACCACCATGCTGCTGGTGGAGCAGTTTGCGGCGGCTGCCTTGAATGTGGCGGATTATGGCTATGTGCTGGAAAACGGACGTATTTCGGTACACGGTCCCGCCGAACGCCTTAAAAACGACCCGGCAGTGCAAGCGGCCTACCTTGGTGGCGGCGCACAGCACTGATGAGTTGAAAATGTCGACAGGTCGGCATAGTTGTAAAAAAAGCACCGGATGTTACGGTGCTTTTTTTATGGATGATCGCTATATAGATTGCTCTAGTAAAACTGTTGCTTAAAATAAATTTTATATACGAGGCCGCAACAACAGATTAACTAAAATTAACATTTTTTATGGATTATAATGTCGAAAAGACAACATAAACCGAGATTGTCCATTAGACCCCGGACTGCTATCGTGCACCAGTCCGGTGTGTCCCGGATACGCCCGGATTTCTAATGGATACCATTAGAAATCCCCAATGAAATCAACGAGCTCAGTGCAATTTGGAGTGACCATGCCCCCAGAAACGCCGTTCGATCTCAAATTCACATCCCGCGAAGTCACCGCCTGGGGTGGCCTGGCCCTTTTGAAGCGCATGCTTGACGGCATGGGTTTCAAAGAAGCTCTGAAAAGCTGGGATCTACCCCAGCCCGGCTCCAACCGGGGCTATGCGCCAGAACAACTCATTGAACAAATGATCGTCAGTATCTGGTGCGGCGCGGCGCGCTTTGCCCATGCCGACATCACCCGCCTGGACAGCACCCTGGTGCGCCTGTTCGGCTGGGGCAAAGCCGCAGACCACAAAGCCATCGTCAGGTTATTCCAGCGCTTTGACCAACCCAGCGCCAGTCGAGTGCAAAGCAGCAGTTACCGTTGGCTCTTCGACAAACTCCAACTCAACCCCATCACCCTGGATGTGGACTCCACCGTATTGACCCGCTGGGGCAGCCAGATCGAAGGCGGCGCCAAGGGCTACAACCCCAAGAACAAGGGTCGCGCCAGCCACCACCCGTTGTTGGCGTTCGTAGCAGACTGGCGCCTGGTGGCCAACTTCTGGCTGCGCCCGGGCAACACCGCATCGAGCAACAACATCGAGAGTTTTATTGAGTCCACACTGGAGAACCTGGGGGCCACCAAGGTGGGCCTGTTTCGCGCCGACAGTGGTTTTTATGACAAGACCATAGTGACCCTGCTCAAAGCCAAGAAGATCAGCCACATCATCAGCGCCCGACTGACGCATGCACTACAGCAATCTATCGTAGATCAGTGCAAGTGGCAGCAAGTCGAGGTGGGTCTGGAAGTCTCCGAGTTGAGCTACCAGCCGCAGGGCTGGGGGACACCACAGCGCCTGGTGGTGGTGCGCCAGCATATCAAACGCAAGAATGGTGCGGTGGCGGGCAAGACGCTATCGTTGTTTGCCGATGACCCGGATCTGCAGGGCTGGCGCTATGGTGCCATGCTCACCGACTTGAGCATTCCGGCGCTGGAGGTGTGGCGCCTGTACCGCGGGCGTGCAGATTGCGAGAACCGGATCAAGGAGCTCAAGGCGGACTTTGGCTTGGGCAGCTTTGTGTTGCGCGACTTCTGGGCTACCGAGGCGGCACTGGGGGTGACGATGCTGGCCTACAACTTGATGAGTGTATTTCGCCATGCGGTGATGCGCCAAAAGGTGCATCACACGCTGGCAACGCTGCACCACCAGGTGCTGGCTGTGGGGGCACTGTGGGATGACAACACGAAGAACACCAAGCAGACGTTCCGTCTGGCAGTGGCGCGCAAACGAAGACCGTGGTTTGAGGGCTTGTGGGCCAATGCGGGAGAGCCAGTGAAGCTCACGCCGAGCCCATCAAATTCCTAATGGACAATCTCGGATAAATATGTTAGAAAATTTTCGAATAAATTGCATAATCTAGACATTACGAAATTGTATTCACTAATGTTATTTCTGCAGAAAAAAGCGCGTATAAATAGCCGCTATTTTTGTCGTCGTCGTCCCGTTGCTGGGTAAACGACGGCCATTTTTTGTGCGCGTGGTGGCGCTTCTAGTGATGAAAAGTAATTGAGTAAATGATTAGTAAAATAAAATTTGAAGTTATTGCGCTGCAAAGTTTTGTTATTTTGGTTCTGGCATCCCCGACTTTATTTGCTGCGGACCTTGTAGCTCGCCCGTCAGCTTCGCGAAATATCCTGAATGAGCAGGACTTCACTCAAGGAGCCCCAGCGCGCATGCCAGCAAGTGCCGACGTACCGTCGCCGCCGATAGTGATACCTGCTCCGACCCCTGCGTCTGACATGGGTTTATTACCCAAGCGTACTTCCCCACTCAAGGTCGGAATCCCTGCGATGGCGTCTGAAAATGAAGAAGCGGGAACGGTCAATGTAGACGATGAGATTTTGCATTTGCTGCGAGAGTCCGATCAGGCATTCACCGGTACTTCGCTGACCTTGCCAGAAGGAATCGCCGAAGGCGATGGCAAGGAACAGAATTTTCTGTCGCTGGAAGAAGCACTGGCGCGCGCTTTGCAAAACAGCTATAGCTATGCCGCCTCCAATGCGCAAGCAGAGGGAGCGGGATACGCCAAAAATATCGCACTGGGTCAATTCGGGCCGACGATTGATGTACGCGGGCAGCGCGGGCGCGAGTATTCTGCCCCGGCCTCGGTTCTGGATCAGAGCACCGGTCTGGCACAGCTATCGAATATCCACCTGCGCACGGATACCAGCATCATCGCGCGCCAGCCGCTGTTTAATCCCAGTACCTATTTCGATTACCGCAAGCAGTCCGCGATGGCCGTTGCCGCCGACCGCCGTACCGAAGACGCCCGCGAAACCTTGTACTACCAGGCCATCAAGGCCTATTACGATTTGTTGCGCGGTTATGCCGCCGTATCGTTTGCCGCCAGCTATGCCAAACGCATGGACAGCTTGCTCGAATACATGCAAAAACGGATGGATGGCGGCGGTGCCAGCAAAGTCGATTTCGAACGCGTGCGTGGGCGCACTCTGACTGCTCAGGCATCGGTCATCGAAGCCAATGGCGTGCTGGAAAGCGCCATGGTTACTATGGCGCAACTGACGGGCGTACGCACACAACGCTTGGGCGTACCGGCGAAGATGATGCCGGTTGTGCCCGCATCCTCCAAACTGGCGCTGGAGCGCGTGTATGAAAGCAATCCCGCAGTACGCGCCGCGCGCGCGGATGCGAATGCGGCACGCCAGGAAATGTATTCAGCGCGTGCCCGTTTCTCGCCGCAGCTCTCGATTGAAGTCACGCAAGGACGCACGCGGGGTGCCGGTGGTGATCCTGCCCTCACTACGGATCGTCGTTACATGCTGGTGCTCAGCATGAATGTCTTTAACAGCGGTGCCGACTATTACTATCAAAAACAAATTGGCAGCAAGCTGGAAGAAAAGAACAACACCGCTCTGGATACCGAGCGCAAATTAAAAGAACAGATTCAGATCAATTACCGCACGCTGGACGCCGTCAAGAAACGCATCGATATCGCCAAGCAGGCCTATCAGGCTAACGCCAATGTCGCCGATGTCTTTCTGGATCAGCTGGGTACCGGCAATAAACAATTGCTCGATGTACTCGATGCCTACCAGCAAGCGTATCAATCGCGCACCGACCTGGCGCAGATGTTATTTCTGCAAGCGGACATCAGTTATCAGATTCTGCGCAACACCGGACGGGCATCGCAATTCGTCCAAGAAATGCCCGCACCATGATGCGGCAATAGGGGAGAGGGAATGGAAGGGGGAAAAGAACAAAATTTCTGGCCGGGCTTCGTCGATGCCCTCTCCAACGTCGTGTTGGTGATGATTTTCGTCGTCGTCGTATTCGTCGTGACCCTGTTTTACTATTCGCAAAAACTGGCCCAGATCAAAGCACTCAAGCTGATCCAGAAAAGAGATCTGGTTGAGGAAGTCGTCGCGCCCACCAAAAGACAACCGCGTGCTGGTACAGACGAGCAGAGTGATCCCGATGCCCAACGCGTCAGGCTCGATGCCGAAAGTAAAAGCGAAGAAATTAAATTACTGAAAAACCGGATCGTGACGCTGGAAGCCAAGCTGTCTAAAAATTCCAGCAACGCCAATGCCGGCAGCATGCAGAGCGACGAGGGCGTACCGAATAAAACCATAGAGGTTCTGAAGTCCACCAAATCGCCTTCCACCGATACTGCGCCCGGAGTCAAGGTCGAACGACAGAACGACAGCATTACCCTGCGTTTCGACAGCGAGGGCGTGGAACTCACCCCTGACGCCATCAAGCTGCTCGACGCAAACCTGTCGCGCTGGGTGGACCGGCTCAAGGGACAACAAGGCAAGTTAGTCATTACCGGCGTCGTCGCATCGGTGTCGTACACCGAAGGTCGACGCCGCGCCTATTACCGCACGATTGCCATACGCAATCATTTGCTGGATTTAGGTGTGCCTGCGGTCAGTCTGGTGAGTCGGGTCGTGCCGGGCGAAGAAAGTGCGGAAAACGACGCCAAGGTGGTGATTCAGTACGTGGCGGGCGGCAAATGAAATTTTTACCAAAGCCCGGCACCGCATTGGCCCATCTGCGACGCAGCCAGATCGTGGCGCGTGGCCTGATACCGCTGTTCGATCGCGGCATGGAAGCGCATCGCACCATGCCCCGACCCAAGCTGTTTGTGCTGATCGTCGTGTGGACCATGCTGGTGCTGGTGGTCTGGGCTTACTTTGCCAAGATCGACATGGTGGTGCGCGGCGATGGTCGCATCGTCTCGTCCGAACATAATCAAGTGATACAGCATCTGGAAGGCGGCATCGTCGCCGCGATTTTCGCGCGCGAAGGCGCGGTAGTGCGCAAGAACCAGGTGCTGATCACGATCAGCGACGTGCGAGCCAGCGCCGATCAGAGCGAAGGCCGGGTCAAGCTGTTGGGCTTGCGCACGCGGGTAGCGCGGCTCACGGCAGAAGCCAACGGCGCAGCCGTATTGCGTTTGCCGGAAGACATCCCGCGCAGCGACCCGGCAGTGCAAAGCGAGCAGGCCGCCTTCGATGCGCGGCAAGCCAAACTCAATGGCGAGTTGAGCATCCTGCGCGAACAGTCGGCGCAGCGTCAGGCAGAACTGTCGGAAACGGTCGCGCGGCAGAAAAGTCTGGCCGATGAATACGCGCTGGCGCAGCAGCAATATCACCTGGTGCATTCAATGTTTACCAAAAATGCCGCCTCGCAAATGGAAGATATTCAGGCGCAATCGCATTCGCAGGACGTGCAAAGTCGGCTCAGCGCGGCCAGCGCCATGATTCCCCGACTACGTGCCGCGATTGCCGAAGCGCAAGCCAAACTCGGCGATGGCGTATCGCGTTTTCGCGCCGAAGCACGCGCCGATCTGACCACAGCGGAAACCGAACTGGCGCGCTTGTCGGAAGAAATGAAATCGCGCAACGACCGGGTTTTGCGTTCCGAAGTCAAAGCGCCGATGAATGGTGTAATCAACCGGATTTTCATTAATACCGTAGGCGGCGTGGTCAAGCCCGGCGATCCGATTCTGGAAATGACGCCAATCGACGACAAGCTCGTCATTGAAGCCCGCATCCGGCCCACCGACCGCGCCCAACTCGCCATCGGCCGGCCGGCGCGTGTTCGTGTTACCGCCTACGATTCCGGCGTGTACGGATCGATGAATGGCGTGGTCACGGAAATCAGTGCCGATACGGTGCCGGAAGAGAACGCCCGCGGCGAGCGCGATTACCGCGTCAAAGTGGAAGTCACGCGCGATGCCGCACAGAGCGGCGTCAAAAACCGCGACAGTGATACGCCGCTGATGCCGGGCATGACGGCCACTGCCGACATCGTGGTGGGACGGCGCACCGTATGGCAATACCTGATGTCCCCGCTGAGCCACTTCGGTCAGATGGCATTACGCGAACCGCGTTGAATGAACGAGGGTAGCTGCCAATGAAATGTAATTTACTGAAGAGACTGGACAAACCTGCATCATGAAAACGCTACGCAAATTCTATTTTCTGGCGGCGATCCCATCGCTGTTCCTGCTGCTGGGCGGCACCATGTTCAGTGGCTTCGTTCTGCATGCGATTCACATCAATCCGGTTCTGAATCTGTTCATCATCGCGGTGGCCATATTCGGCGTCGGTCTGATCGTCTACAACATCTATACCGCCAACTGGGAATACGACAAACTGATGTTGTTCCATTCGCGTGCCGCTGCCGGTGAAACGATGGAAGATCTGGTGCAGGACCCGATTTTCGCCGGTTCAGAAATCGCCAAAGTGCTGGTTAGCGTGGCCAGCACCAAAGGCCGCCTGACATCGCGTATCGAACAGGAAACGATTGAACGCTCGCTGTCGGAATTACATGCCCATCTGGAAGCACAGATGGAGTTTCCGCAATATCTGACGGGCTTCATGATTGCGCTCGGTCTGCTCGGTACCTTTATCGGTTTGCTGGAAACGCTGGTCAGCACCGCCGATCTGATCGACGGTTTCGGCAAGGCCAGTCAGGGAGCCGATATGGACGCATCCTTTATCCATCTGGTTGCCGATTTGCAAAAGCCACTGGCCAGCATGGGTACCGCTTTCAGCGCCTCGATGTTTGGACTGATAGGATCGCTGGCGCTGGGTCTGACGCTGATTTGTCTGCGCGGCGCAGGCAAGCGCTTGCTGGTCGTCACACGCGAATGTATCAGCGACATGGTGCAGCATGTGGTGCATGAAATGTCGGGGCCGGGCTCCTCCCAGCGGCAAGGAATTTCAGAAACGTTCCTGACCGAATTTCTGCACGATCTGATGGTGCTGCAGCGCGAATCAGTATTGACCTCGCGCAACAGCTCCGAAGCCTCGTTGCAAGCCGGCATCAAGCTGGAGACGATGAATGAGCGCCTCGGCAGCGTGGCCAAGTTGTTCATGGAAAGCATAGAAGAATCGAAGAGCGCACGTCAGTTGATGGCGTTCGGACCGCGCATGCACGAAGTAGGGCAGCAAACGCTGGAAGAGATTCGCAACCTGTCGCAGATCGTGAATCAGAAACTGGCGTCCGGCGAAGACATCACGAATAGTTTTTCCCTGTTGAACGAACGCCTGACGGTCAACGGCGATATTGCGTTACGCAGTTCCGACCTCTTGCCGAAAATCGTCAGCACCATGCAGAGCGGACAAAATGCGCTGGCATCGGCCTTGTCGACATTGCAAGGGCAGCAAATCGATCAGGCCAGTATTTACGAGAAATCGGCACAGCATATTGCGCAGTTGCCCGCCTTGCTGACGCAGGTCTCTACCCGCATGGCCGATGAATTGAATGCCATCCAGTATCAGGGTGAAATCCATGCTTCCGTGGCAACGCGTCTGGGACAACTGGGTACGGCCATCAGTGAAAACACCAGCAATGTCGCGCGCGATGCCTTGACCGCGCGTCAGTTGCAGATCGATATGGCGAAACACATGGCGATGCAAAATGAGCGCATCAAGGGACTCGATTCGATTCCCGAAGCGCTGTCGTCCATCAGCGAAGCATTGATGCGTCAGAACGTGAACGCGCAAACCATCATCGAAGAAATGCGCGCCGGACGACAAACGCTGATCAAGGATTTGCGTCTGGAATTGCGTGAAGCAATGCGTGAAATTTCTACCCGTTCCGGTAAAAACTAGGTCAGCAAGAGCATGAGCCAATTACCCGATCATCCGACTCAGACCACTGTCGCTGCCACCACTCAAGATGGTGGCGATACCGTGTCGTTAGCCGGCGTCGGCGTACTGCGCGAGGCGCTGGCCGGCATCACGAACGATCCCATGTATCTCACCCTGATGCGGGCTTACGGCAAGCGCATGGTGGAAATCGTCGTGGCAGGCGTCATGATCAATGTGTTCGGCTTACTCATCCCGCTGTACTCGCGGCTGGTGTACGACAAAGTGATCGGCAATCGTATTCCGGCCACGCTGTGGGCCTTGACGCTGGGGATGCTGCTGTTCGTGGTGCTGGATTTTGCTTTGCGGATCATTCGCACTTTTTACATCGAGCAACTGGCCGGCAAATTCGATATCGATTTCGACAAGGCGGTGGTGCAAAAACTGCTGGCAGCGCGGGTCTCGTGGGCGGTCGGCGTGGTGCTGGCCAAATACCGCGACATTACCAGCGCGCGCGATTTGTTGTCCTCCAGTTATATGTTGATCATTATTGATTTCCCGTTTTTGATTTTGTACCTGGTGGTCATCGGGATGATCGGTGGCGCCATCGTCTGGGTCATTCTGGTCGGCGGCGCATTGCTGGTGGGCGTGCAACTGCTGTGCAAAATTCCAGCCAGTGATTATGGTGCGATCGCCATGCGCAGCGGCGCGACCAAGACCGACAAACTGGCCAGTATGGTGTATGGAATTGAAACGCTGAAAACCTCGGCCTTGCAGCAGCGCATCATCGGCTTGTTCGCGCACGATGCCGAGCAAACCGCTGTTGCTCAGGCGAAAAGCCGGTTCTGGATGTCGGTGGGTTATACCGTTTCTTCCAGCGGTTACACCTTGATTACGGTTGCCACGCTGGTGGTGGGCGTGTATCTGGTGGAAGCCAACGAACTGACTGTCGGCGCACTGGTGGCCGCTTCCATGCTGGCCGGGCGGGCGACGTCGATGCTGTCTTCGGTAGCGATGGTGCTGGGCCGTATCGATGCCTTCAAACGCGCCCGCAATTCCTTCGAAGAATTGTTTGTTAATAACGAACACGCCGATCCGGGTTCGGGTGAGGTGGACCGGCAACAGATACAAGGAAAAATTCAGGTAATTGACCTTGATTTCAGTATCAATCCCAACGAACCTAGTATGCTTAAACGCATCTCTTTCACCATCAATCCGGGGGAAAAAGTTGGTCTGGTGGGGCGCTCCGGTTCGGGGAAATCGACGCTGATGCGTTGTCTTGCCGGAGTGCATGCCGCCGATGCCGGCCATGTGTTGATCGACGGTATTGCCGTCGGTGCTTTTCCTGCCGCAGTACGCATGCGTTGTATTGGTTATAAACCGCAGGACCCGTTTTTGTTTGATGGCACCCTGGCTTCCAATATTTTTATCGACAACACGGTGAGCACCGCTGTTTTTCAAGCGGCGTTGTTGGTCTCCTGTGTAGATGATTTGATTGCTGGAGGGCAGCTGCGGCTTGACCAAGTGGTGACTGCGCCGGGCAATCTTTCCGGTGGGCAGCGGCAGATGCTGGCGCTGGCGCGCACGATCGCTGGCATGCCCAGCGTGTTGTTGCTCGATGAGCCGACGACAGGAGTCGATCAGATGACCGAAAACCGCATCATCGAACGACTGGTTGCCTTCGCCGCACAACGCACACTGGTGGTTGCTACGCATAGCCCTGCGCTGTTGCGTCACATGGATCGCATTATCGTTATTCAAGATGGAAAAATTGTGGCTGACGGACCGCGCGCCCAGATATTGAAGTAATAACAAAATCTAACGAATCATTC
This sequence comes from Herbaspirillum sp. RTI4, assembly GCF_034313965.1. Lineage (NCBI taxonomy): Bacteria > Pseudomonadati > Pseudomonadota > Betaproteobacteria > Burkholderiales > Oxalobacteraceae > Herbaspirillum > Herbaspirillum sp. RTI4. Next base: position 2,074,311 of record NZ_JAVIWQ010000002.1, read on the forward strand.
GGCGGGGTCAATAGAGGCTCTGCCCAACAAGGCATATTTCAAATGGCAACAACGTCCACTCCGAATGCAGCAACGACCCCTCCTGCCGGCGATAAAAGCGGCGGAGCGATCAAGGTCGCCACGCCGGATCAGGATGGCAATTTCCATCTGAATGTTGCCAAGAGTGCCGTAAGCAAGGTGCAGATTGTCGATGTCGACATGATACTTACGCTGAAAGACGGTACCAAAGTGGTGCTGGCCGGCGGTGCTATCGGCGCGATGGATGAGAGTACTTCTGTTCAATATAGTGATGGCAAGGATAAAGCCGGTCACATGATGGAGCAGGTTGGCAAGATCGCTTTGCAGAAAGACGATCATCCGCTGGTGCTCAATTCCACGGCAAGCGCGGACGACCCCAATCAGGCGGCCGCCGCCCATGCAGAGACCAACAAGAACCTGGCGGCGCAAGCGCAGGCAGCCAACGCGACACTGGCTGCCATCAGTCAGGCGCTGGCGCAAATCGCCGCCGTCATCCAGTCCAATGCTCCATCGGTGCAATCGACTAAAACGGGCGACTTCGCTACGGCCGTCGTAACGAAGCCCACAACCCGCCCGGTGCCGGAGGCATTGCCAGAGCGCGCGCCGGTGACGCCGGAGACGACGGTGATCGGGCCCAAGGCTCCGTCGATGGCGGTCAGCCTGTTTAACCTGACTTCGATTACGCAGGTCGGCAGTACGCTCTACGGTAGCGGCGGCACCCTTAAATCGGCAACGGACAGCACGAACGACACGCAGTTCGCCGCGCAGGTCATCAATGGCACGGCGACTGCCACCACGATCTATGCCGATGGCACCATGCCGACCGGCCAATTCGTCAAGGTGCTGGACGTGCAGCTCGGCGGCGATGGCAAGATGCAGACGCTGACGGTGTCCGGTGTGCCTGACGATGTGCATATTCTCAACGCCATCAATCTGGGTGGCGGGCTGTATTCGGTGACGGTTTCGGCCAACATCAAGGATTACCAGCTTCAACTGGCTTACAACACGCTGTTGGCCAATCCGAATGGCCCGGTGCATGAGCAATTCACCCTCAATATTTCGGCCAATATCGTTACCGCGACCGGTGTGCAAACGGTGGGCGCTACCATGCTCGTTGCGATTAAAGACGTCAGCGCTGCCACCGATCTGGTGTATGTCGATCCGGCCACGGGCCTCAACGTGTATGTGCTGCCGGCGCAGGGTGTGGCGCACATCATTCATGCTGGTGACAGTGGGGTGACGATTTATGGCAGCAATGCCAAGGATGTGTACTACGGCGGTGCCGGCAACGATACGATTATCGGCGGCAACGGCAATGACTATTTCGAAGGCGGTGCCGGTGCCGATACGCTGCTCGGCGGCAGCGGCAACAATACCGCTGGCTATACCTTGTCGGCCTCCGGCGTCACCATCGATCTGAGCACCGGTTTCGGCACCGGCGGTGATGCGCAGGGCGACAAGCTCACCAATATCAATTCCATCATTGGCAGCTCTTACGACGATACCTTCATCATCGGTCCGGCCACCGCCACCGTGAGTGGCGGAGCCGGGGGCAGCGATACGCTCAGTTTCGCACTATCGACGGCAGCGGTAACGGTCGATCTGAACGCCGGTACCAGCAGCGGCGGCTATGCCTCGCATGTCACTTACAGCCATATCCAGAATGTGATCGGTACGGCCTTTAGCGATACCTTTGTTGCCAGCAGTGACGCCAATCATTTCGACGGTGGCAGCGGCGGATCGGACACCGTCTCTTATGCCGCTTCCACCGCCGGAGTGACGGTCAATCTGGCCACCGGCGTCGGCAGTGGCGGCTATGCGGCCGGCGATAGCTACACCCACATACAAAACGTGATCGGTAGCGCCTATAACGACACCTTCGGCGGCAACAGCGATATCAATTATTTCAATGGCGGCAGCGGTGGCCAGGATACGGTCAGTTACGCCAATTCAGCGGCCGGGGTCACGGTCAATTTCGTGACCGGTCGCGGTACCGGCGGCGATGCCGAGGGCGATACTTACCTCAATGTGCAAAACGTCATCGGCAGTGCGTATGATGATACGTTTATCGCCGCTGTCGATAGCCGCAGTTTCAATGGCGGTTCGGGCGGTGCCGACACGGTCAGCTACGTGACGTCGAATGCCGGCATCACCATCGACACCATCAATAACGTCGGTTCCGGCGGGTATGCAAATAACAATACTTACACCAACATCCGCAACTTCATCGGTACCGGTTATTCCGATACCTTCATTGCCGGTTCTTCTCCGCATAATTTCGATGGTGGTACGGGCGGTTCCGATACGGTGAGTTTCGCCACGGCACCCGGCGCAGTGACGGTTGACTTGTACACCGGTACTTCCAGTGGCAGCTATGCCCAGGGCGATACGCTGACGCACATTCAGAATGTCATTGGCGGGGCAGGCGACGATCTGTTTTACGCCAGCGCGGAAGCCAATAGTTTTAATGGCGGCGCCGGTTCGAATACGGTCAGTTATCTGCATTCCACACTGGGCGTAGTGGTGGATTTGACCAACACGATCGGTACCGGCACGGCCGACGGTTATGCTGCCGGTGACTCTTTCGTCAATATTCAAAATCTGATCGGTAGCGTCTACGACGATGCCTTCGTCTCCGGTGCCGCTGCCAATACCCTCGATGGCGGCACCGGCTCGCTGCACAACCGGGTTTCTTATGCGGCATCGACGGCCGCTGTGACCGTCGATCTGAACTACCAAAATGGCACCGGCACTTTCGGCGGTTATGCCAGCGGCGATATCCTGATCAATATTCAGGACCTGACCGGTGGCGCCGGGAACGATACCTTTGTGGCCAGTGCAGCCGCCAATTATTTCGATGGCGGACTGGGCTTGAATACCGTCAGTTATTCCGCTTCCACTGCCGGAGTTACGGTCGACCTGGTGTCGGGACTCGGCAGTGGCGGCTATGCGGCGGGCGATACCTACGCCAATATACAAAACGTGACAGGCAGCAGCGGCAACGACCTCTTTTATGCCACCGGCGTGGCCAATGTATTCATCGGCAACGGCGGGGTTGATACGGTCAGTTATTTCAAAGCGACCGATGGCACGGGCGTGACCGTCAACCTCGATAGCGGCGTGGGTACCGGCGGGTTTGCCGCCGGGGATAGCTACACGGGAATTCAAAACGTGATCGGCACCAGTCACGACGATCTGTTCATTGCCAGTTCGCTGGCCAATGCCTTCGATGGCGGGCTTGGCAATAACACCGTCAGCTATGTGACGGATACCACTGGCGTGACGGTCAATCTGGTCACCGGTATTGGTACGGCAGGCTATGCCGCTGGCGATACCTACGCAGCAATTCAAAACGTGATCGGCGGCAGTGGTAACGATACGTTTGTCGCCAACAATATCGCCGGCATCTTTGATGGCGGCGTGAGTACGGCGACTTCGCATAACCGTATTGATTATTCGAATTCCATTGCGGCGGTGACGGTCGATCTGATCCAGCAAAACGGAGGCGGGACTTCCGGCGGTTACGCGACTGGCGATGTCCTGAAAAACATTCAGGACGTGACCGGCAGTAGCTTCGACGATATCTTTATCGCCAGTGCGGCTGCCAATTATTTCGATGGTGGCGTCAGTACGGCGGCGTCGCACAATCTGGTCAGTTATACCAATGACACGGCAGGCGTGAGCGTTGATTTATCTACTCCCGGCGCGCTGGGCGTGGGTGGTCTGGCGGCGGGCGACACCTTCACCAATATTCAGGATGTGACCGGCGGCAGCGGCAACGACAGCTTTATTGCCAGCGCCGCAGCGAATAATTTCGATGGCGGCAGTGGTGCGCATAACCGCGTCAGCTACCTCAATGACACGGCGGGTGTGACGATAGATTTGTACACGGTCGGGGCCTTGGGCGTGGGCGGTTTTGCGGCCGGCGACAAGTACACGAATATTCAGGATGTCACGGGCGGATCGGGTAACGATACGTTTATCGCTAATGCTGTCGCCAATTATTTCGACGGCGGCGTGAGTACGGCTTCATCGCACAATCAGGTGAGCTACGTCAACGATAGCGCCGGCGTGACGGTGGATTTGTTTACGGTCGGTGCGCTGGGTGTGGCGGGTCTGGCGGCGGGCGATACGTATACCAATATTCAGGATGTGACCGGCGGTAGCGGCAATGACAGCTTTTTCGCTAGCGCCGCAGCCAATTATTTCGATGGCGGCGCCAGTACAGCCTCGTCGCATAATCTGGTGAGTTACGTCAACGATACGGCAGGCGTGACAGTCAATTTGTTCACGGCGGGCGCGCTGGGTGTGGGTGGTCTGGCGGCGGGCGACAAGTATACGAATATTCAGGATGTGACCGGTGGTAGCGGTAACGATACGTTTATCGCCAGCGCCGCAGCCAATTATTTCGACGGCGGGGTCAGTACAGCGGCCTCGCACAATCAGGTCAGTTACGCCAACGACACGGTAGGCGTGACAGTGAATTTGTTTGTCGCCGGGACGCTGGGCGTGGGTGGTCTGGCAGCGGGTGACACCTACACCAATATTCAGGATGTGACCGGCGGCAGTGGCAACGATACGTTTATTGCCAGCGCCGCTGCCAATTATTTCGACGGTGGCACCAGCACAGCGGCCTCGCATAATCTGGTGAGCTACGTCAACGATACGGCAGGCGTGACGGTGGATCTGTCATCGACCGTGACCTTGGGCGTGGGCGGACTGGCGGCGGGCGACACCTACGCCAACATCCAGGACGTGACCGGCGGTTCAGGTGACGATAAGTTCATCGCCAGCGCTGCCGCCAATTACTTTGACGGCGGCGCCAGCACAGCGGCTTCGCACAATCTGGTCAGCTACATCAACGATACGGCAGGGGTGACGGTGGATTTGTCATCGACCGTGACCTTGGGCGTGGGCGGACTGGCGGCGGGCGACAAGTACACCAACATCCAGGACGTGACCGGCGGTTCAGGTGACGATAAGTTCATCGCCAGCGCTGCCGCCAATTACTTTGACGGCGGCACCAGCACAGCGGCTTCGCACAATCTGGTCAGTTACATCAACGATACGGCAGGCGTGACGGTGGATTTGTCATCGACCGCGATATTGGGTGTGGGCGGACTGGCGGCGGGCGACAAGTACACCAACATCCAGGACGTGACCGGCGGATCGGGCAACGATACCTTTATCGCCAGCGCTGCCGCCAATTACTTTGACGGCGGCACCAGCACAGCGGCCTCGCACAATCTGGTCAGCTACATCAACGATACCGCGGGTGTGACGGTGAACTTGTTTACCGCCGGGACGCTGGGCGTGGGTGGGCTGGCAGTCGGCGACACGTATACCAATATTCAGGATGTGACGGGTGGTAGCGGCAACGATACGTTCATTGCCAGCGCGTCAGCCAATTATTTCGATGGCGGTGCGGGTACGCATAATCTGGTCAGTTACGCGAACGATACGGTTGGCGTGACGGTGGATCTGTCATCGACGGTGACGCTGGGCGTGGGCGGTCTGGCGGCGGGCGACAAGTACACCAACATCCAGGATGTGACCGGCGGGTCGGGCAACGATACCTTTATCGCCAGCGCCGTAGCCAATTATTTCGACGGTGGAACCGGTCTGCATAATCGGGTCAGCTACACCAACGATACGGCGGGCGTGACGGTGGATTTGTCATCGACGGCGATCCTGGGCGTGGGTGGTCTGGCGGCGGGCGACAAGTACACCAACATCCAGGATGTGACGGGCGGATCGGGCAACGACACTTTCATTGCCAGCTCCCTGGCCAATTATTTCGATGGCGGTGGTGGTCTGCATAATCGGGTCAGCTATGCCAACGATACGGCAGGCGTGACGGTGGATTTGTCATCGACCGTCACCTTGGGCGTGGGGGGACTGGCGGCGGGTGACACCTATACGAATATTCAGGATGTGACGGGCGGATCGGGCAACGACACCTTTGTCGCCAGCACTCTCGCCAATTATTTCGACGGTGGTGCCGGTTTGCATAATCTGGTCAGCTATACCAGCGATACGGCGGGTGTGACGGTGGATTTGTTCACCGCAGGCGCGCTCGGTGTGAATGGTCTGGCGGCAGGCGATACCTATACCAACATCCAGGACCTGACGGGCGGATCGGGTAACGACACCTTCATTGCCAGCTCCCTGGCCAATTATTTCGACGGTGGAACCGGCCTGCATAATCGGGTGAGTTACGCCAACGATACGGCGGGTGTGACGGTGAACTTGTTTACCGCCGGGACTTTGGGCGTGGGTGGTTTGGCGGCAGGGGACACCTACACCAATATCCAGGATGTGACGGGTGGGTCGGGCGACGACATCTTCATCGCCAGCGCGTCAGCCAATTATTTCGATGGCGGTGCGGGTACGCATAATCTGGTCAGTTACGCGAACGATACGGTTGGCGTGACGGTGAACTTGTTTACCGCCGGGACCTTGGGCGTGGGTGGTCTGGCGGCAGGGGACACCTACACCAATATCCAGGATGTGACGGGCGGGTCGGGCAACGATACCTTTATCGCCAGCGCCGTAGCCAATTATTTCGACGGTGGAACCGGTCTGCATAATCGGGTCAGCTACACCAACGATACGGCGGGCGTGACGGTGGATTTGTCATCGACGGCGATCCTTGGCGTGGGTGGTCTGGCGGCAGGCGACAAGTACACCAACATCCAGGATGTGACGGGCGGATCGGGCAACGACACTTTCATTGCCAGCTCCCTGGCCAATTATTTCGATGGCGGTGGTGGTCTGCATAATCGGGTCAGCTATGCCAACGATACGGCAGGCGTGACGGTGGATTTGTCATCGACCGTCACCTTGGGCGTGGGGGGACTGGCGGCAGGCGATACCTATACCAACATCCAGGATGTGACGGGCGGATCGGGCAACGACACCTTTATTGCCAGCACTCTCGCCAATTATTTCGACGGTGGTGCCGGTCTGCATAATCTGGTCAGCTATACCAGCGATACGGCGGGTGTGACGGTGGATTTGTTCACCGCAGGCGCGCTCGGTGTGAATGGTCTGGCGGCAGGCGATACCTATACCAACATCCAGGACCTGACGGGCGGATCGGGTAACGACACCTTCATTGCCAGCTCCCTGGCCAATTATTTCGACGGTGGAACCGGCCTGCATAATCGGGTCAGCTACACCAACGATACGGCGGGCGTGACGGTGGATTTGTCATCGACGGCGATCCTGGGCGTGGGTGGTCTGGCGGCGGGCGACAAGTACACCAACATCCAGGATGTGACGGGCGGATCGGGCAACGACACTTTCATTGCCAGCTCCCTGGCCAATTATTTCGATGGCGGTGCGGGTACGCACAATCTGGTCAGCTATGCCAACGATACGGTTGGCGTGACGGTGAATTTGTTTACCGCAGGGACCTTGGGCGTGGGTGGTCTGGCGGCAGGGGACACCTACACCAATATCCAGGATGTGACGGGCGGGTCGGGCAACGATACCTTTATCGCCAGTCTGGCAGCCAATTATTTCGATGGCGGTACGAGTACGGCTGCGTCACATAATCTGGTGAGTTACGCCAACGATACGGCCGGTGTGACGGTGAATTTGTTTACCGCCGGGACGCTGGGCGTGGGTGGTTTGGCCGTTGGCGATACGTATACCAATATTCAGGATGTGACGGGTGGGTCGGGCAACGATACGTTTATCGCCAGCGCGGCCGCCAATTATTTCGATGGCGGGACCGGTCTGCATAATCGTGTCAGCTACACCAACGATACGACGGGTGTGACGGTGAACTTATTTAATACCGCAATCTTGGGCGTGGGCGGACTGGCGGCGGGCGACAAATACACGAATATTCAGGATGTGACGGGTGGCACGGGCAACGATACGTTCATCGCCAGTCTGGCGGCTAATTATTTTGATGGCGGTAGCGCCGGCACGGATACGGTGAGCTATGTCTCCTCGACAGCGGCGGTGACGGTCGATCTGTCCAATACCTTATCGGTGGGCAGTGGCGGTTTTGCCGCCGGTGATACCTATGCGCAGATAACGAATCTGATTGGTACCGCTTACGCGGATACCTTGACTGGCCTGACTGCAGGCGGTTCGACCTTGTTGGGCGGTGCGGGTGCGGATACCCTGACCGGCGTGGGCAGTAACAATACCGTCAGTTATGTGGGGTCGGCGGCGGTGGCGGTGGATTTGTATACCGGCGTCGGGACGATTGCCAATACCGGCGGCGATGCGGCGGGGGATATTTTGAGCAATATCCAGAACATCATTGGTAGCGCGAACAACGATACGTTTTACGCCAGTCTGGCAGCCAATATATTTACCGGCGGCGGCGGGACGGATACCGTCAGTTATGTGCATTCGACCAGTGGCGTGACGGTCAATTTGTCGAACGCTTCTGCGGGGACGGGCGGCTTTGCTGCAGGCGATACTTATTCCGCTGTTACCAATCTGATTGGTAGCGCTTTTGCCGATACGCTGACCGGTCTGGCAGCGGGCGGTTCGACCTTGTTGGGCGGGGCGGGGGCGGATACGCTGACCGGCGTTGGTAGCAATAACACGGTGAGTTACGTAGGTTCGGCAGCGGTGCAAGTGGATTTGTATACCGGGGTCGGGACGATTGCCAATACCGGTGGCGACGCTGCCGGGGATATCTTGAGCAACATCCAGAACATCATCGGTAGCTCGAACAACGATACGTTTTACGCGAGTCTGGCGGCCAATATATTTACCGGCGGCGGCGGCGTTGATACGGTCAATTATTCCCACTCGACTTCGGCTGTGACGGTCGATCTTTTCAACGGCTCACTTACTGCTGGCGGTTTCGCTGCCGGCGATACCTATTCAGGCATTCAAAATGCAAGCGGCAGTGCTTTTAACGATACGTTTATCGCCAACTCTCTGAGCAATGCCTTCGATGGCGGCAGCGGCGGTAGCGATACGGTCAGCTATGCCAACTCGACGGCTGCTGTGACCGTCGATCTCTATAACGGCGTCGGCACTGGCGGTTACGCTGCCGGCGATACGTATGCAAATATCCAGAATGTGACCGGCACTGCCTTTAACGATACCTTTATCGGCAACAGCAGTGCGAATGCATTTAATGGCGGCTCCGGTGGCACTACCGATACTGTCAGCTATATCTATTCCACCGGTTCACCGATTATCGCCAGCCTGACGACCAATACCGGTACGAGCGGTGATGCCAGCGGCGATACCTATACGCATATTTTTAATCTGATCGGCAGCCAAAACGTCAACAGCACCCTGACCGGCGACGCCAACAGCAATGTGTTGACCGCGCTCGGCACGACGACCACCAATATCCTCAACGGCGGCGCAGGCGGTACCGATACTCTGGACGGCCAGCTGGGTGGCCATAACACGTTGATTGCCGGTAGCGGCAGCACGACGACGATTGATGTCAAGGCCAACGGAGCGACCATCAGCAATATCGATAGTGTGGATGGCAGCCTTGGTACCACGTCGACCATGCTGGTATCGAATCTGGGTACCACGCTGGATTTGTCGACTTTTTCAACGAAGGTGTCTGGCCTCTCGACATTGGATGTGCGCGGCAGCAGCAATTCAACGGCGATCATCATCACTGAAGCCGACGTGGCGCACATGGGACGGACTTCCGCGTCAGAACAGGTGCTGACGCTGCGAGTCAATGCGAATGAGTTCCTGCAGTTTTCCGCATCGGATTTCGTCCGGACCGCCTTGACGGCGGGTGGGTCGGATTATGCGTTTTATTCAAACAGTAGTTTTACCACCGAGATTGCACGGCTTCATGTGCTGCTCACATAGGGACATTTTCGCTGGATTTATAAAAAATAAGATAGGGGAGTGTGTTGCCACGCCAATGGTGTTCAGCCCACAAAAATGATATGAAAAATCGCTTACAGACATCCAGTTTTCCTCATGTTGTCCAATATTTCGCCGCGATGGCATCGTGGTGGGCGGCTTACCAGAGCGCACGCTTGTATTTTGTCGCCAAGCGTGACGGTGATCGTTTGCTGATCCTGGCGGCACGTCTTTATCTGGATGTCTTTCGTGTTGAAAATCCTATGTCGGATTACCTCACGGATGCCCTCTGCGCCGTACAACTGGATTTGTCGCCATCGCTGCCGGTGATCGAGCAGGTGATTGATGCCTTGCTCTCTTCTGAGGGCTACGAGCTTGCCGGTATCGGGCGGCTTATGCTGGCCCCTAAGGAGGATGGCACGCTGGATGTGCCGGCAGCTTTGCCACTGCATCCGCGCGGCGTCAGTACCGGTTGCCGGCTTTCGGTGTTGACGGCCCACGGTGCGCCACGCGCGGCACTGGCGCCGCAGCCGGAATACGACTGGATGGTAAAGGCAGGGGACAATCCTTTCGATACGCTCGATGAATTGATAGCGCGGTATGGATTGGATGCCAAGGACTCTGATCGGAGCAGCCTGGAAATCATCGCTCAAACGGCGGTGAAGGTGTTTGCCGGTTCCGGTATTGCGGGTCGCAGTGCATTGCTGGGATTGTGGACGGCGAAATCTCTGGATAAGGCACACCTGCGCCTGGGTTATCGGGTGCTGGTGGGTGACGAGGTGGTCAATCGCGGCGTGATCGTCGGGGACGATCTTCACTGGAGTGAATCCGGTTCGGCGATGGTCGGGAAAATTCTGATCGAGGTGCCGCAGGGGGCTTCGGTGCAGTGTATTACTTCGTATCAGGGACTGGCGCATCATGAGCAGTGGATTGGCGCTATGGAGGGCGCACCTCCTGCGGGTTTGAGTTCTCATGTCGCCGTTGCGAGAGATATTTCGCGCTTATCCAAGGTGGTTTGAGCTGGCATTGACCAGCGCGTATGCACTTCAGGTGCGGTTTCTTAAGACTTGATTTTTCACGGCAGTTTTTGAGTGGCAATTTGCGGTCGCCAATAATCAGGCTGCGCATAGGCATGGCGCAGGAAATCAACAAAGGTGCGAATCCGCAGCGGTAAATGCCTTCTTTGCGCGTAGACCGCGTGGATGGCGTTGCCGGGGGCGGCGAACTGGTCGAGCACCGTGACCAGCTGCCCTGATTCGATGGCGGCACCCACTTCCCACATCGAGCGCCAGGCCAGACCTTTGCCGTTGAGCGCCCAGTTATGCAATACCTCGCCATCGTTGCACACCATATTCCCCGCCGCTTTGACAAGGTTGTCCTTGCCGTTCTGACGCAGCGTCCAGCCGCGCTGACTGCCTTCGCTGCTGATGGCCAGGCAGTTGTGGCGGGACAGGTCGTCTGGCGTCTGTGGCGTGCCGTGTCGCTGCAGATACGCCGGTGAAGCGACGATCACGCGGTGGTTATCGGCCAGTTTGACGCTGACCAGGCTGGAGTCGTTGAGCGCGGCGATGCGGATGGCCACATCGACCCCTTCGCCGATCAGATCGACCATGCGGTCGTTCAGGTTGAGGGTGAGCACCACTTCCCGCTGCTCGGCCAGATAGGAGGGAATCAGCGGCGCAACGTGCTGGCGGCCGAAACCGGCGGGAGCCGAAATGAGCAGGCTGCCGGTGGCGCGGACGCTGCGTTCGGAGACGGCGGCTTCGGCATCTTCCAGATCGGCCAGAATGCGCTGGCAGTCTTCCAGAAATACGCTGCCTTCGTTGGTGAGGGCGATCTTGCGCGTCGTGCGTTGCAGGAGTTTGATGCCGAGCCGTTCCTCCAGCGCATCGAGACGCCGTCCTATCATGGCAGGGGCCACGCCTTCGGCCCGGGCCGCAGCCGACAGGCTGCCTTTGGCAGCGATTTCGACGAAGGTGGAAATTTGTTTGAACTGATCCATGGCAGGGCCTTATCCGGGTTGCATCACGGGGAATTGCAGGAGAACTTCAGGAGAAGTGCCGGGTCGTTCCACTTGTGACTAAAATGCAAAGATAAAGTGATAAAACGATCCACTTCTATGTATTTAGTTTACTTATACTATGGGGACTCTGCAAGCCAAACGCGGCAGTGCCGCGTAGTACGTGCAGTACGTGCAGTACGTGCAGTCCGTGCAGTATCGGTTAGTATCGTAAATTCACTTTTATCGCCGTTATGAGGTCTGTAACGGTTGCCAACATTTGACAGGAGCACCAGCATGACGCAATTGACTCTGCCTACGGGCATGGAAATCACCGGCGCAATCGCCCCCGGTTACGAACATATTCTGAGCGCCGAGGCGCTCAAGCTGGTCGCTGACCTGAGCCGCGCATTTGAGCCGCGTCGTCAGCAATTGCTGGCTGCCCGTGTGGATCGCGCTGCGCGTATCGATGCGGGTGAGCGTCCTGATTTTCTGGCCGAAACGGCATCGATCCGTAGCGGCGACTGGAAAATTGCTCCTATTCCTCAGGCGCTGGAATGCCGTCGTGTGGAAATTACCGGTCCGGTCGAACGCAAAATGGTGATTAATGCGCTCAATTCCGGCGCGGATAGCTATATGACCGACTTCGAAGATTCGAACTCGCCGGTCTGGGCTAACCAGATTACCGGTCAGATCAATCTGTTCGATGCCATCCGCCGTACGATTTCGTTGGAGCAAAACGGCAAAAGCTATCAACTCAACGACAAGACTGCGACTCTGGTGGTGCGTCCGCGCGGTTGGCATCTGGATGAAAAACACGTCACAGTCGACGGCAAGCGCGTATCGGGCGGTATTTTCGATTTCGCTTTGTATTTGTTCCATAACGCCAAGGAATTGCTGGCACGCGGCGCAGGGCCTTATTTTTATCTGCCGAAGATGGAATCGCATCTGGAGGCGCGGCTGTGGAACGATATTTTTGTGATGGCGCAGGACGCGATCGGCATTCCGCAAGGCACGATCAAGGCAACGGTGCTGATTGAGACTATTCCTGCTGCTTTCGAAATGGATGAAATTCTGTATGAATTGCGCGCCCACAGCGCCGGTCTGAATGCCGGACGTTGGGATTACATTTTTTCGTGCATCAAGAAATTCAAGCTGGATAAGGATTTCTGTCTGGCCGATCGCGCCAAGGTGACGATGACTGCGCCGTTCATGCGCTCGTATGCCTTGCTGCTGCTGCAAACCTGCCACAAGCGCAATGCGCCGGCGATTGGCGGCATGGCGGCATTGATTCCGATCAAGAACGATCCGGCTAAAAACGAGATCGCGATGGCCGGTGTCCGTACCGATAAGGCGCGTGATGCGACCGATGGTTACGATGGTGGCTGGGTCGCACATCCGGGTCTGGTCGAGTTGTCGATGGCTGAATTCAAGAAGGTGCTGGGCGACAAGAAAAACCAGATCGACAAGCAACGTCCGGATGTCCATGTCGTTGCCGCTGACTTGCTGAACTTTCAGCCGGAAACGCCGATTACTGAGGCGGGTCTGCGTTACAACATCAACGTCGGTATTCATTATCTGGGCGCATGGCTGGCGGGCAACGGCTGCGTGCCTATCCATAATCTGATGGAAGATGCGGCGACGGCTGAAATCAGCCGGGCGCAAGTCTGGCAATGGATACGCAGCACCAAGGGCGTGCTCGACGACGGCCGTAAAGTGACCGCCGACATGGTGCGCGCGATGATTCCGGAAGAACTGCTGAAGGTGAAAGAAATCGCCGGTAACGGAGCCACTTATGACCGTGCTGCGACGATCTTTGAAGAGATGTCGACGTCGGCTTCATTCGCTGAATTTTTGACTTTGCCGTTGTACGAAGAGCTGTAATCGGGCCTGGCGTTAGCCAGTTAGTTGTTGTCTGAAAATAGTTAAAGCGCCGTTCCGGATTATTTCGGAGCGGCGTTTTTTTCATGACCGAATGGCATTAGCTCTGAGAGGTGGTGTTTTGCCTTGGAGGGAGGGAGGGAGTGGGGTAGTGCTGAAGTCATGCGCAGTGACTTTGTTCTTTCGGGCAGTGATTTCGACGGATCGGAAATTTTAGGGTTCGTTAATGCCACTTTTTTTAATCGAGCGCACGGAATCGAATCGAGCGCACGGCGAAATTTCAGGCGTTGATGTTTGATTCAATCTGGTGCTGCGGCTCTTCTTATGCGGGTGCTGTGTGGCTCACCAGTTCAAGTAATTTTGACCGACCTTATGGCGTAGATGAAAGCACGGGACGAAAAAAATCCCCGACGAATCGGGGATTTTTGTACAGCGTGTGAATCTCGTGCGATTAGATCGGCGCGATGTTCGAAGCTTGCTTGCCCTTAGGACCAGCAGTCACTTCGAAAGAAACACGTTGGTTTTCTTGAAGAGACTTGAAGCCGCTCGACTGGATAGCCGAGAAGTGAGCGAACAGATCTTCGCCGCCTTCGTCAGGAGTAATAAAACCGAAGCCTTTAGCGTCATTGAACCACTTTACGATACCAGTTGCCATTGCAATTCCTATTTAGTTAATTGGGCATGCGCCCGTGTTATATCGTTCAAAACCAAGACAAGAATGACAGACTAATACCGCACTACTAGCTCGAATCTTAACGACTAGCGAATTATAACTGCTTATTTAAAAAAGCCAACAGTTTTTTTACTAACAATTGAAAATAACTAATCCATGAAAGACGGGGGAACGCATTTATATTAATTTTTGCATTAATTTGCGCTGCATTCCTGTGCGCGGTGCAATAACACCACGGCTTCCGCAGCAATGCCTTCTTCCCGTCCCAGATAGCCCAGTTTTTCATTGGTCTTGGCCTTGATATTGACCTGGCCAGCGATAATTCCTAAATCCTGCGCCAGATTGGCCACCATCTGCCCGATATGCGGTGACATCTTCGGCGCTTGCGCGATGATGGTGGCGTCGATGTTCCCGACGGCATAGCCGGCAGCCGCCACGCGTTCCATCGCGACGCGTAGCAAAATGCGCGAATCGGCACCACGAAACTGCGCGTCGGTATCGGGAAAATGACGTCCTATGTCACCCAACCCGGCCCCACCCAGCAGCGCATCGGTGATCGCATGCAGCAAGACGTCGGCGTCGGAGTGACCCAGCAGGCCGGTCGGATGCGGGATGTCGACCCCGCCAATAATCAGCTTGCGGCCACCGACCAGCGCGTGGCAATCGTAGCCCTGGCCTATTCTGAAGGGAAAACTCATGACGATCCTTTTACATTGGAGTGCGGACGTGCCTGAAGTAATAATGCCTCCATCAGGAGAACATCATCCGGCGCAGTCAGTTTGAAATTACGTGAACTGCTTTCGATTAATCGCGGTGCCAGACCCAGCGCTTCTATCGCGCTGGCGTCGTCGGTAAAGTCGGCCGCCCCATCTTGTTCCAGCGCACGCAGTAACAGCGCGTGGCGAAACATTTGCGGCGTTTGCGCCGACCATAATCCGGCGCGCGCCACCGTTGCCGCGATTCGGGCCGCGGTTGTGCCATCACCGCGCTTGAGGGTATCGGCCACTGGCAGGGCCAGCAAACCACCCACCGCATCGTCGGACAATCCATCGATCAATCGCTGCAATAAGGCGGGAGTCAAACCGGGACGGGCGGCATCATGGACCAGAATCCAGTCCTCGGAATCCACCTTGTCAGGCATTGCCGCCATCGCACGCAAACCGTTGCGCACCGTTTCCTGGCGACTAGCCCCGCCGTGGCGCAATACCGTCACCTTGCCTTGCAAATGGGGGGCAGCGGCCAGCAGCGCATCGATATAGGCATCCTCCGCACTGACGACGACGAAGGTGGCCGCGATGGATGGCGCAGCGGCAAAGGTATCCAGCACATGCTGCAACATCGGCTTGCCGGCCAGCGGCAAATATTGCTTGGGACAGGCCGCGCCCATGCGCGCGCCGACACCGGCGGCGGGAATCAAAGCGAAATGGCGGGGTGTAGGCATCGGAGCAACGTGGAATAGTAATAGCAAGGCTGAATTTTACGGTACAAATCCGGCATACCGCTCTTGATTCTCGGGTAAGTGGGGGGGTGAATCTCTGATTAAGTGCTTGCAAGGCACAATTCTGGCGTGCTGATGCGCATCGTGCCAGTTGGCGGTGCCGTTTTTCGTCTGCGTTTGCGCCGCACAGCAGGGTTAATCGGAAGATGCTTGGGATCACGCAATCCAGGAGCAGGGGCAGGAAACCCGCCCAGGCTCCTTGCTGGTAAGATAGCGGGCGGCAAGAGCTGGCAGCAAAACGGCCAGCTTTCGCTGCATTTTTAGATGATTTCCCATAGTGCCGTACCCACCTCTTTCTTCATGTCCTTCGATTTAAAAAAATCCCTTCCCAAGCCCGGCATGCGCTTCGTGCCGCCAGCAGTACACGGCTCCGCCGACGCCTGCCTGATTGCGCAAGCCGCACAGGAACTCAAGGCCAAGGGGCGCATGCTGGCCGTGATTGTCGCCAATGCGACCGACGCCCAGCGCCTGCTGTCCGAAATCCGCTGGTTCCAGCGCGAAGGAGGGGAAGAGAATGCACTGCGCTGCCATCTGCTGCCCGATTGGGAAACCCTGCCGTATGACGCCTTCTCACCGCATCAGGATCTGGTGTCGGAACGGCTGGCTACGCTCTATGAAGTGCAAAACGGCCAATCCGACGTCCTGATCGTCCCCGCCACTACCGCCTTGCTGCGCATGGCGCCGCCGCAATTTCTGGCCGCTTACACCTTCTTTTTCAAACAGGGCGAAAAACTCGATGAAACGCGCCTGAAACAGCAACTGACGCTGGCCGGTTATGCGCATGTCAATCAAGTCATGTCGCCCGGCGAATATTCGGTGCGCGGCGGTCTGATCGATATTTTCCCTATGGGATCGGTGCTGCCGTACCGGCTCGACCTGTTCGGCGACACCATAGAAACCATCCGCACCTTCGATGCCGACACGCAGCGCTCACTCTATCCAGTGAAACAGGTGCGCTTACTGCCGGGTCGTGAATTTCCCATGGATGAAGCGGCGCGTGGCGCATTCCGCAGCCGCTGGCGCGAAGTGTTCGAAGGCGATCCGTCGCGCTCCGGGATGTACAAAGACCTCGGCAACGGCATCGCCGCCGCCGGTATCGAGTACTACCTGCCGCTGTTTTTTGAGCAGACTTCCACCTTGTTCGATTACCTGCCGGCCGATGTCACTCTCGCGCTGGTCGGCGATATCGACCAGACCATCCAGCGCTTCTGGAGCGATACCCGCTCGCGCTACCGCTTCCTCAGCGCCGACCGCGAACGGCCGGTGCTGCCGCCGGAATCCATTTTTCTCGGCGACGAAGATTTCTTCACGCTGGCCAAACCCTACGGCCGCTGGGCGATTCAGAACGACGATGCCGCGTCTGAATTATCGGCCGCCATTCCCAATGTGGCCGTCAACCGCCATCTGGACGACCCGCTGACCAATTTGCGCAGCTATCTGTTGCAGGCCGGTAAAGCCGGTCGGCGCGTACTGATTTGCGCCGAATCGAACGGCCGGCGCGAAACCTTGCAGCAATATTTCCGCGAATTCGATCTGCATCCGCAACTGTGCGACACCCACGCCGATTTCCTCACGGCCAGCGCGCCGCTGATGCTGGGCGTCGCCCCTTTGCACATCGGTTTTGAATGGCATGCCGACGGCGAAACGCTGATCTTCATTACCGAAACCGAGTTGTACGCCGGCTCCGGCCGCCGCATCGGTCGCAAGAAGCAAGAGGGCGCGACTCAGGTCGAAGCCATGGTGCGCGATCTGTCCGAACTGAAAATCGGCGATCCGGTAGTCCACGCTAATCACGGTATCGGCCGCTACATGGGCCTGGTCAGTATGGATCTGGGCGAGGGCGAAACCGAATTCCTGCACCTGGAATACGCCAAGGAAACCAAGCTCTATGTGCCGGTGGCGCAACTGCATGTGATCGCCCGCTATTCCGGCGCCTCGCCGGACGATGCGCCGCTGCATGTACTCGGCTCCGGTCAATGGGAAAAAGCCAAGCGCCGGGCGGCGCAACAGATACGCGATACCGCCGCCGAACTGCTCAATCTGTATGCGCGCCGCGCTTTGCGCAAGGGCCACGCCTTCGAATATTCAGCACAGGATTACCAGACCTTTGCCGACAGTTTCGGCTTCGAGGAAACGGTCGATCAGGCCGCTGCCATTCAAGCCGTCATCCGCGACATGACCGACGGCAAACCGATGGATCGCCTGATTTGCGGCGACGTCGGTTTCGGCAAAACCGAAGTGGCCTTGCGCGCCGCCTTCGTTGCGGTACTTGGCGGCAAGCAGGTCGCGATACTCGCGCCCACCACACTGCTGGCCGAACAACACGCGCAAACCTTTGCCGACCGTTTTGCCGACTGGCCGGTGAAAATCGCCGAGCTGTCGCGTTTTCGCTCCGGCAAGGAAGTCACGCAAGCGATCAAGGGCATGGCCGACGGCACGCTGGATATCGTCATCGGCACCCATAAACTGCTGTCCGACGACATCAAATTTTCACGGTTGGGACTGGTCATTATTGATGAGGAACATCGCTTCGGCGTGCGCCAGAAAGAAGCGCTGAAGGCCTTGCGCGCGGAAGTCGATGTGCTGACGCTGACGGCCACGCCTATTCCGCGCACGCTGGGGATGGCGCTGGAAGGTCTGCGCGAATTTTCCATCATCGCCACCGCGCCACAAAAGCGGCTTGCGATCAAAACTTTCGTGCGCAGCGAAGATGAATCGACGATTCGCGACGCTTGTCTGCGCGAACTCAAACGCGGCGGTCAGGTGTACTTCCTGCATAACGAAGTCGATACCATCGAAAACCGCAAGGCCATGCTGACGGCGCTGCTGCCGGAAGCACGCATCGCCATTGCACACGGCCAGATGCACGAGCGCGAGCTGGAAAAAGTGATGCGCGATTTCGTCGCTCAACGCTTCAATGTCCTGCTCTGCACCACCATCATCGAAACCGGCATCGACGTGCCAACTGCCAACACCATCATCATGCATCGCGCCGATAAATTCGGTCTGGCGCAGCTGCACCAGTTGCGCGGTCGTGTCGGGCGTTCGCATCATCAGGCGTATGCCTATTTGCTGGTCAATGACGTCAAGGGACTGACCAAACAGGCGCAGCGCCGACTGGATGCAATTCAGCAAATGGAAGAACTGGGCAGCGGCTTTTATCTGGCGATGCACGATCTGGAAATTCGCGGAGCTGGCGAAGTGCTGGGCGACAGTCAGTCGGGTGAAATGCACGAAATCGGTTTTCAGATGTATTCCGACATGCTCAACGACGCCGTGCGCGCATTGAAAAGCGGCAAGGAGCCTGATCTGGCCGCGCCCTTATCGAGTACTACTGAAATCAACCTGCACGTACCAGCCTTGCTGCCCAGCGATTATTGCGGCGACGTGCATGAACGGCTCTCGCTGTACAAGCGCCTGGCCAATTGCGCCAGTCCATCCGCGATTGACGATTTGCAGGAAGAACTGATTGATCGTTTCGGCAAGCTGCCGGACGCCGCCCGCGCCCTGGTGGAAACGCACCGCCTGCGCATTGCTGCCAAGCCGGTAGGAATCATCAAGATCGACGCTCACGGCGAATCGGCTACTTTGCAATTCACGCCCAATCCGCCGATCGACGCGATGCGCATTATTAATCTGGTGCAAAAGAACCGTCATATCAAACTGAACGGGCAAGACAAATTGCGCATCACGGTCGCTATGCCGGATCTGGCTGCCCGCGTGGAACAGGTCAAAACGACGATTCGCGCACTGATGGGATAATCAATCAGATTCAAGGGCGGCCAGCGCAACGTTGGCCGGGGAATAAAAATAAGGAAGCGCTGAGTAAAGACGCGTGACGCAAGCACAGAGCTGCGCATTCGCCTCATCAGCGCTTGCGTCATGAACATGGTTTAGGGAAACAAGAATGAATGTGATTTTGCAAGGTGTGCAGATGGAGCGGGCCACCGCAGAACGACTCGCTGCACTGGTGCAGGCGTCGCATATCGAGGCGGTAGGCGAACATGCTTTCCGTTGCACCGGACTCGCTGCCGACGCGCTACAGCACAAGCAAGAACTCGAAGCGCAATGTCTCGCGGCGCAGGTCGATTGCACCTTCATGGCGGGCGAGCGTCGTCTGTCCGATTTTCGCTTGCTGGCAATGGACATGGACTCGACGCTCATCACGATTGAATGCATCGATGAAATCGCCGATATGCAGGGCCTCAAGCCGCAAGTTTCCGCCATTACCGAAGCGGCCATGCGCGGCGAAATCGAATTCAGTGAAAGCCTCCAGCGCCGCGTGGGTTTATTGGCGGGGCTGGACGTCAGCGCTTTGGATCGCGTGCTGGAGCGGGTCAAGCTTTCGCCGGGCGCAGCGACCATGCTGGCGGCGGTGCAGGCAGCGGGTCTGAAAACCTTGCTGGTTTCCGGCGGCTTCACTTTTTTTGCCGAACGCTTGCAGGCCGATCTGGGATTGGATTATGCCCACGCCAACCAACTGGAAATGATCGATGGAAAACTGACCGGCAAAGTGCTGGGCGTGATCGTCGATGCGCAGGAAAAGCGGCGCAAGGTCGAAGCTGTGTGCGCTGAGTTGGGCATTGCCACCAGCCAGACGATTGTGATGGGCGATGGTGCCAACGATCTGGAGATGATGCGTATTGCCGGACTGTCGGTGGCTTTTCGCGCCAAACCGGTGGTGCGCGCGCAGGCCAATGTGGCGCTCAATTTTGTCGGGCTGGATGGGGTGTTGAACGTCCTTCGCTGAGCCTGTTCTTATGTCGCACCGGCGCATGGCCATGCCTGCTGCCGTTTGGCTCTAACCTGACTCCTATTTATTGAAAGAGAGAATGCAATGACTGATGGACTCGTAATTGACGGCAAACTGTACGTGGATAAAACCCAGGCCTGGTGGCTCTATTTATTTCACGGTGCCAGTATGCTTTTTTCGCTGGGCGCGCTGTCTTTTTTGCCGCTGATAGTCAATTATCTGAAGCGCGCAGAAACGGCTGATTCCTTCGTCGGCACCCATCACAGCTGGCAAATCCGTTCGTTCTGGTGGTATGTCGTGTGGATGATTGTGGGCGGGGTGTGTTTCATGAGTTTCGTCGGCATTCCGCTGGCATTGTTGGTTTGGGGCGTGGCCTGGGTATGGAAGGCGTATCGCCTGATTCGCGGCGTGATTGACCTCGGCAATAATCGCGCTATGCCGGTTTGAACTGGCTTTGTTTTAATCGATTAGAATGATGCGGCGCGTCTGCCTGCTCAGCGCCAGAGATAACCATAATCAAAAGGGATTGTTGATGAGGCGACGATGCTTATTCAGCCATTCTGCAAGAGAAAAAATTACCAAGAGACAAGTTATTTCAAACGTCAGTTTGATTCCTTACCTAGAGAGGGTGCTGCATGAATAAAGTATATCCGGACGCCAATACAGCCTTGGCCGATATCGTCAGTAATGGTCAGACAATCGCCGTGGGCGGTTTTGGCCTGTGCGGTATTCCAGAAGCACTGATCGCTGCCTTGCGCGATTCAGGCGTGCAGGATTTGACCGTGATTGCGAATAACGCGGGTGTTGATGGCTTCGGTCTGGGCCAATTGCTGACGACGCGCCAGATCAAAAAAATGATCGCGTCCTACGTCGGAGAAAACAAGGAATTCGAACGCCAATATCTGGCCGGCGAATTGCTGCTCGATTTCACTCCGCAAGGCACGCTGGCTGAAAAGCTGCGCGCCGGCGGTGCGGGCATTCCGGCTTTCTTTACCAAAACCGGTGTCGGAACGCTGGTCGCGGAAGGCAAGGAAATCCGCGAATTCGATGGCGAAAACTATGTGATGGAGCGGTCGCTGGTATCCGATGTGTCGCTGGTCAAGGCGCAAAAAGCGGATAAGGCCGGTAATCTGGTCTACAACAAAACAGCGCGTAACTTCAATCCGAACGTCGCGATGGCCGGAAAAATTACGGTTGCAGAAGTGGAAGAACTGGTCGAAATCGGTGAACTCGATCCCGATCAGATCCACACGCCGGGCATCTTCGTGCATCGCATTATCGTCAATGCCCATCCAGAAAAACGCATCGAACAACGCACCGTCAGCACGAAATAAGCGCCGGTCTGAATCACGGATAGGCGCCAGGGACGGGCTTCAGGTACGTTTAGTTAAGCAGACTTAGACAACTTTAGTTGAGCAGACTTAAGCAGAGCCCAGGCATCAGCGATGCCTGAGCGCAAACAATACGGAGAATACACATGGCTTGGACTCGCGATCAAATGGCGGCGCGCGCGGCGCTGGAATTGAAGGATGGTTTTTACGTCAACCTGGGCATAGGATTGCCGACGCTGGTGGCCAATCATGTGCCGTCGAACATCGAAGTATGGCTGCAATCGGAAAACGGTTTGCTGGGCATAGGCCCGTTTCCTACCGAAGACAAGATCGACGCCGATCTGATTAACGCCGGAAAACAAACGGTGACGACTTTGCCCGGTTCTTCATTTTTCAGTTCTGCCGATTCCTTTGGCATGATTCGCGGCGGCAAAATCAATCTGGCGATTCTGGGTGCGATGCAAGTGTCGAGCAAGGGCGATCTGGCCAACTGGATGATTCCCGGCAAGATGGTCAAGGGCATGGGTGGCGCGATGGATCTGGTGGCTGGCGTCAAGCGCGTTGTGGTGCTGATGGAGCATGTCGCCAAGAACAAGGACGGCAGCATTTCGCAAAAACTTTTGCCGGAATGCAATTTGCCGCTGACCGGTGTGGGCGTGGTCAATCTCATCATTACCGATCTCGGTGTGATCGAAGTGACACCGTCGGGCCTGAAGCTTATTGAGCTGGCGACCGATGTGACTAAAGAAGAAGTGATTGAGAAAACCGGCGCACCGCTCGACGTCAGCGCGGTCTAAGCGGTTCGGCTGATTCCTTATCGGCCTGTTAAAAATTCTGCGGCGCCCTGGCATGTTTGTCAGGGCGCCGTTTTTATTATTCGAGAGGCGGTATATGCGCGAAATTTCCACGCTGGCGGAATTAAAAGAGTTGGTCGGGCAGGAGATTGCTCTGACGGAGTGGATGGTGATCGACCAGCAGCGTGTCAACCTGTTTGCGGAAGCAACGGGCGACCGGCAGTGGATTCATGTCGATGTGGAAAGAAGCCGGCGTGAGTTGCCCTCCGGCGGCACGATTGCGCATGGTTTTCTGACGCTGGCGCTGATTCCTATGTGGCTGGAGCAGGCCATCAGCATGTCGGCAGTGGAGATGGCGTTGAATTACGGATTGGATCGCGTGCGTTTTCCTGCGCCACTACCGGTGGGCGACAAGGTGCGGGCGCGCATCGTACTGCTGGCAATGCAAGACATTGCCGGCGGTGTGCAGTTGACCTGGGAAATTACAGTCGAACGTGAAGGGGGCGAGAAACCGGTGTGTGTAGCGCAGTTCTTGATGCGGGCTTATCCCTGACGCGTAGTTTGAAGATCAGTCCGGGTGATGGCGGAAAATTTTACGGACTTGCTGATGATCTTGCTGCACGATGCAAACTCAGCGGCAAAGTGCATCGTACTCAAGTACATCGTGCTTAACTACATCGTGCTCAACTACATCGTGCTCAAGTACGGCGGTGTGGCTTGCTTCAAGTTTGCTGCGGCCGCCGTACTTCAGTCAGCGCCTGCCTATCGTTTTTTGAACTGGCTGGCACCGAACAGAATGTCCTTGGCTTTGTCGTCGGTCAGCGGTTTGCGCTGGTCGGCCAATACAGTGACGCCTTTTTGTACCGCCGGACGCGCAGCGATCTCATCGAACCAGCGTTTGACGTGAGGAAAATCTGCCAGCTCTACCCCTTGGTTGGCCCATGAGCGTATCCACGGGAACGAGGCTATGTCAGCAATCGTGTACTGGTGGCCGGCAAGGTAGAGGGACTGCGACAAACGCTTGTCCAGCACGCCATACAAGCGCTTGGCTTCATTGGTATAGCGGTTGACGGCGTATTCGATTTTTTCCGGGGCGTACAAGCGGAAGTGGTGCGCCTGTCCGAGCATTGGTCCCAGACCACCCATCTGGAACATCAGCCATTCCAGCACCATAAATTTTTCGCGGTCGCTGTCGCCCAAAAATTTTCCGGCTTTGCCTGCCAGATACACCAGAATCGCTCCCGATTCAAAAAGCGAAATAGGTTTACCGTCAGGGCCGTCGGCATCGACGATGGCGGGAATTTTATTGTTCGGAGAAATGCTTAAGAAATCCGGGGAGAACTGCTCGCCTGCACCAATATCAATGCTGTGGACGCGGTAGGGAAGGCCGCATTCTTCCAGCATGATGTGCACTTTGTGGCCGTTTGGCGTAGGCCAGCTATAGACGTCGATCATGGCATTGCTCCTTGTGTGGATAACGAAGATTTTTTTGTGGCGCGCGGGTGTGTCGCGGGTGTGTGCAAGACCTACTTTGATGCTTGCCCAGCAGATAATTCAGTGTAGCTGAATGCGTTGAAACGCGCTGTCGGGTCGCGGTTTCGGGAGTCAGGCGGAATGAGGCAGGCGCAGTGAATCAGGTGGAATGAATCAGGTGGAGTGCGACAGGCGGTGTGCAATCTTATAGCCGCGCAGCTGCTTGTAGATTCTGAAGAGCGGTGCTGCACGCAGACGTGGGGAGAGTTGAACTGCGCTGTAGGTCCATAAAACTTGCGGTTGCCAGCGCAACTTTGAATAGTCATTGCCGGTGGAGAGGTTGACACATTCAAAGGACTGCGCAATGGCCCATTGGATGGTGCGGACAACCAGTTTGGTCATGATGCTGTAGCGGCCCCAGGCAATGTCGTAGCCGGAATAATAGAGATAAAGGTGGCGTCCGCAAATCAAGCCGATGCGCGTGGCAACGACTTCATCATTAATAACTATTTGGAAAATACGCAGGCAATTTTTTGCGGCCATTGCTTGTGCGTAAGCGGATAAAAATTGCTGGCTCTTATCTTCCGAAAAAGCATTTGCATGTGGCACGGTGTTGTTGATTTTTGATCGCAGTGCATGCAATCGGAAGAATGTTTGTAGTGCGAAGGGGGTCTCTTCAGCGCTGCTGATAATGCGGAAGTCATGCGTGATATTGGCGCGTTTGAGGCTATTGGTGCATTTGCGGAGTGCTTCTTTCATGTTGCGTGATAAGCCGGCTTTCAATGTGTCCCATGTCGCAGGCAGTGGCAGGTAATACATTGGACGTGGGCTGCAGGCAAGGGTATCGAAGGACGCGTGCTGATCGGCCTGGGATTGCGTCAGGTTGGGCCATTCCACCCAGTCCCATTGTTGCTTGTGTTGTGCGAGATAAATTTGTATCGCCGCCATTGCCTGGTCAGCGTATTCGGGACGGCAAAGCAATCCACGAACCTCGGTGAGGTTGGGGTCTGCGCCCAGGAATTGCAGTATTCGGATATCGAACATGCCCATACCTGGCAGGATGCTGATGCTCATGGGGGCAATGGCGACTAATTCGCCCGACGTATTGCGAAGGGCGAAGGTATGCAGCTCATTGCGTCTTAGTAGCGAGGTGGAGCGCAGATGCTGCCACCAAAGAATATTCCAGCATGCAGAGGTAAATGGGATGCGAAAAGAATGAATTGCGTCCAGTGCATCCCATTCGTGCGACAACGAAATCAAGCGATCGATATCGCGGATAATTTCGAGTTGTAATTCTTCGCACATTATTTGTCTTTACAAAATTTTGCACCAATTTACATCTTTTTCGCCTTGAGCATTGAAAAATGTAAAGAGTGATTCACTGTAAAAGATAAGCAGGTGCGGTCAGCGCATATCCGGCAGTGCCTTTTCGCTGCCGAGCATGATGGAAAGACAGCGAGATAAATCGTTTATTTCATTACGAAGTTTCATTGCGGGATTTCACTGCGGAATTTCAATGCGGGATTTCAATACATCAAATCGCCGCGAGCCGTTTTAGCGCGAGTTGAAGCGTTTCATCCTTTTTGGCAAAGCAGAAACGCACGATGCCGGATTCTTTCGGCTGGGCGTAAAACGCCGATACCGGAATCGCCGCCACACCCAGTTCGGTGGTGAGCCATTTTGAGAAATCAGCTTCCGATTTATCGGAAATGGCGCGGTAGTCGACGCATTGGAAATAGGTGCCGCCGGAAGGTACCAGTTTGAAACGGGTGTTTTTCAAACCGTCGAGAAACAGGTCGCGCTTGCGTTGATAAAACGCGGGCAGTTCCAGATAGGGTGCAGGATTTTTCATGTAAGCGGCCAGTGCGTACTGCACCGGGGTGTTGACCGTAAACACATTGAACTGATGCACCTTGCGGAATTCGGCGCTGAGCGCTGCCGGTGCGGCGACGTAGCCGACTTTCCAGCCGGTCACATGATAGGTCTTGCCGAAACTGGAGTTGACGAAGCTGCGCGCGGCCAGTTCGGGATGCCGGCAAAGCGAGGCATGCTCCCGACCGTCGAACACCATGTGTTCATAGACCTCATCGGACAGGATCAGGATGTCGGTGCCGCGGACGATATCGGCCAGTTTTTCCAGGTCGCTGGTATCGAGTACCGAACCGGTTGGATTGTGCGGCGTATTGACCATGATCATGCGGGTACGAGGGCTGACCGCCGCAGCGACTTTATCCCATGGCACGGTATAGCCGGTTTCGCCCAGTTGCATTTGCACGAATACGGGTGTGCCACCGGCCAGTTCGATCGCGGGGACATAACTGTCGTAGGCGGGTTCAATGACGATCACTTCATCGCCTGTGCGCACGCAGCACAGGAGCGTGGTGAGAATGCCTTGCGTCGCGCCAGCGGTGACGGTGATTTCGCTTGCTGCATCGTAGCGATGGCCGTACAGCGCTTCGATTTTGTCGGCGATGGCAGTGCGCAATACCGGCACGCCGGTCATGGGCGGATATTGATTTAAGCCTTGTTTCATGGCGTCGGTGACGGCATCGATCAGCGCGGGGTCGCAATCGAAATCGGGAAACCCCTGACCCAGATTGACCGCGCCATGTTCGCTGGCGAGCGCCGACATGACGGTGAAAATAGTCGTGCCGACGCGCGGCAGTTTGGTTTCCAGAGCGGGGGTGACGGGCAAGCGATCAGGTGTGGAATTAGTCATGGCAGTGGTGGAGTGAGGAATGTTCATCAAGGCGGTCATTTTAGAGCAGCGGACAAAACCCGGCTTGCGTTGTTGTGCCGGCCTTGTTTTCGTCCGCGAGAGCCCAGGCTTGCGGGGGAATGATCGCAAACAGGCCGCTACGTCTTGCTTTGCCGGCGCATTTGAGCAGAGCTTTGTCTTTGGTGATCAGATACTGCGCCCCCGATTGGTAGGCCAGTTCCAGAAATTTCTGGTCGTCGGGGTCGCTGCATACCGGCAGGCGGATGTCGCATTCTGATACGGGCATCGGCAGGCAGGGGATTAAAGCGTCGAAGTCGGTTTGCGTAGCGGGCAGCAGGGCGCTGGGCGGGAGATGCTTGTAGTTCAGTACCAGCTGCCACTCGCGGCGGCAATCCTCGCGTGTGATGGCTTGCAGCGTGCCATTGCGCAAGGCTGCCAGCAGCGCCGCCCAGCGCGGATCGTAAAAAACGAAGAGGTCGAGGCAGACGTTGGTGTCGAGTACGACGATGTCGGGTTTCTGTATCATGGCGGCATTGTAAATTCTTATTGGACGAGGGCGCATATGCTCATGGTTTTATCTCCGGCGAAATCCTTGGATTACGACACTCCGGCTAACACTGAGCTGCACACGCAGCCTGATTTTATCGATCATTCAGCGGAGCTGATTGCGTTGCTGAAACAGCAGTCGCCCGCGCAGATCGCCAGTCTGATGCATATTTCTGATCCGCTTGCGGCATTGAATGTGGAACGCTACGCCAGCTGGTCGCGCAAGTTCACCACGGCTAACGCTAAACAGGCGGTGCTGGCGTTCAATGGCGATGTCTACGAGGGACTGGGCGCGGCTTCGCTCACGGCAAAGCAACTGGGCTATGTGCAGTCGCATCTGCGTATTTTGTCGGGCTTGTACGGGGTATTGCGGCCGCTGGACCTGATGCAGCCTTATCGGCTGGAAATGGGAACGAAGTTGCCGAATGCCGGTGGCAAGGACTTATACGCATTCTGGGGCGACCGCGTTACACAGGCCCTGAATGCTGAATTGTCGGCGCAGGGCGGTAAAAATAAGGTGCTGCTCAATCTGGCGTCGGAAGAGTACTTCAAGGCAGTGCGCCCCAAAGTGCTGGAGGCGCAGGTGATTACACCGGTATTTGAGGATTGGAAAAATGGCAAATATAAAATCATTTCCTTCTACGCCAAACGCGCACGCGGGCTGATGGCGCGCTACGCGGCAGTCCATGCAGTGAAACGGCCGGAAGATTTGCTGGCATTTGATAGCGAGTCTTACGCGTATGAGGCCCAGGCATCGACGGCGACGACGTGGGTTTTCCGGCGTCGGATAGCGGAGTAACAATAAAAAAGCCCGCATCGAAATGCGGGCTTTGGGACGAAGCTGGATCAGTTTTCGGAAAGAAGCCGTTTGCAGGCTTCTTTTTTTATTCTGTTACCAGATTTTCCACCATGGTGATTTCTCGTCTTTCGGGGCATTCCTTGGATCAATGCCCAACTCGCTGTTTTTGATGATGCGGTCGGTGTCATCGCGCAACTGGTTTTGGCCTAAGGCGTTGTAGGAGTCACGCATGATATACAGCGCTTTGGTCGTCGCTTCAGAATTCGGGTAATCGCTCACCGCCGCCTGGGCGCGGTTGACTGCCGAGATATAAGCGCCGCGCCGGTAGTAGTACTCGGCGACGTGGACCTCATGCTGCACCATCGCGTTAATCAGGTACTTCATGCGGGCGATGGCGTCCGGCGTGTATGGACTGTTGGGGAATTTCGTCGCCAACATTTTGAAGGAGTCAAAGGCGTCCCGCATGGCTTTCGGATCGCGTTCGGTATCGTCCTGATGGGAGAAAATGTCGAAGATGCTCGAGTGCTCATTGAAATTGACCAGCCCGCGCAAGTAGTACATGTAATCGACGTTCGGATGATTCGGGTGCAGTTTGATGAACCGGTCTGCCGCTGCCAATGCTTCCGGCTGTTCTTTCAGGCGGTAGTGGGCATAGGCGATATCCATTTGCGCTTGTTGCGCAAAAGTGCCGAACGGAAAGCGGGATTCGAGTTTTTCGAAGTACTTGATGGACTTCTCATAACCACCCTGATCGAGTTCGTCCTTGGCTTCCGCGTATAATTTGCCGGCAGACCAACCGACTGTTTCATCCTTCTGCTCGGGAATTAAGCCGCAGGCAGACAGTGCGAAGGATAAGGCGATGGCGGTGGCGATGCATTTCAATAAGATTTTTTGCATGACGTTCTAAAAATATACGGGTAAAAGAAATATTCACCTGACCGATTTTCAATCAAACGATTTCTAAGACGATTATAGCTGATGGCATCATTAAGCAAGCCTTCCCTGGCTAAAAAGAAAACCAGCCCGGAAGTGATCGAGATGGAGCAGACCCCTGACGCCCATCCCGAACCCGAATTCGATATCGAACCAATTCACGTGCAATTCACCGACGACGACTGCGGGACCCGGCTGGACAAGGCCTTGTCTGCATTGTTGCCGCAGTATTCACGCGGCCGCATTCAGCAATGGATAGAAGAAGGGCAAGTGACCGTTGACGGTGCCACTGCCAAAATCAGGATGATTGTGCTGGGCGATGAAAAAGTACAGATTCTTCCGCAACCCGCGCCTGACGAGCAGGCATTCACGCCGGAAGATATTCCGCTCGATATCGTCTATGAAGATGCGGCGATCCTGGTGGTTAATAAACCTGCCGGTCTGGTAGTGCATCCTGGTGCAGGCAACTGGAGCGGTACGCTGCTCAATGGTCTGCTGCACTATTGTCCGTCTCTGGTGGGGGTGCCGCGCGCCGGTATCGTGCATCGTCTGGATAAAGATACCAGCGGCTTGATGGTCGTCGGTAAAACACTGGTGTCGCAAACCGATCTGGTGCGCCAGTTGCAGGCGCGTACGGTCAAGCGTCAGTATCTGTCGCTGGT
The DNA here is from genome assembly GCF_034313965.1 of Herbaspirillum sp. RTI4. NCBI lineage: Bacteria > Pseudomonadati > Pseudomonadota > Betaproteobacteria > Burkholderiales > Oxalobacteraceae > Herbaspirillum > Herbaspirillum sp. RTI4. Next base: position 2,104,209 of record NZ_JAVIWQ010000002.1, read on the forward strand.
ATGGGGCACGCCGCAATTGTCGGGCACCATCGATGCGTCGATAGCGCGGCATCCGCGTGATCGCATCAAGATGGGCGTATCGGAAAGTTTGTCGGCCAAACCGGCCATCACGCATTACGAACGACTGGCCGGCGGTTTGCTGGACCGGCGCTCGGTCAGTCTGATGCACTGCAAGCTCGAAACCGGACGCACGCACCAGATTCGGGTGCACATGCAATCGCTGGGTTTCGCACTGGTCGGTGATGCGCTTTACGGCAAAACACATTTGACGTCGGCGTTCGATCGTCAGGCCTTGCAGGCCTGGCGCTTGGGGTTGATTCATCCCACTACCGGCGAGCAATGCGAATGGACCGTGCCGCTGGCAGACGATTTCCTTGAGTTGCTGGAACGCGCCGGTATTGATATCGACGAAGCGCTCGCTTCGCATATTTGAGTATCTGAGCATCGGACACGCATGGAGTTGCTGATCCCTGACTGGCCCTCTTTACCACCGCACATCGGTGCGCTGACGACGCTGCGCAGCGGCGGCTATAGCCAGGGTGTGTATGCCGGCAGCGATGGCCGCGGAGGGCTGAATCTGGGGTCGCATGTTAAAGACGATGCCCTGCATGTACAACAAAACCGTGCCTTGCTAGGCCGCATCCTGCCGACCGCGCCGGTCTGGCTGTCGCAAGTACACGGGATTCGCGTGCTGGATGTGACCGGTGCTGATCCTGCTGTTGTTCCGGCCGCCGATGCCTGTCTGGCAACCCGGTCCGGCAGCATTTGTTCCATTCTGACTGCAGATTGCCTCCCGGTACTATTTTGTGACGCGGGCGGCGAAGTGGTGGCGGCCGCACATGCTGGCTGGCGTGGTCTGGCCGATGGCGTGCTGGAAAGTACGCTGGCGGCCATGCGTCGCGCCGGAGCCCAGGAGATTAGTGCATGGTTGGGGCCTGCGATCGGGCCGCAATGTTTTGAGGTGGGTATGGAGGTAAGGCAGATTTTTATGGAGCGCAATCCGCTGCATGGAGCCGCCTTTCAGCCTCTTGAAAACAGACCGGGTAAATACATGGCGGACATCTATGCGCTGGCCCGACGCGTGCTGACAGGGGCCGGCGTGCGTGCCATTTTTGGTGGCGACCTATGCACAGTCAGTGATGCGCAGCGGTTTTATTCCTATCGTCGCGATCGCGATACAGGCCGCATGGCCACCTTAATCTGGATCAAGTAGCGCATCAACGCATGCGTCAACTTGCCGATTCGTCCTCTTTTTCAGCGGCGGATTGCATCGCTTTCAATTTCTCTTGCTTTTGACGATTCCGCTTGCGCTGCGGTGTTCCCATCAGGTATAAAACTACAGAGAGAGGGAAAACACCGTACAAGAGAAAAGTCATCACGCCCGCGGTAGCGGATTGCTCGGTGATCGCCATCATGAACACCACGTACATCCAACCGATGGCAACGATATACATAAAATTCCAATCCTTCTCTGAAGTCAAATTAAAGACAAACGATAAAAACCGCAACCATACGCGAAAACTCCCATGAGCATGGATAAGCCCGATTATTTAGCCGCATGGCTGTCGCAGTATGCGGATCCACAAAAATGGAACCTGCCGGTCGCCATGCCGTCTGGCATTGCGCCCGTTGTCCCAGACTTAGAAGAAACGCTGAAATCCTTCGACATCAGCCTCGACCAAGCGCAAACGCTCAAATTGCAGCAAGAATATATTGAGCAGTATTCTGCCCTTTGCAGCGATATGGCCGCCGCGCGCGAACCGGCGCTGACCGACAAACGCTTCTCGGCTCCTGCCTGGCACTCCAGCGCCTACTTCGCTTTTCAGGCGGCCAGCTATCAGTTAAACGCTCACTTTTTAAATGCGATGGCCGAGACGGTACAGGCGCAGCCGAAAGTGAAGCAGCGCATTCGCTTCGCAGTACAGCAAATGGTCGATGCCTTATCGCCGGCCAATTTTCTGGCGACTAACCCGGACGCACAGCAAAAAATCATCGATACGCAAGGCGAAAGTCTGACGCAAGGCATCACGCAAATGATTGCCGATATGGGTAAAGGCCATATTTCCCTGACCGATGAAACCGCATTCGAGATCGGCAAAAATGTCGCGACGACAGCCGGCGCGGTGGTGTTTGAAAATCCGCTGTTCCAGTTAATTCAATACGCGCCGCTGACGAAAACCGTGCATCAGAAGCCGCTGCTGATCGTTCCACCGTGCATCAACAAATTTTATATTCTCGATTTGCAGCCGCAAAATTCGCTCGTTCGTTACGCGGTAGAGCAGGGGCATACCGTGTTCCTCGTTTCGTGGCGCAATGCCGATGCCTCGCTGGAACAAGCGACCTGGGATGACTACATCAGCAAGGCCGCCATCGAGGCAATTCACGTTGTGCAAAACATCAGCGGACAAGCGCAGATCAACGCGTTGGGATTTTGTGTCGGCGGAACCATTTTGTCTTGTGCGCTGGCGGCGCTTTACGCCCGAGGTGAAAAGCCGCTGGCGAGTCTGACGCTACTGACGGCCTTCCTCGATTTTTCAGATGTCGGCGCGATCGACGTCTATATCGACGAAATGCAACTGGCGATGCGCGAACAAAAAATAGGGCAGGGCGGACTGATGGCGGGCGGAGATTTTTCCAGCGCTTTTTCCAGTCTTCGTCCTAACGATTTGCTGTGGAATTACGTTGAGTCGAATTACCTCAAAGGCGAGGCCCCGACCCCCTTTGATTTGCTCTACTGGAATGCCGACAGTACCAATTTGCCCGGCCCGATGTTTTGCTATTACCTGCGGCAGATGTATCTGGAAAACGCCCTCAAAACACCGAATCGCCTGACGATGACCGGAGAGTCTATCGATTTGCGAAAAATCGATGCGCCCTGTTTTATTTATGCCTCGCGCGAGGATCACATTGTTCCCTGGAAATCGGCATACGCATCGACGTCGCTGCTTAACCCGGGCAAGCCAAAGAAAAACCGTTTCGTGTTGGGCGCTTCCGGTCATATCGCCGGCGTGATTAATCCCCCACCGAAAAACAAGCGTTGTTACTGGATCAATGAGGCTCCTGCTGCGGATGCGGAAAGCTGGCTGGCCGGTGCTGAAGAACATCCGGGAAGCTGGTGGGGCGCATGGTCTGAATTTCTATCCGGTCATGCCGGGAAAATGGTCGCTGCGCCGCGCAAGCCGGGCGCTGCCGCTTATCCGGCGATTGAATCTGCGCCAGGTCGCTACGTTAAGGTAAGAGCGGTCTGATGGGGTATCGGGTGGAGGTCCGTTGGTGGACACCACCCTTGGGAGTGTTGTAAAGTTGGGACGCAGTAGTGAGCAGCTAAGAATAGCGATGACTAATCATAAAGGGGACAAAAAATGACAAAACGCATCGCATACGTGACCGGTGGCATGGGTGGCATCGGCACCCCGATTTGTACCCGTCTGTGCAAGGACGGCTATACGGTAGTGGCGGGATGCGGTCCGAATTCTTCGCGCAAGGCAAAATGGCTGACCGACATGCGCGCACAGGGTTTTGATATCCATGCGTCGGAAGGCAATGTTGCTGATTGGGAATCGACCAAGGCGGCGTTTGAAAAGGTGATCGCTGAAATCGGCCCGGTTGATATTCTGGTCAACAATGCCGGCATTACGCGCGACGTTCAGTTTCGCAAGATGACCAAAACCGACTGGGATTCGGTGATCGATACCAACCTCAATTCTCTGTTCAATGTGACGAAGCAAGTCATCGAGGGAATGGCTGAACGCGGTTGGGGGCGGATCATCAATATCTCGTCGGTCAACGGTCAGAAAGGCCAGTTCGGGCAGACCAATTATTCCACCGCCAAGGCCGGCATTCACGGGTTTACGATGGCGCTGGCGCAAGAAGTGGCGACCAAAGGTGTGACGGTCAATACCGTATCGCCGGGTTATGTCGGAACCGAGATGGTGCGGGCGATTCGTCCGGAAGTACTGGAAAAAATCATCTCTGGTATTCCGCTCAAGCGCCTGGCTGAACCGGAAGAAATTGCCTCTATCGTAGCCTGGATTGCCTCCGACGAAGGTGGCTATGCTACCGGCTCGGACTTCTCCCTGAATGGCGGCTTGCACATGGGTTAAGTTCGTTGATGCAAGGCGGGTGTACATTCGTATTTCTGCCTTGCACGTACAATGAACAGATTGAGTGATAAAGCGTAGCGGGTGTTGTGTTGGTTACACCGTTACTAAACCAGGATTACCGAGGTATTGCGGCACCGAACAGAAGGTGGGAATGAGTAATGAGTAAAGCAAAGAAAAGCACTGAGCGCCTGATCAAGAAGTATCCCAATCGCCGCTTGTACGATACGCAAACCAGTTCTTACATCACCTTGTCCGATGTCAAACAGCTGGTGCTGGAGGACGATGTGTTTACCGTAGTGGACGCAAAAACCAGCGACGACCTGACACGCAGCATCCTGTTGCAGATTATTCTGGAAGAAGAGTCGCACGGCATGCCGATGTTTTCCAGCGCAGCCCTGACGCAAATTATTCGATATTACGGCCACGCCATGCAGGGCATGATGGGCTCGTATCTGGAAGAAAATATCCAGGCTTTCATTGATATTCAAAACAAGCTGACGGGAAATTCCAAAGGTCTGAGTGACGGCAAGCCCTTCAGTCCTGAAATGTGGACTCAGTTCATGAACGTCCAGGGGCCGATGATGCAGGGAATGATGAGCAACTACATCGAACAGAGCAAGAGCCTGTTCATCCAGATGCAGGAACAAATGCAAAGCCAGACCAAAAACATGTTCGGCAATTATGCTTTTGTCCCGACTGAGCCGCCAAACAAGTAAGTTATTGGCGCACACCTGTTGCAAGCTTGCACCGCCGCATCTGCATCAATGATGCCATCTTGACCCTATCTGCGGCGGTCAAATCAGGCTTCGGTCCGCTAGAGGTACAATAGAGGATTCGTTTTAGTCACAAGTCCCTCATGTCCATAGCTCCCCCGCTTTCTCCCTCATCCCCGCCACTCACCGCACCCAAGATAGGTTTCGTGTCCCTCGGCTGCCCCAAAGCGCTGGTGGATTCTGAACAAATCCTGACGCAGCTGCGCGCGGAAGGTTACGATACTGCCGCCTCTTATGAGGGAGCGGATCTGGTCATCGTCAATACCTGCGGTTTTATCGATGCAGCGGTGCAGGAATCGCTGGACGCCATTGGCGAAGCACTTAGCGAAAACGGCAAGGTCATCGTGACCGGCTGTCTCGGGGCAAAAAAAGACACCGATGGCGACGATCTGATCCAGAAAATCCATCCCAAGGTACTGGCCGTAACCGGCCCGCACGCGCTGACCGAAGTGATGCAGGCGGTGCATATTCACCTGCCCAAGCCGCATGCTCCGTTTTTCGATCTGCTGCCGGCGCAAGGCGTCAAGCTGACACCCAAGCATTACGCCTATCTGAAAATATCCGAAGGATGCAATCATCGCTGCAGTTTCTGCATCATTCCATCGATGCGCGGCGATCTGGTGTCGAGGCAAGTGGCCGACATCATGCTGGAAGCGGAAAATCTGTTTAAAGCCGGGGTCAAGGAATTGCTGGTGATTTCGCAAGATACCAGCGCTTACGGCGTTGACATGCGCTTCCGCATGGGATTCTGGAATGGTAAGCCGGTCAAAACCCACATGACGCAACTGGTGACCGCGCTCGGTGAACTGGCGCAGCAATACGGTGCCTGGGTGCGTCTGCATTATGTCTATCCTTACCCGCACGTCGATCACATCATTCCATTGATGAATGGCGGCCATGTATTGCCTTATCTCGATGTGCCGCTACAGCACGCGCATCCCGACGTGCTCAAGCGGATGAAGCGTCCCGCCAGCGGTGAAAAAAATATCGAGCGCATCCAGGCCTGGCGCGCACTTTGCCCTGACCTGACGATACGCTCCACCTTCATCGCCGGTTTTCCGGGCGAGACGGAACAGGAATTCGAATATCTGCTGGACTTCCTGAAGGAAGCGCAAATCGACCGCCTGGGCTGCTTTGCCTATTCGGCAGTCGAAGGCGCAACGGCGAACGAGCTGGCCAATCCGGTCCCCGAAGAAGTGCGTGAAGAGCGGCGCGGCCGCGTCATGCTGCTGCAAGAAGAAATTTCTAAGAAGCGCTTGCAGGCCAAGATCGGCACCACGATCCGGGTGCTGATTGACGAAGTTGATCGCACCGGCGGCATCGGTCGGTCCAGTGCCGATGCGCCTGAAATCGATGGCGTTGTCTACGTCAAGCCTCCGTTTGAACCGCATAAAAAACTGACTGTCGGCAGCTTTGTCGACGTCACCGTCACTGCCGCTGACGCGCATGACCTGTGGGCTGCGGCCTGATCATGCGTGCTTTGTCGGTAAGCCTTGTTTTGTTGGTGTCTGCCGCAGTATCGGGCGTAGCGATCGCTGCTGATATGACGACCGGGTCGGCCGGCCCGTTGGCGGCCTCAGCGTCCAATCCACCTGTTGCGACTGTCGTAGTCCCTGCCGCAAGCTCGGCACTCGGCACTTTGCTGTCGCGGCCAGTGGTATTGAACGGCTTGCTTGGCGACGCTTCCATACAAGTGTATTTGCACCCAAAGACTGATGAAAAAGAAAGTGTCGAAGGGACCTACTTTTTCCTCGGACAGCCAAAACAAATCCTTCTCGCCGGCGAGTTCGAGCAAGACGATCTGGTCATGGAAGAATCGGCCAACGGTCGCGATGTATCCGGTCAGTGGCAAGGCAAGTTGACCGGGACGACTCTGAGCGGCACCTGGACTTCCGACGATGGCGATGTCAGTAAGCCGTTTGTGCTGACGGCCGAAGAGCGCCGTCCAGCTTCTTCGCTACCTTTGCCGGGGATACGACGTAAATACACGCCGGGACAATAAACGCTCACAGTGGTTGTAGCAGCGGCTGTAGCAGTGGCTCCAGACAGTTTGCCAGCGTAAGCGGTCAGATTGAACCCGGCGATAGGGAGGGAATTCCCACCGGCGTCCGTTATCAGTGCGGTACGCCGGTCATCATCGATTGAAACGAGGTCATCAGTGAACAAGCCCGCTTTGCAAACCACCATGATTCACAGCGACTATGAGGCACCTGCCGGTTTTGAGGCTTTGTCCGTCCCTATCCATCACGCTTCCACTATTCTGTTCAAGGATCTGGCGTCCATGCGCGCCCGAAACTGGCAGGAAAAAAATTCCTATACCTACGGACTCCACGGCACGCCAACGTCCTTCGCGCTAGAGGGTCGGCTGGCCGAAATCGAAGGCGGCAAGTATTGCCGTCTGGCCCCGAGCGGTCTGGCGGCGATTGCGATGGTCAATTTTGCTTTGCTCAAAAGCGGTGACGATCTCCTGATACCGGAAAATGCCTATGGCCCAAGTGGCGAACTGGGTCATTGGCTGCGGCGCGATTTCGGCATCACGGTGCGGACCTACGATCCTCTGATCGGCGCGGGAATTGCCGATCTCATCCTTCCCAATACCCGGCTGATCTGGACCGAGGCACCCGGTTCGGTCACGATGGAAGTGCCGGATATTCCCGCCATTTGCCGCGCGGCGCATGAACGTGGCGTTCCGGTTGCGCTGGACAATACCTGGTCTGCCGGGCTGGCGTTCAAGCCGTTTGCGCATGGGATCGATATCACGATGCAGGCGCTGACCAAATATCAGTCGGGCGGGTCTGACGTGCTGATGGGCGCTGCGATCACCTGCGATCCGGAACTGCATCAAAAAATTGAGCGCGCCCATATGCTGCTGGGGCTGGGTGTGGGGATGGATGACGTGTACCTGATACTGCGCAGCTTGCCGAGCATGAAGCTGCGTTTCGACGCCCACGATAGCGCCGCCAGAAAGCTGGCTGCCTGGCTACAGACGCGTACCGAAATTGCCACTGTGCTGCACCCGGCCTTTGCCGATTGCCCCGGCCATGAAAACTGGAAGCGCGACTTTACGGGTGCCGCTGGCTTGTTTTCCGTCGTTTTCGACCCGCGCTATACGGAAGAGCAGACCGATCGCTTCGTCGAAAGCTTGCAGTTGTTCAAAATCGGCTTTAGCTGGGGCGGTGCTGCCAGCCTGTGCGTGCCTTATCGGGTGCATACGATGCGTAAAAACTGGGCGCATCAAGGTCAATTGGTTCGGATGAATGTCGGACTGGAAGCCGTTGAGGATTTGATTGCCGATATGGAGCAGGCATTTTTAAGAATGTAAGCTCTGTTCGACGCTTTGTTTTGCGCTGGATTTGAGATGATATGAGCATGTCAGGACGCAGCCGTATTGTTAGCGAAATCCACTGCATTCTTTTGACATCGCAGCAAGATGACTGATTTTGTGACAAAAAATCAACAAAAAGCATTTTTTCAGCAATCAATTTGATTGTCTAAAAAACACATTTTGTATCATCTTCTCGCAACACCTTCTTGCGAAGATGCCGTCTCCAAGCCCCTCATCGATATAGTCCTACTGCGCTGAATCTGACGAATACTAATTTGTAAGACAAACGCCTACATTCGCTGTAG